>CAYNXV010000006.1:13226-30449 GCA_964401245.1 uncultured Bifidobacteriales bacterium | reverse complement strand
TCCGATTCGAAACGGACAAGCTCCGCATGGCCTTCTTTCTCGCCAAGTCGCTGGTTCGGGGCTGCTTGTTGCCGCGCCCCCAGGCTGTATTTTCGAATATGGCCTTGCCGGCGGGAGTGGCCGGGGCCCTATTGGCACTTTATTGGCGGGTGCCGCATATCCTTTGGCATCACGGTAGCGATGTACACGCGGGAAAACCGGAGGGGGCGGGCAGCTTTCAGCGGAGCCTGTTGCGCGCAGTCTGGCGCAAGGCAAGCCATGGATTTTTCGTTTCCGAAAGCCTGAAACGGATGGCCGCCACCTACGGGGTCATACCTCCTGCATCCGTGTTGCCGTCTTTTGCCGACCCCGGTTACCTCGAAGCGGCGACGGAGAATAGAGGAGCAGGTTCTTCCGGCATGAACGAAAAATACTTCCTGTTCGCGGGTCGATTCGAGCCCGTGAAAAATCCCCTGCTTATACTGGAGGCGGTTGCCTTGGCAAAGCAATCCGGTGGGGATACACGACCTATAAAAATGGTGGGCCAAGGAAGCCTGGAAGCTTTATTGCGGGAAAAGTCCATAGAGTGGGGTTTGCAAAGCCGGGTATCCATCGAAGCGCCGGTTTCTCCAGCGGGCATGAGCGAATTATTGCGGAAATCCTATGCGCTCATCGTCCCTTCACGCGCCGAGGGATTGTGCACCACCATCCTGGAGGCGGCTGCCTTCGGAGTACCTACCATCGGGGCGAGAACCGTGGGAATTACGGATGCGATTGATTCTGAAAAAACCGGACTGCTCTTCCAGGAAAACCAGGCCCAGGATTTGGCGCGGGCCATGAACCGGCTCTCGCGGGATGAAACCTTGAGAAACTACCTGGGTATTGCCGCCGCCGGAAAAAATACCGGACTCACTCCCACCCAGGCAGCTGATTTGTTCCTGACACAAATGCCTTACTTAGCGACATTCCCCCATAAACCGTGACCCTGGAGAAAATCCGCAAACCTCTCCGCCGCTTTTTCCTGGCCGTCGGCGTTCCAATGGTTGTTACCATAGCGAAAATAATAAGGACATGCGTCTTCCCCGCTCCAGGCTTCGAAAAGGTTGAGCGTGGGAATTCGGTGGCGAAGAGATAAACCGGTCAATACGGAAGTCAGACGCGCCGGTTCGTATTCCGGGTAGGTATTTTTATCTACGGAGATGTCGTAAGTCGGGCAGATGTCGGTGGGAGCGGGAATGACCAGCACTAACAGCGGCAGGCGGTGGTTATCGGCGAGCCGGGCTATTTCTCCCAATACCTGGTCCATCAATTCGACTTTGAAAAGCGATGAGCGCGCGCGGGGACGAAAGGCCAAATCGGCGTCGTAATTATCGGAAAAAAGATTGTAGACGGTATCGTTCGCGTTTACGACGAAATCGTCGAATTGGGCATCCGCAGCCGCGGAGGCGCGTTGCAGGATATCATGGAGATAATTCCGGATCGACTCGTCATCCAGATAATTCCGTTCGCGGCTGCGCATATAATGCCGCCATAATTGCAGGCGCGATAAACCTTGGGGAAAAGCCGCTCTCCGCATATCGTCCCGTAATGCGCGGCTCAATACATAATCATTTCGAAGGGGAGTTCCGTCGGGACCGGGACGAAAGATTTTATTGCGGACAAGGTCGCCGTAGTCGTTGCCTGAGAATAGCGCTACCACGATGAGGTCGGGAGTGAAAAGCGGTATTTCCTTTTCCAGCCGCAATAGGATTTGATCGGGGCCGTAGCCCACCACACCGGCGTTCAACACTTCCCAATCCGGCAGCTTATCATCCAGAAACCGGACGAAGGTGCTTTCGGCGGGAGAAAATTCGGCGGCGATATAGGAATCGCCATAGACCAGCATCCGCTTTCCGGCCGGCTGCGGGGTGAATTCCCGATCGCGGAAACCCAGACTGTTGATTTTCACGGAAATTCCGCGCGGGCTATTTTCCGGGTGATCGACGAATACCTTGCGACCCATGGGAACGTGTTTGTGAAGAACTACGTCGTCGGGTTGGTAAATAGAGCTATGCACGGGAGCAAAAAGACGCAGCGAGACTTCTACCAGCAGAAAGCCGACGAAGAGGGAGCCTATAAATAGCGCGCCGTTCGCCCCAACGCTTTTGATAAGACTTTTTCCCGACGAGGGTGTGGAAATTTCGGCCATCAATCCGGTTCGGGGAGTCCGTCCCCCTCGGTCTCGATCCACGGAGGCTGATTCCGCTTATCGAAAAGGAAATCCTCCATGACCAGATAATCCATGTCCGTGCGCATGAAGCAGCGATAGGCGTGTTCGGGATTCAGTACGATGGGTTCGCCGCGTACATTGAAACTGGTGTTTACCAGCATCCCCATGCCGGTATGCCGCTTGCAGGCTTCGAGCAGAAGCCGGAAGGGTGGATTGGTGGCGGCGTCGACGGTTTGCACGCGGGCGGAATAATCGACATGCGTTACCGCGGGAAAGGCGGAGCGCTGGTGATACAGCCTATCCAGCAGAGACTCCCCTTCCGAGGTTTCGGGCGGGGGAGAGCGTAGCTCTTCGCGCACGGGGGCCACCACCAGCATATAGGGTGATTTTCCCAGGAGGTCGAAATAAAGCCCGCAATCCTCCTCCAATACCGCGGGAGCGAAGGGACGGAAGCCTTCGCGGAACTTGATTTTGAGATTGAGTTTCTTCTGCATGTCGGCGCGGCGGGGATCGCCGAGAATGCTGCGGTTGCCCAGGGAGCGAGGCCCCCATTCCATCCGCCCCTGAAACCATCCCACCACGGCGCCTTCAGCCAAAAGGCCCGCCACTTCATCGCAAAGGGCCTGCATCGATTCGGCGCGCCGGAAGGGCGCATCATGTCGGCGAGTGACCCGGGCTATCTCGTCTTCCGAAAAGCGCGGTCCCAGGTAGGCGCCCTGCATGGAATCGCTTTGGCTGCGGTTCGGCCGCGGGCCGTCCATTCCCAAATGATAGGCTGCGTAGGCCGCGCCCAGGGCTCCCCCGGCATCGCCGGCGGCGGGTTGAATCCACATGTTTTCGAATATCTTTTCCCGGAGCAATTTGCCGTTGGCCGTGCAATTGAGCGCCACGCCTCCCGCCAATACCACGTTCGGGCATCCGGTCAGGGCGCGGGCGGTGCGGGCCAACCGCAGCATCACCTCTTCGGTCACCTCTTGAGCGGCCAAGGCCAAATCCATGTCGGCTTGGGTGAGGGGACTTTCCGATTCCCTGCGGGGTCTTTTGAACAGCGCTTCCCATTTATCGTCGCGGCACATGCGCAAGCCTACGGGAAAATCGAAATAGTCAAGGTTGAGGAGCAACGAACCGTCATCCCGGATATCCACCAACTCCGCCAGAATCTTTTCCTTATAGGCAGCCACGGACGCGCTTCCGGAAGCCCCATAAGGCGCCAGTCCCATCAATTTGTATTCGCCCGAGTTCACCTTGAATCCGAGAAAATAGGTGAAGGCGCTGTATAGCAGTCCCAAGGAATGGGGGAAGGCCAGTTCGCGTAAAACCTTGATGGATGGTCCGCTGCCCATGGCGATGGAGGTGGTGGTCCATTCGCCCACTCCGTCCACTGTTAAAATGGCGGCCTCATCGAAGGGAGAGGGATAGAAGGCGCTGGCGGCATGGGAAAGATGATGCTCGGGAAAGAGCAATTCGGGCCTGCGCTTGAGCGGTCTGCCCGCGGCCTCTTCCAGGCCCTGCCATAAAGCCCTTTTCAGGAAAAGTTTCTGCTGCACCCAAATCGGCATGGCTTGCCAAAAACTCCGCAGGCCTTTGGGCGCGAAGGCATGATAGGTTTCCAGCAGTCTTTCGAATTTGAGAAACGGTTTGTCGTAGAAGGCGATGGCATCCACTTCGTCGGCGGCGATGCCCGCCTCTTCCAGAACGTAGCGCACGGCGTGGAGGGGAAAGGTCTCGTCATGCCTTTTGCGGGTAAAGCGCTCTTCATGGGCGGCCGCCAAAATCTCCCCGTCGCACAGCAATGCCGCTGCGCTGTCGTGGTAAAATGCGGAAATTCCAAGCACTCGCCGGGGCATGTCGTTTTTCAAAAAAGCGTGTAGATGAAAGGTGCGATGGACGAGCCGCTGGAAAGCACTATCAGGCCGCCGAAAAGCAACATGATGAGAATGATGGGAAGCAGCCAGAATTTTTTCCGGTGCTTCATGAAGCCCCACAAATCCTTGATGAGATCCATTTTATCCCTCGGTGAATTGTTTCAATAAGGCGGTTTCACTACAGCGGTTTCAATACGGAGCCTGCAAATCCCGTTTGGTAAAGGTATGCTCCCGGGCGGTGAAAACGGAATTCCGGCTTTTTTTCCATTGCTTGATTCGCATCGGATCCGCTCCCGTCAACCGGCGCGCCAGGCCTACGGGAGTGGCGATAAGGAGATAGATGAGAGTCAGAATCACTTTTGACATCACCGCTCCCAGTTTCTCAGAGAATCCGTACCAGGGCGCAACCAGAAAACGGAACAGACCCGGCGCAGCCATGGCCAGCACCAGGGCAAGCAAGGCTCCGGCGGTCCATAATCCGCCTTCGCGGAATTGGTGGATGATAAGCAGGGCCAGTACCAACGCCAGCCCGGTATCACGCGCCCGGTTCAAGTCGGAGGATCCCATCATTCTTCCTGGGTTCGAATCCGGAAATAAACCGCCGCTTTTCCGGTTCTTAATGTGTCGAGCCGCAATCCGTCCCTTTCCATTTGCGATAATGCCCGGCGCAAGGATTCATCCCGCGTTTCCGTATGCGTAAGCATAACATACCGGGGTGAAAATTGCCGCCTGCTTCTGTCCACCCACAGCGAATCCCTGAACTCATGGAGACCGATGCATTGCGCCGAGGTAAGGAAGTTCACCTGGCAGAGGCGGCGGGCATAATAGGCTTCTCCAGGCTCGAGTATTTCGCCGTGAATATTCAAATGTTCCTGCAACTCGCTTCTCCATTCCGATGGACCGCTATATTGCCTGATGAAAAAACGGTGGGGATGGTAAAAGGTGAACGCGAGCGCCACCAATACCAGACCGGACAGCGAATGTTTCACCAGGGCGCCCCGATTTCCGAAAACCGGCAGCGAAGCGGCTCCCCGGATTCCCTGGAAAACCGCAGCCAACCCGAAGGCGAACAAGAGGGGAAGAAAGGCGCTGAAATAACGTGTCCCGGCCCAGGAGCCGTAGGATACATAGATGCAAGCCGAGAAGGAAAGTAGATATCCGGCTGAGGCGAAGGGACTGAAAAAGGGACGGCGGAACAGAAGGGCGCCTGCCACCGCGGCCAAGGGTAATATTTGGCGGCCATGTTCGTAAAAGTCGAGCGCCTTCCAAAAACCTCCTATGCCTTTTATCACACGTTCCAAAGGAAAAAGCACGCCATGCCGGGTGAGGAATTCCACCAGGGAAAGGGTGGTGGGTTCGCTGCTGGAGGCCCGCAGCAATCCGGCATTGCCCGCTATATGAAACGGATTGCCGAATTGCCAGGCGGTGCGCAACAACCAGGGAGACATGACCAAAGCCATGGCGAGCAAGGCGAATCCCAAATGGGGCCAGGGGAGGGAATGCGATTTTCTGCGCCGTAAAAAATGCCAGACAATCGCCGGCACGAATAAAAGGGCGTTGGGGCGCACCAGATAAAGTGCGCCTACCCCGGCCCCGAGCAGAACCCACCACCCCCGTTTGGCTTCGCCGTTGCGGGTGGAATGGGCTATCACTCCGACCATAATCAAACCGAACAGCCCCTCCGAATAAACCAGGGTATTCCAATGCAATTGGTGCAGGGAGAAAAGGGTGAGCAGCAGCGACCCCAGGGCGGTATAGCGGCCATAGAGGCGCCGGACCAGGAAGAAAACCGACAAGGCGAAGCCGAAATAAACCAGGGTGATCACGGTAAAAGCCGCATTCAGCGACGGGCCGGTGATCCAAAACGCCGATGCCAATAACAAGGTCAGCCCGGGGTAGCGGAAATCATCCGGACGGGGCAGAGAGTAAGGGGTAAGCCAATGGTTTTCGAGCCACCGGGTGGTGAAGCCGTTCCCCCGCGCCAATTCCACGGCGACGCTCATCCAGGAACCCTCGTCCCCGTGGGGGAGCCCGTAATGGCTGAAGCGCAGCCAAACGAAATAGAGACCCCATCCCAGTACCGCAATCACGGCCAGAATTTCCGTGCCTTTAAGCCATCGGTCCGGAATATCGGGATTCAATGTACGCATGGGCTTGGAAGGCAAACCATACCATTATTAAACAGGAGTCGCCACAGGCGATTTCTTTAAGGCGCGGGTGGTATTCTCCCTCGAAGAGTGAAATAATGAAGGTATAACTATGTCAAACAAGCCCGGCACCCAACCGAGGATTTCCGGATCCATTCCCCTTGTCGCGAGCGGTTCCCGCATGAGCAGGGATTCGGAATTCAAATGGCCGGGCTCCCTTTCGATCATTATTCCCATGCATAACGAAGCCGAGGCGCTTCCCGATTTCGATAAAAGCCTGCGCTCAGCCCTCGACGAAGCGGGCTTGGACTGCAGGGTCCTGTATGTCGATGACGGCTCCACCGACGGTTCGGATGGAATATTGGAAGGTTTGGGAGCGGAGTCGATTCGTCTCGACCGCAATCGCGGCTACGGCGCCTCCATAAAAATCGGCATTCGCAATGCCGACACCGATTATGTGGCCATCATCGATGCGGATTGCACCTACAATCCCCGTGACATACCGCGGCTTTTCAGGCAAATGGGCGGATGCGAGATGATTATCGGGCAAAGGCCTCCCGAAAGGGGCATGCGGCGGTTGGCGAAGGGATTTCTGCATGCCATCGCCTCCTATGCCGTTGATTATCCCATCCAAGACATCAATTCCGGATTGCGGATTTTCACGCGTCCCCTGGCGCTCGATTTGTTCCGCCTGCTGCCCAACGGTTTTTCCCTTACCAGTACCATTACCTTGGGCGCCCTTTACGTCCCTTATCGGGTCCGGTTCATTCCCATAGAATACCTTCCGCGCGTGGGAGTCTCGAAAATCCGTAAGGTCAAGGCACTGATGAATTTCACCATGCTGATTTTGCGCACGCTGGTGCTTTTCAATCCGCTCAAATTCTTTTTGCCCGCCAGCATCGCCTTCTTCCTGTTGGGCGCGGGGTTTCTGGTGCGCGACATTCTGGCTTTGAATATCGCCCAGACCTCCCTTTTGTTGATCACCAATTCCTTCATTTTGTTCGCCATCGGCCTTTTGGCCGAGGCCATACGCTGCCGCGATTAAACCTCCTATCCGTTTCCCAGTATAAAAGGTTTATTTATGGAAAGGGCCTTCATTCCGGGCCGATAAGCGGAATGATAGGGAGGTTGATATGCAAGTTTACGAATACCTTCACAGGGACCACGAAAAAGTCAAGGAGCTGCTCGAAGAACTGGCGGAAACGACAGACCGGCAGGTCAGGCGGCGCGAGGATTTGTTCGAAACCCTCAAATCGGAATTGGATGCCCATTCGAAAGGCGAGGAGAAATTCTTCTATAATCGTTTGCGCGATACGGAAGAAGCGGGCTCAATGGTGCTGGAATCCATCGAGGAGCATCATGTGCTGGACAAGCTGTTGCAGGAACTCGACAAAATGGAGAAGTCCCATGAATCGTGGTCGGCGAAGTTGAAAGTGCTTCACGAAAACGTCGAACACCATGTAGCCGAGGAGGAGAAATCCCTCTTTCCCAAGGCTCGCAAGGTTTTCAGCGGCGAAGAAAGCGAACAAATCGCCGAAGAAATCGAGTCTTTCAAAGAGGGGAAAACGGCGCCTCGACATTAGGGAAAGTGGGGCCACCCCAAAAAGGCCTTTTACCTTTAGGAGCTCGTCGAGGCCGGGAGCGTGAAGTAAAATGTCGCTCCCTTACCCACGGCGGATTCCGCCCATATTTTTCCGCCATGCTTGTGGATAATCCGTTGCACCGTCGCCAATCCGATTCCGGTTCCGGGAAATTCGCTCTCATGATGGAGCCTTTGAAAGGGCACGAACAGTTTGCCGGCATAAGCGCTGTCGAAGCCGGCTCCGTTGTCGCGCACGAAGAAGACCTCCCTCTCGTCGATGCGTGTTTTGCCCACTACGATTTCCGCCGGTGATTTTCCCCCGGTGAATTTCCAGGCGTTTTCCAGTAAATTGCCCAGCACCTCCTCCAACAGTCTTCGATCGCCGTCGACTTGCAGGCCTTCCTCGACCTGAGTTTGCACGTTTCGTCCGGGCTCCTCCCGCTTCATTTCGTCCAATAGGCCCACTGCCAGCGAACTCAAATCCACCCGGTTCCGATGGATTTCGGAGCGGGTCAGGCGGGATAGGTTCAACAGAGCATCAATCAAAGCGGTCATCCGTCTTCCGGCCGATTGGATGCGGCGTAAATAGTCCTGACCTTGCTCATCCAGGGTCTTTTCATAACGAGTCAACAGCGTCCGGCTGAATCCGTCTATACTGCGAAGCGGAGTCTTCAAATCATGGGAGACGGAATAGCTGAAAGCCTCCAGCTCCGTATTGGTAAGTTGAACCAGACGGTTTTGTTTTTCGATTTCCTCGTTCTTACGCAACAGGTTGGCTTCCGCCAAGGTACGCAGCTGGACTTCGCGTTGCAGCGCCGCATTGATGGATTCGGTCACGGCCAGCCGCTTGGAAGCCACCTCCCTGAGATGCACGGCCGCGGTAAGCAGCAGCCCCATCACCAAGCCCGCGAAAAGGACCACGGTGGGCAAGGGGGACCTGACGTTTTCGAGCGCCCTCTGCCTGGGCCAAATGAGAATTTGCCACGGGTTTTCGCCCGGCAGAAAGTCGCCCTGCACCGCGTATGGCATGGCGGCATCCTGTTGGGGGGCGCTGGCGTAAAGCAGTTTCCCGTTTTGGCTGATGGATACGTCGTATTCCAGGTTGAAAATCCCCTCCAACACCGATTTGAAAAAGGCTTCGGAATGCAAATCCACGATGAAAAAGCCTTCCAAGGAGCCCGGTAAGCCGATGGGAGTCACCAGTTGGAACGGAGAGTAAGCCTCTTCCACCAAGGTCGAGCCGGCGATGAGGGTTTTTCCATGCACCAAAGCCTGGTTCCGGAGGGAGTCCGAAATTCCCGTCTTCACATCAAGGGGGAATGGGATTTCTCCCTCCTTCGCATACGGCGATACGGTTACGGCAATGTTGCCTGAGGTGTCCGCCCAATGGATGAAACGGTATTCGGGAAAATCTTTTACGAAAAGCAGCGCGTCGGCCTGCCAGCCCTTCACGGCGGCATTGGCGCGGACGCGAGCCGTTCCGGGGACCAACTCTTCCGAGCTGATCCAACGGGCCGCCATCCGGTCCATGGCGAACATCCGCGCATCGAGTTCGGTGCGCAGTTCGATTCTCACCGCGTCCAGCATGGCGCGGCTCAACCGGCGCATTTGCTCGGTTTCCAAACTGAGCAGCGCTTGCCAAAGTACCAGGGTAAGGGCGGATACTCCCAGGAAAAGAGGCAGGAGAAACACGGTCGCGGCGCTGTCACCCTCGCCGCCGCTTCTGCGAGCCAGCGAATAGGCGATGACCAGGAGGCTCGCGCCCGCCAGCGACAGTCCCAGCGAACCCACAAAGGACATGGGGGCGGACATGGGGACGAATTCGGTCCAGGCATAGGCGCCTTCGATATCGAAGAGGAATCCCAGAAAAGCCGCGAACCCCACCGACACCGTCAGCGATCCGCACAAGGCGACGAAATGCGGATAGGTTTTGCCTGCCCGATTGGCCGCTCCGAGCCCCATAATGGCCACCGTCATTCCGATGACGGTATTGAGAGGCAGGATCAGCGAATGAGGTCCCCTCTCAGCCGATTCCGTCAATCCCGGCATCGAAAAATCGATACCGAGAAGATAATGAAGCAGCGAAGGAAGCAGCAGGAGCAGGGTGGCAAGCAAGCCGGCATTGGAAGCGCGGCGAAGATTAAGTCCGAGGCATAGGAGCGAGACGCCGGTGCACACCAAAAGAAGCGAAGTCATGACCAGGGAGAAGGGAAAAAGACCGCCCGGCTGCAACCAGGCTTCGATACGGGTGGACCAGCCCATTAAGGCCGGCGCTCCCAGGATGACCAGCGCCGAACCCGCCACGAGGGGGGTGAGTCGGAAAACTCCCCACCTTGCCTTCAGGGCGATGTCCGGCGGATTTTTCATCATGAACCGCCGGAGCTTTGGGGACCTAAATCAAGCGATTCCCGGATGAGCTTGACCAGCTTTTGGGCGGAAAACGGCTTTTGCAGAAACTGCGCCGTGGTGTGCAACAGTCCGTGCCTGAGAATGGCGTCGTCGGTATAGCCCGACATGAAAATCACGGCGGTATCGGGGGATCTTGATACCACCTCTTCGGCCAACAGCCGTCCGTTCATGCGGGGCATCACCACGTCGGTCAAAAGCAGGTGCAGAGGGCCTGGGCTGCTTTCCAATACCTTCAAGGCATCGCGGCCGTCCACCGCCTCAAGAACCGTGTAGCCGTTCATTTCCAAGACGCGGCGGGCGAATTGCCTTACCGCCTTTTCGTCCTCCACCAGCAGAATGGTTTCATCGCCGTGGCCGTTGGTCGCCATGGCTCCGCTGGAACGCGAGGTTTCGGATTCTTCTCCCGAATCGATGGGCAGGTAAATCTTGAAAGTGGTGCCGATGCCGGCTTCGCTGTACACGAATATATAGCCGCCGCTTTGGGAAATAATGCCGTCCACCATCGAAAGCCCCAACCCCGATCCCTGGCCCACGGCTTTGGTGGTGAAAAAAGGTTCGAAAATCCTTTCGCGGGTGGCCGAGTCCATTCCCAGCCCGGTATCCGAAACGGATAGCTGGAGGTATTCTCCCGCCAGCACCGCCGGGCGCTTTCTCACATAGGTTTCATCCAAGCGCGCCTTGGCCGTCTCGACGATGATGGTGCCCCCTTCGGGCATGGCGTCGCGGGCATTGACCACCAGGTTCAAAATCACCTGTTGCAATTGACCGGGGTCGGCTTTGATAAGTCCGATGTCGGGGTGGAGGTTCATCAGCAAATCGATGTCTTCGCCGATGAGACGGGAAAGAAGATTGTGCATTTCGGACAATGCGTCGTTGAGATTGAGGCGCTTGGGCGCCATCACCTGCTTGCGGCTGTAGGCCAGGAGTTGCTGGGTAAGCGCGGCCGCTCTTTCGCCCGCCTTATTGATCTCGTGCAAGGCGTTTTGGAGCGGATGGTCTTTTTCGATTTGCGCCAATGCCAGCGAGCTGTACCCGTTGATGGCGGTGAGCAGGTTGTTGAAGTCATGCGCTATGCCCCCGGCCAACTTGCCGATGGCCTCCATTTTCTGGGATTGACGCAATTGCTCTTCGCTCTTTTGCAGGGCCGCTTCGGTTTTTTTCAGCCGGCTCACGTCCAGGATGAAGCCGATGAACCGGTTTTTCTCCTCTTCGAGCACGGCTCCGCCCATGACGGCGTGCAAAAGGGATCCGTCCTTGCGCACCAGATCTTTTTCCATGGGCGCCAGCCGGCGCGTATCGTGCAATTCGCGCAAGGCTCCGGGAGTGAGAAAGGGAATGCCCGGCGGTACCAATTTGCTCCAATCCACCTGTCCCGTGCGTACATCCTCGGTGTCGTAACCCAGCAATTCGGAAAAAGCGGCGTTGGCTTCCAGCAGCCGACCCGCTTCGTCGGCGAAGAACACGGCGATGAAACGGGATTCCAGCAGGAGCCTTACGTGGGCGCGGCTTGATTCCAAGGCTTTTTCAGCTTCCCGGCGGGCGACTCTTTCGCGGGATTCCCGCAATTCACGGCCCAGCGCCGGGGCGAGACGGGCGAGGTTGTGCTTGCTGCAAAAATCCTGGGCACCCGCCTTCATGGTGCGCACGGCGATTTCTTCGGTTACGGCGCCCGAAACCACGATAAAGGGAATATCGATCCCCTTTTCGCGCATCACTGAAAGCGCGGCCGGAGCGTCGAATTCGGGAAGATTGTAATCACAGATGACCGCGTCCCAGGCGGAACTTTCCAGGGCATGGCGGAAATCGACCAACCTATCCACCCGCCGCCATTCCGGGTCGTATTCCGACCGGCGCAGCTCTTCCAAAATCAACAGCGAGTCGTCCTCGGAGTCTTCCACGAAAAGAATTTTGAGCGTTGTGGGCATCTGTCAGTAATATAGGAATACGGAATCCCATCCGACCCGCTTCGTCCGGAATCGCCCGGAATTAAGGGGCGGAATCGGGAGACAGGAGAGCGCGGTAGGTCTCGACTTCGAGGCGTAATTCGCGATGGGCGGGATCCGTTTTCAAGGCGCTTTCCAGCACTTCCACCGAACGGGAGGTCAGGCCCTGCTGATGGTACTCATAGGCCATGTTCCGCAACCCTTCCAAGCCTTCGCGATTGCCGGTTCGCCAAGCTTGTAAATAGGCCGCTTGCGCGCGGTCCCACCATTTCGCATCGTAGGCGAGGTTGCCGAGAAAAATGGCGGCATCCGCATAGTCGGGTTTGAGCGAAAGGGCTATTTGCAATTGCTCCATGGCCAGAAAGGGTTTGTCGTCCAGGGCGAGCGCATCCGCCAATTTATACAACGACTCCTTATCGTCAGGACGTCGGGCCAAGCCTTCGCGGTAAGCGGCGGCGGCATCCGCGAACCGGTTCTGCGAGCGATAAAGGTCTCCCACGTAAAACAGGAAATCCACTTCGTCGGGATGACGCAGCGACGCTTCGCGCACGAGTTTGACGGCCGTTTCCAGTTCACCCAGGGCCGTATGCATCTCCGCCTGCTGATAAATCAGCGAAACGTCGTCGGGTGCGAGGGCGCGGGCTTTTTCGATGGCGCGGAGGGCGCCCACCGCGTCACGGGTGCGGGCATAGGCATCGGCCAGATAAATCCAGGCGTCGCCGTTTTCCGGATCCAGCTGCAATCCGCGGCGATAGGCCGCGATGGATTCACCGTAATGTCCCAATCGAAAAAGGACGCTCGCCAGGTTGAACAATGAAGGCGCATGGCTCCCGTCGCCGCTACGCACGGCTTTTCGGAACGCCGCCGCGGCTTCGGGCATGCGATTCAATTGATAAAGGCAATTGCCGATATTGAATGCGATAAGGGCGGCGTCCGCCTCCCTTTCCTCGGCTTTGCGATAAAGAATAAGGGCTTTGGCGAATTCGCCGCGCCGGTAGAATTCGTTTCCCTGGTCCACCAGGGATTGTGCGGGTTGCACCTCCGGTGTCGGAACCTTTGCGGGTGCCGGTTCGGCCGCCTGCGTCCAGGAAATCCCGGCCGCTACTATGATGAGTGTCGCCCACCTAACCGCCAAAGCGCACCTCGAAGGGTTGTTCCATGCCGCAAAACGCCACCGCCGACCCGCCTTTACGGGCCGGACGGAATACCGTCGCCTGCAAGGCTTCCCGTCCCGCCTGTGCCAATCCCAATCCGGTGGGATTTTCCTCCGCCACCCGGATATCATACGGACGCCCCGAGGCATCCACGCAAAAAGAAAGGACAAGCATGGCGTCCCTCTCGGCGGCTTGCAACTCGGAAGGAATCCGGAGCGAGGGCCTGCCTTGCGCCTCAGGCAAGTCATCGACGCCCTCGTCGCCTCCCGCATTTCCGCTGCCGGAACGGTTGGTCATTTGCATGGGAACCGTGGCTCCTCCCGCCCCGGCCACGCCCAGATCCATGGCGAAGCGAGGTCCCGAAGGCGTGCGGGCGGTTATAGGCTTGGGTCTTTGCGGCCGCTTGATTTCACGCTGGGGTTGCTCCTTGGGTTTGGCCAAGTCGACTTTACGCACTTCGGCCCGGGCGACGATGCGCATTTCTTCCTTGGCGCCTCGCCAACCGCTGAGCGTCATATTCAAAAGCGGAATGCTCAGAATGAGCAAAGCGCTGAGAAAGGCGGAGCATAGGCCTAATAACAGCTTTTTCAACGGGTCGACTCCGTATCGTTTGCTTGCCTGTACCAGGTGGATGCGGTCATCTTCATTCCGAAAGCGCCGCCACAGAAACTTTTTTGGCGCCGGCCAGATTGCAGATGTCCATGACCTTGACCAGGATTCCCGTTTCCGAACGCCGGTCGGCCATCAAGACGACGTCGCGTTCGGGATTGGCCCGAAGCATGCGCTCCAGCACGTCCTTGAGACCGGCCGCGTCGATTTGCCGTTCGTTCAAATGCAGGGTGCCCTCGCGGGTGATGGCGATGAGTATGTTTTCCGACTTAAGCGAACGCGCCGATTGGGCTTGCGGCTTTTCCACATCCACTCCGGTTTCCTGGGTAAACGTCGAGGTTACCACGAAGAAAATGAGCAGAATGAAAACCATGTCCATAAGCGGGGCAATATCCACGTTCGGGGATGGGTTTTTCTTACGGGGCATTAGGAAAGGTTCCATGAAATTTTCCTCAGGCGTTTTGCTGGTGCCGGTAAATCTGGTTCAATAAGGCGCTGACGCCCAGTTCGACCTGGCTGTTGAGCCAGGTAATGCGGTCCGAAAGGCGATGGCGCAGCAGCAATAAGGGAAAGGCGATGAGAAGTCCCGACTGGGTGGTGATTAGCGCTTCGGAAATGCCGTCGGCCAAAAGGACGGGGTTGCGGTTGCCGTGCACCGTGATGACGTCGAAGGTGTGCACCATTCCCGTCACCGTGCCCAAGAGCCCGAGCAAAGGCGCGGCGGCGGCGAGCACGGCCACCAGGGGAAGGTTGCTGTCGAGGGGATGGAGCAGCAGGCTCAACTTCTCCTCCAGCAGGCGGCGCAAGGCCCGCTCGGAAAGATGGCGGTTGCGCAGCACGATTTCCAGGGATTTCGACAGCACGCCCTTTCCCGCGGCGGCTACCGCTTCGGCTCCGACTTGATCTCCCGCCAGTAGGCGCGCCCGGATTTTTTCCAGGGTGATTTTGAAGTCGCGGCGATAAAGGTCGGCCCGGATGGCCGCATAAGTGCTGAGGAGCAGATAGAAGCCCCAGGCACCCACCAGGAAAATGGGTAGCATCACCCATCCACCCGCGGTAAGCGTGCCGTATAAACCGTCGAGCATCATGACGCGGATTCCTGCGCGCCGCGAGTCGGGGCATCCGCGAAAAAAAAGCGTTTCATGAAAGGGCATTTCATGAACGAGCCCCTTCGCCCGCGGGCCACAGACGGTTCAATACTTCGAGCGTATGCACGTTCAGCGCCGAGTTGATATTGTCGAGCCGGTTGGAAAGCACGCCGTGCACCAAAAGCACGGGTATGGCGATGACCAGTCCCGCCTGGGTGGTCACCAGGGCTTCCGAAATGCCTCCCGCCAAGATCTTGGGGTCGTTGGTGCCTGCCGTGGTAATCACCTGGAACAGGGTTATCATACCCGATACCGTCCCCAGCAATCCCATCAAGGGCGCCACGGCGGCCAGCGTGGCAATCAACGGCATCCATTTTTCCAAGGCGGGAACTTCGCGGAGCATGGCTTCCTGCGCGGTTTTTTCGGCGGCTTCACGGTCCTGGCCGGCCCGGCCCAATACGGCGCCCAAGGTGTCTCCCAGGCTGGTTTGCGAGTTTTGGCAATATTGCCGGGCTTCCGCGAATTTCCCCTGATCGAGCAGGGGGCGCAGTCCGTTCATGAAGGTTTGGGGACGGGTGCCGCGCCGGGCAAAAACCCAAAAGCGGCCTGCCGATAAAAAGGCGGCGAACAGGGCCACCATGATGATGGGGTACATGACGACGCCGCCGGAACGGAACCAGGCTGCCATGGCCGCCCAGGCTCCGGGCGCCTGCCCGCGACTCAATGCGGCGCCCAGGCTTTTGTTCTGCAATACATCCAGAGGCGGCGAGACTTCGCCGTCGCCTTCCACCGCTTGGCGAATGGTCACGCGGGTTTTATCCATGACCTCCGCTCCCAGATTTTCACGCCAGACGAACACCTGGCCTTGCAGCGCTCCCGTGCGCATCAGCAATTGCGCGCGCTCTCCGTCCTTGCCCATTTCCCCCAGCCACACGGTTCCCAGGCGCAGCCGCCAGGCGGGCGCCTCGTCTCCGCCCTCGAAAAGCGCGGCCCTTTCTTCGAGAGCCTGACTGCCGGTCAGAAGGTAACGGTTATGATACGCGCCGTAATACGCTTCCAGGGCTTCCACTACGGCAGGGTTCTCCGCATCCAGCAATTCGCCGGCCCGGGACAGTTTTTGCGAGCGGATGGCCAGCTCCACGGGAAAATCCCCTTCCAACTCCCGCGCGGCCTCGTCTATCCCCTGCTTCATCAGGGTTATCAATCCCTGCCAATTCCCCTGCAATCCTTCCCACTCGGCTTCTCTTTCGCGCTTGGCATTCTGCGCGCGGATAAGCTCCTCTTCCTGGCGAGCCAAGGCATTCGCCTGTCTGCCGTATTGTTCCTCCAACCGGCGGATATCCTCTTCCCATTCCCGGTTCTGCGAAGCCTGGCGGTAGCGGGCATCCCAGCGCGCCGCTTCGGCCTTCTCCAGCGCATTGGCTTTTTCCGAGCGAAGGGTTTTAAGGCTGCGCAACTCTTTTTGCAGCCGCAACACGCGTTCCTGCTCGGCCTTGGCGGCCTGTTCCCCTTGGGCGTTTATCCATACGGGCAGGCAAAGGAGTCCAACCCAGAGCAGATTCATCCTATTCACTTTGTCTCCCTCACGTTTTCCGCCTGCAAAGAAAGGCTTAAGGGCAGCGTCACCAATTGGGGCGGTTTTTTCGACCCTTTGACGTCGAGCGCCATGCGCACGGCTTCCCTTTCCGCGAAACTCAAATCCTCTTTCCAAACATAGTCCAGGCTGTCGCCCGTGAGGCTCCGTCGCATTACGCCGTAATTCTTTCTTTCCTCGTCGGCGTATACGAGCCATTGGTTGCCGATGCGCAACATCTGGGCATTCACGGTTTCGCCCCCGCTGCGGGTGACTGGTTTATTCAGCAGGGCGACTTCGTCTCCGAAGCGGATTTCATCACGGTATAGGGCCTTGAGACGGCCCAGCGCCTCCTCCACCGAGCTGCGCCCGGCTTCCAGGTCTTTGCGCAACGACGCGGCGCGCGTGAGGCGGTCCTCCCTTTCGAAGGGCAGCGATTGGGCGATTCGGTTTTCCAAAATGCCGGTCAGGGCGGCGAGCTTGGCTACCAGGGCTTTTTCGCGCGCCTGCGACTCCTCGATGGAATTTTCGACGCTTGCCATGCGGTTTTGTTCGGACTGGATTTTAACGCCCGACTCGCGCAGACGCGTTTCCAGGGCGGCGATGTCCTCTTCGCGCTTTTGTTTCTCCTTCTGGCGGCCGGCCAGGATTCTCTCCTGCAAGGC
>CAYNXV010000006.1:8933-13126 GCA_964401245.1 uncultured Bifidobacteriales bacterium | reverse complement strand
TTCTCCTATCGGCATAGATTCTCTTCGGGACTCTCGGCGCATATTTTCCGGGCCTCCCTGCAAATGACCGGCGAGTCCACCGTCCTGTCGAAACAATAGCTGACGAGACCGAGGCGGCATTGATCCGGAATCCACGCATTATCGAGGCAGAATTCCCATAGGGTTTCCTTGCAGCCGTTGCGGCCCTTCTCGTCATGGCATCGGTTTTTCCATTCCGCGCAACTCGCTTCGCCGGTGGGAAAATCATTGGCTACGCAGTAACGACGGATAGCCGCTTCCCGAATATCCGTGGGAATAATCACGCGTGGGGCTCCGTCGGAACACAGGTTATCTACCACGGATGATTCGCGGGTAGGCGCCAGGCATTCGGTAACCGCGGCCATGCGGCATTCATCGCCTTGCCAGTTTTGTTCGAAACAGTATTCCGCATACCGGCTGCGGCAAACTGAATTCGAGAGCCATCCCGATTCCCGGCAAAAGGCATCGCGTGCCAAAGTCATGGGATAGACCTTGCTGGCGGAATCGGCCGCGATATGCAAATCGAAGGAATCCTTGACGGCCCCCACGAAAATCCCTTTCCCTTCCAGAGCGTTATATGCGGGCGCTACGCGTGAATCCTCTTCGCCTTCCACCGCCGTCTGCATATACTTCGCATAGGCTGGTTCGATTCCGTAAAAATACAACCGGTTGGGACCGATGAAATACCAGGCGTTCACCACTCCCATCCTGTCCAGTATGCGCCAACCGTCGGGACCGCCGATATCCGGATAAAAAATGAGTCTGCGGATATTGCCGGCCAAAAAGAAAACGGAGGTATCCGGTTCCCCGAATAGCGAAGAAAAGGAATTTACACCCCGGGAGAGACCGATATCATAGGGTTGGGTGATTAGCACCCCTCCCACATCCTCGCTGCGGTCGCTCCGGTAATAATGCGAAAGCAGCGAAGCCGTGCCCTGATCGAGATAGCGAAGAGTATCGCCGGCGTCGAAGGGCAGGGTGTTCTGGCCCAGCAATTCGATGGTTCTTTTCAACAGACGGGGCCCATTTTTCTCCAGGTATTCCACCATGGCGGCGCTGTCGTTCATGATGGGAATGATTTCCTGCCCGAATTCGGCCAATAATTGGTTGCGGACATTCTCGGGGAGGGCTTCCAGAAAATTCGGATCAAGGAAATCAAGCACCGCGCCACCTGCGAAGGCGGGCGCGGGCGCTTCGGCGGTTCGCTCCACGGAAAACCGGGTGGGAACCTGGGCCCGGGCGCGTATGCGGCTTTCGGTGGACTCGCCGGCGCTGTCCCATACGATGCGCGCCCGCAATTCGTAGGTTTCGCCTCTTTGCACCAAGGCGTCGCCACGGCCTTGAAAGCAATTGGGAAGATAAGGCACGGGAGTCAAAGGAAGCACTTCGGGGCCGCCTCCGAAATTCCCTTCCACTTCCACTTGGGCGTTTTCGTAAAAAGGAAAGGCCTGTGTCGATTCTTCATTCAATCCGAAAAGTCTTTCGATGCAAACCTGTTCGAGGGGCCTGTCCGCCACGGCATAGGCGGTAAGAAAAAGCCCACGATGGATTTCCGGTTTTTGCGGCACATAATCCCAAGGCCCTTGCAAACATCCGGCCATCAGCAAGACTCCCAGGATTCCTCCCAGGCTCAGAGCCGACGTCGACTTATACCGGTTCGTATCAGAAGTAGTATTCATAGCTCAATAGAATCGGGAAAAAGGGAAATTGCGTGATATCCTCCCGCTGGGGGGGATTGCCGCGATCATAGTTGTACAGAAAGATATTCTCGTGATCGGTTACATTGAGGAAAGTCCAGGAAAAGTTCCATTTGTTTTCGCGGCCCACATCGATGACCTTGATGTCCCAGCGTAAATAGGGAGGGACCCGCGCGCCGTTGCGTTGACCTCGGAGAACGTTCTGGTTCCCTCCGAATCCGGCAGGAGGGCCGCCAGCCGATTCGCCGTTTCCCTGGTCGATGAGATGGGCGGGGGTGTAGCCGATGATCTCGGTGAAGGGGAGGCCGGTGGCGTATTTCAATTGCATGGAGGTGCGCCAATAAGTGCCGGAGGAGCGACCGAAAAATCCGTCGGCCCCGCGGATATTCAGCGACAAATCCCCTTTAAGGCTGTGGGGCTGATGCCATTTCGGATGGTAGGCGCCGGCGTCCCCGTCATCCTTCATCACGGAATATCCTTGCGAATAGCTGACGCCTCCGAAAACCAACCCTTCCGGACGGCGCAGCGACACTTCGGCTCCGTAACTGTAACCTTCGCTGCTTTTGAAAAAGTCCACCAGGGGCAATGAGGCCAAATCATCTTCGGCTTCTTCGGGAGCATCCTGGGGGGCGAATACCAATAGCCGGTCAAGCGCCTT
Source organism: uncultured Bifidobacteriales bacterium (assembly GCA_964401245.1). Taxonomy (GTDB): domain Bacteria; phylum Fibrobacterota; class Fibrobacteria; order UBA11236; family UBA11236; genus JBGTHM01. Next base: position 10,753 of record CAYNXV010000006.1, on the reverse strand, counting down.
GTAATAGCCTTCCAGGGTAAAATCGAATTGGTTCAGCCAACGCTCGCGGCTATACCCTAGCGAAAATAGCCAGGAGCTGCTGGGTCGCAGGGTGTTGTAAGTGCCTTTCTTGGCGGGATAATAGAATTCGTTCAAAGTTTCCTGATCCACCCACAAAATCGAATTGACGTATTGCAGGTAATATCCCGTGGAAGCCTCGAGAGATTGGTTGCCCGGCAGCCGGTATTTCAAGGACAGCCTGGGTTCCAGGCCGACTTCATCGGGCAGTGTTGAAATATGCGTACCGCGCAATCCGCCGGTCAATTCGGAATTGCCGAGAGTCCAGGTATCCTGAACAAAGAGGCTGCTTTGCCAATAAAGTTCCTTATCCGACAATTTGATGTCGGCGACATCCTGTTGGTTGGTGAAAACGGTTTCGTACCGGCTGATTTCGAATCCAGCCATCAACCGGTGCGCCGATAACCCGCGGTATTCGAAGGATTGGCCGTAAGTGGCGTTGGCGATTTTATTGTAAAGCTCGAAAATGTTGGCCAGTCCGAAGCTCTGGCTGAAGTGACTGTAAGAAAGGGTGGAGCGCGCGGTCCAGGCATTGCCGAGGTCGGTTACGAAGTTGAAAGGTAAAACGGTGTTGCCCCATTTAAGCAGCACCGGGCTGAAATCGAGCTTGTCGCTGCCATGGTAGCCGCTCAAGGTGACATGGCTGTTCGATCCCAGGTCATAGCGCAGATTTCCCTGCAAGTCGGAAAAGTTATAATCCACGGTAAAATCGGTGATGCCCTGGCTTTCGAGGAAATCCAGAATTTGTTTGATATAGGTGCTGCGACCGGCGAAGATCCACCGCGCATTTTCCTTTTTTCCTTCGGTATGCAATTGCGTGGCAAAAGTGCTGATTTTCACGGAAGAGCCCTTGAGCCAGGTGTCGACGGTATCTTTTCCCCCGCGTCGCGATTTGATGTCGAGCACCGACGAGAGGCGGTTGCCGTAGCGGGGAGGGAAGCCGCCTTTATAGAAATCCACTTCGTCGATGGCCTCCACCAGAAAGGTGGAGAACAGTCCGAAAAAATGCACCGGAGAATAGACGGGCGCATTGTCGAGAAGGATGAGGTTTTGATCGGCCCCTCCGCCCCGCACATAGATCTTGGTGGAAAAATCGGAACTGGCCACCACGCCGGGAAGGCCCTGAATGGTACGGATGACGTCTGCCTCGGCCAGACCCGGAAGGCGTTTTATCAACTTGGACGAAACGGTGGATTTGCCGAGGGAGCGTTTGGGCCTGCGCTGCGCGCGTATCACCACTTTGCGCAGCCGGACTACTTCCTCCAGCGTCGAATCAGGAGTCGCCGTCTCGGTTTCCACCAGATTCGAATCGGACGCAGGAATTTCGAGCGAATCGGGTAGGGCCTCGTCTGGCTCACCTTGCCTGAGGGTGATCCCATCTCCTCCGATTACGCTTTCGATGAGGGAGTCGGGCGAAGCGTGACGCAAGGTATAGCACTTTTCCAAATCAGGGGAGTTGAAGCAGAGATTCCAAACCGTGTCGCGGGGAAGGGGAAGGTTGAAAATTTCGTCACGCTCCAACATGACGGTGTCACCCGATTCCAGCACCTGGGCGCGAATGGGCGTGCCTTCGGAAAACGCGGAATCGGAAAGGGTGGCTCGTAACTGAAGAGGTATTTCGGCCGGGACGAAGACGGGTAGCAACAACAGCAACAAAAGCCACAGACAGCCGGCCTTATGGCGAAGGGAGAAAAAGAAGGAGCGATGCATGGGCTAAGCCCAATCTAGAAATATTCCAAACTCGGGCCTTTACCGGCGATGTT
>CAYNXV010000006.1:0-8833 GCA_964401245.1 uncultured Bifidobacteriales bacterium | reverse complement strand
TACGACGAATCGAAGCGGTAACTCCCAATATCGCCATCGAAACGGCTATTATCGCTAAACCCCCGAATTCACGGGCGACTTCGTCATCGACAAAGTGCTCGGGCCATGGCGAAGGCCACCAGTAGAGAGTAGCGACAAGGTAAAGCACAGCCAGGCCTATCAGCGCCTTCCGGTATTCTTTTTTCAATCCATAAAGCACAGCGGCGATTCCGGGTACGGCATAAATGGCTACCCATATCCAAGTATCCGGGTCATTATATTGGAGAGCGACGCTCCAAAAGCAAAGTCCGGCGAAAAGGAAGGCGTAAATTCGCGTAATCATGACGAAAACCCTTTTTTAAGTGCTGTAGAAAAACCGGCCGATAAAATATCCCGGCAATATCCATAATAATCCCGAAAGCGCCCAAGGGACGGCGACAAGATTTGCCAACATGGCCAAGACGTCTACCAAGGGTATGAATCGGAGCATGGCGCCCACGGTTTTTCCGGTATTTCGGGGTGAAGGTTGCGCTGCCAAAGCCCGCAAGGGACGGTATAGCGCTCCGAAAAGGAGGGCGATCACCACCATGGCGTAGAGGGAATGTTCCGCTTCCAATACGAAAAGGGCGATAGTTACCCAGCCCAGCCCCCAGAGGAGTAAACCGCCCATGAAAACCTGCAGCCTGCGCCACGAAGTGCCGTGCACCTCCTCGCGCGCCAGATAAGTAACCAGCATGATATAGGTGAGCAAGGAGGCGAGGGCCGCGAATATGCCGGCGTCGAAACCAAGCAGGCGGGGCCAGGATTCCCAGGTGAGTACGATTCCCGTGGCCAGATTGAGGGCCCGGCAAGCGCCCATGGAAAGGGGCCCGAGCGGGCCGCCCTTCAGGATGAAATTGTACAAGGTGATGCCAGCAATTAGCGCGGCGGCCGGTATCAAGGCCAGGGGATTGGCGAAGGCGATAAGAACAAGTCCGGCGGCGAGCAGTGACAAGGCCAGGCCCAAGGCCCCGCTACGGCTGATGGCGCCCGAAGGAATGGGGCGCGAAGGGCGCTCCCTGCCGTCCACCTTCGCGTCGGCCACGTCGTTCAAGGCCATGCCGCCCATGATGAAAAACGCTCCGGCGAAAAGCCCCAGGAGCAATTGCCACGAAAGGCTTCCCCCGCCTATCAGATAGCCCGCATAGATGTTGGACATGGAGCTGAAGGCGGTGGGAATGCGCACCAGAGAGAAAAAGGCTTTCACAGTCATTCCCGTACGTGCTTTTCGAGAAGGGCTTTGACGTCCACCATGGGAATGCTCTCCACTCCCGGGTCGGCCTCTGCGAAGTTGGAAATGAACAAGGGCCCTTCTTCGGGGTTGTCCACGGGCGTTCCATGGCTGCCCTTGACCAGCTCCGGCATCAGGGGAATCACGTCCATATAATAACGGAATCCCAGCTTCTTCTTGAGCAGGGTCAAGGCGATTTTCGCCTGGATGGACTTATGTTGGGGATCGAGGAACAGTTCGACGGGATCGTATCCCGGCTTCCTGTGAATATCCACGCAGCGGGCGAAGTCCGGGGCCTTCTTGTCGTCGAACCAATAATAATAGGTGTACCAATTGTCGGGTTCGGCCATGAGAATCACGTCGCCGGAGCGTTCGTGGTTCAGGCCATGCTCCCGAATGGCGTCCCCGGTGAGAATGGCGCGTTGGCCGGGAAGCTTTTCGAAAAGCGCGGCCACCTCTGCGATACGCTCCTTGTTCTTGACATATATGTGGCAGATCTGATGATCGGAAACGGCGAAGGCTTCGCTGGCTCCGGCGTCGAGAATCTCCCAATCGACACTGGGGCGTACCGCCAATAATCCCGCCTGGCGCAAAACGCGGTTGGGATGGAGATGCCGGGTAACTGGCGTAATACCGTATTCCGAAAGCAGTACGATGCGCGCGCCCTCGGAGGAGAAATAGTCGATAAGGTCGCCGACCACGGCGTCGATATCCCGTAAATCCGATTCGAGTTCGGGCGACCCGGGCCCGAATTTCTGCAAGCCATAGTCGAGATGGGGCAAATACACCAGATTGAGCACGGGCTTGTGGCGCTGGTGAATCCACTTGGCCGATTCGGCTATCCATTTGGAGGCGCCGATTCCCGCCGCGGGGCCCCAGAAATTGAAGAAGGGGAAGGTTCCCAAGTCTTTTACCATAGGGTCGCGTATGTCTTGCGGATGGGTATAGACGTCGAAAATCTTGCGGCCGTCGGCCGGGTAATGGGGCCGCGGAGTCACGCTCCAATCGACGGCGGAATACATGTTGTACCACCAGAACATCTTGGCGCAGGTGAAGTCGGGGTTTTCCTTTTTCAGGCTTTCATAGATTTTTTCGCCTTGCATCAACCCGTCGTTCTGTTTCCAGAAACCCACTTCCGCCAAATCCTTGAAATACCATCCGTTGGCTACGATGCCGTTTTGGGCGGGAGGCAGGCCGGTGAGCATGGCGGCTTGGCTGGAGCAGGTCAGCGCGGGGAAAACTTCCTTGAGGTGGGCGCTCCAACCTTCAGCGAGAAAGCGCTTGATGCGCGGCGTATTGTTTCCGATAAGGCTTCGGGTCAATCCCACCACGTTCAAGACTACGGTATTATGCATGCACTCTTTCCAACTTCAAGGAGGAATTCTCCTCTATGAAACGTAATTCCCGCGCCAGGCTTTTCGCGAGGTCTTCGCGGGTAACAGGCCGGTTTTTTTCGGGCAGCACCGACCAGGTGTAGGTTTCCACTTCGAAATGCGAACAGAGATCCTTTTCCAGGGCATGATTCAACGCCGCCAGCATGTCGTCGCGGGTGGTGGAGATGAAATAGGAATGATGTTCCTTGGCGGGCGGGCTTTCCCAGAGGAATCCCGTGGTATCGATGGGAACATGGTAATGCACGCGCCAGGGATGATTCCAACTCGCCTTGTCGTCGGCCAGCGCCAGGGGTAAATCGTCGTAGGTGTGGATTTTGCCGTTTTCGGAGATGCGGGTTTGGTGTAGAAACCGCTCTTCCACATAGGCTAGGCGCGCGTCACGCGAGGCTTTATCGGGATCGGGTTTGAATTCCAAGGCGCTGGAAAGCTGCATTTTCACGATGGGGATGCCGTTGGTCGAAAGTTTGGTGAGAGACTTGACGGGATCTTCGAATTGCACCGCTTGATGGCAGACGTCGTAACAAACGCCGGCGAAGCGCGAGAGGTCCTCTTCGCTTATATGCATGTGACGGGCGGCGGGCCGCAAAAATTTCTCCCAGAAGGAGATGACCTGGGGAATGGTTTCCAAAGCGCAGCCGGGCTCCGGCTCCAACGCCAGGCGAATCACTTTGCCTTCCTGCTGGGCCAATTCCTCGGCGCATTTCACCCACAGGACGATATTCTCCGCGGCTTGGCGGGACTTTTCCTCCGTCCATCCGGCGCGCCATCCGAGCGGCAAGGTGGAGATGCTTCCCACATGGGTTTCGTCGTCCATGAGGTCGGCCAGCATTTGTGCGCAGGTCATGCTGTAATGCAGCCGTTCCGGATCGGTCCAATCCGGCGTGTACACCTTGGTTTTCACGACTTTTTCGTGAAAATTGATATAGGGAAAAGCGTTGAGCGTGAATACGGAGAGACGATTTTGCGTCAGTATTTCCTTGATTTGATGCTGGGTCGGAGAATCGTGATGACTGATTTCGGCCAAAAGATTGGCATTGAACCAAAGCCCCAGGGGGAGCTTGGTTACCCCCAATTCGTCCCGGATAAGCGGGCCGAAAAACGAAATGGTATCGGACCATTCCGCCAGGCTGTTGAACGCATGAACGTTTGTGCAGTAAGTCAGACAGGGCTGGACCATGAGAAACCCCCTTTGCTTCGGAAATTTACAACCGCGTACTCTTATTCGGTAGTAAATTAACTTCTCGCCGAAGGAGTTGACACACAATTGGATACACCCAAGCATCGCCCCTCTAAAAGCCTTCCCTCCCGGGTCAAAGTCCGCTCGGAGCAATCTCCGGGACCGGGTTGGCAATGCGATCCTTCTCCGCTGCTGGGCAATATGCCCTTGTACCACGGCTCGGGAGCCATGGCGGCCCTGAAAAAAATCCTGGCCGAAGCCCGCCCTGACCGGGTATTCGTCATCTCGGACCACCGCGTCTTCAAACTCTATGGCGGCTATCTACTCCAGTTGCTGGCGGATGCGCTCCCCAAAGAAGGAGACCGCATGACGCCCGAAACCATTTTGCTGTCCGAAGGCGAAACGGAGAAGAACTGGCGGAACCTGGAATTCCTGTGCGAGGAATTGTTCGAGCGCGGCATCACCAAGTCTTCGCTGGTGCTTAATTTCGGGGGAGGCGTGGTCCTCAACATCGGTGGCATGGCCGCCAGCCTGGTTTACCGGGGAGTGCGCTTCGTGCAAATCCCCACCACCTTGATGGCCCAAAGCGACGTCATCGTATCGAACAAGCAGGGCATCAATTTCGCCGGCGGCAAGAACCGCCTGGGCGTATATAATGTTCCCCTGGCCGCGGTGGCCGACCCTCGCTTTTTGGCTACGGAACCCCGCCGGCAATTGCGGGCGGCCATGGTGGAATATTGCAAAAACGCCTTGTTGCTGGGCGGAAAGCATTATGACGAAGCTGTGGAACATTTCGGCCGCGGCGACCTTTATTCCGAAGAACAACTCGGTCGGCTCATCGACAGAAGCCTGAATCAGAAATTTTCCATCGCCGAAACCGATCCCACGGAAAGGGCGGCGGGACTCATGCTCGAATACGGGCATACCGTAGGCCATGCCTTGGAATATTTATCGCAGGGTCGCCTTCTGCACGGAGAAGCGGTTTACCACGGCATGAACGTGGCCGGCATGTTGGCGGAAAAGCTGGGCTATATGCCCGCGCAGGAACTGATGCGGCAATCCTTGCTGCTCAGCCATCTCACCGAAATCCCGACCATCCCCGCCGATATCTCGGTGGGCCAGGTGTTGGCATGCGTCCAGCGCGACAATAAAAAAACAGGCGCCGACATCGCGTTCATCCTGGTGGAAGCCATGGGCCGGGTGCGCCGCAACGGCGGTAGCGTCCTCACTCCTGTTACCGAGGCCCGACTCAAAGAAGCTCTGATAGAATACTGGGATGCTCTGCTATAGCACCGGGTCCCTCCCCGACGCCTTTTCCCTGAACGACGTGCGCGAGACTCTCGCTCCCACCCTGTTCCGGGGCGTGGAGTTGGTGATGACTCCCTTTTTCCTGGAACGCGCTGATGACCAAGAATTCTGGTCGAAGGCACGCAAGGATTTCGGAGACGCGGGTCTCGTATTTCGCAATGTGCATATGGGTAATCCGCTGCTGTTATCCCGTGAGCCCCATGTCCCGGGCATCGCCTCGCTGGATGAACATGGCCGTCGGCTCAAGCTGGAAGCCATTCTCCAGTCAATGCGTGTGGCGGGCCACCTGGGCGCCCCTCATATCACCTTGACCACAGGTTATCCCGAGGTCGACTTGCCTCGGCAATTGGAAATATTCGGCGAAGTTCTATTAAAGCTGGTTGAAGCCAAACCCCTGGGTCTGAAAATCCTCATCGAGCAGGAGCCCGAGCATATCATCCACTCCACCGGGCAATTGCTGGAACTCGCGGGCCGCCATCCGGGCGAAGTGTTCGCCACCTTCGACGTGGGCCATAGCCAGGTGGAAGGCGAAGACGTGGCGGCTTCGGTGGAAAGTCTGGGTTCGATAATCCGTAATCTCCACCTTGAGGATATCAAGGATGGGGTGCATCGCCACTTGCTTTACGGAGACGGCGATATCGATTTCCCGGCGATTTTCTCGGCGCTCAGGAAAATCGGGTATGTCGGGGACATCACGCCGGACTTGTATCCTTTCAAGGACGGGTACCGCGAGGCCATTGCCGCCAGCGAGGCGTTTTTGCGGGAGCACCTCTCGCTATAATTGTGTTCGCAGTCACATCCCGAATCCTCCCCCCTGTAAAAATCCCCTCCCGGTATTAGTTTTGGGTTCGCAGCAACCCGGAACCGCCATGCCCATTCAGCTCTCATCCCCATTCGGTTTCAGTTTCGATTCGGATTCTCCTCCCGGCCGCAACTGGAAATCCATTTCGCGCGATGAGGCCATCGGGTGCATTCATTTTGGGGGCCGCGTGGCCATTACCTATCCGGTGAACGGTCGCACGGTGGCGGATTGGTTCAATAGAAGCAGCCCCTATTACTACGGCCGGGGGCCCTACAATTATGACAGTTTCCGCTATTTCAAGTATCTGGTTGAAACCCAAAAGGAAAAGCCCGTTGCTTGGCTGGGCGACTACGAGCCGAAAATCAAGGAAGCGATTGCCCAAGAGGAGTCGGAGCCCGCCGTCGCACCTATCGAGGAAAGACCCGAATTACTAAGCCCGACCTGGGTATCGAAAGATGGCGCCAAGGAAACGACCGCCAAAGCCGCCGAGGCCAACCAACAGGTTTACCTTAAAGTGGATGCCCAGGGTCTGCGCTTTTTGGACCGCATCGTATTCCATGTTTATCTCAAAGGCCGTGCCGAGAAACTGAAGACCCTGTCGGCGAATGTAGGCGAAGGCCGCAATGATAATGCGGCAGTGGCCAAGTGGATTGTGCCCGAGTCGGTGGACGGTAAGCCTCTCGATCCCGATACTACCGAGTTCACCTTTACCGCCGGTATGGCGGAAAAAGGCTTGGAAGCCAAAAGTGCGCCACTTAAAATGGTGGCTGGTGCGCTGCGGCTCGATATCTATCTCGATCCGAAAGACCCCAAATTCCAGGACGACCTGTTCGTATTGTTCGGCACGGACAACGATTATAACGAATCGAAAACCGTAGGCGACGATAGAATTACGGGCGATGGCAAACTGACGCTGGAATATAAAGGCCTGGTCGAAGGGAAAAATTACGCCCTTTCGCAAATGCATGGCGATGAGGTCATCGATATCCTGCCGGAATTCCCCTACCGCGCTTCGGCCCCCGAAAAGGCCCAGGTTAAAACCCTGGAAACCTGTTTCCGTGAGCTTGAGGTCAAAGGCGAGGTGCTCGACAATTGGAACAACAGCGAGGAAAGGCTGCTGCTGGATATCCATTTCATCAAGGATAAATGGATTTACGTCTTTTCCGAAGATGTGGAAAAGCCCGGCGCCTTCCGTTTGCAAGGGGAATACTTCGCTTCGGGAGAGGGCGATTTCCAATGCGTAGACCTTAAAAAAGACGCGGGCAAAAAAGAGCGTCGGCTTCTCAAAGCCAAAAGCCGGCATGTGAATCTGCCCATCCAGGTGAACGGAAAGATGCTGGCACTATACGCCTGTCTGTCGAAAGTTCCCCTTGCCTGGCAACGGATACAGGATTTGGCCAAGTCACCGCAAAAGCGCTGCTACCGCATCGGGGCCAAGCTGGGTGGCGTGTGCTGGCTGCCCAAGGGCATGGAAAGGGACTTCGCGGCGCTAAACGAACAGAAGGATCCGCGCATCGCCAATCCCGGCGGCGACGTGGTCGTGGTGGGCCTATATGATCACCTTGCCGAAGCGAAGAAACGCGCGCAGAGATACCAGGACTATGCCGAAGAATACCTGATTCGCCGTAACGACTTACCCCGCAAGGGCGAAACCGAAGAAGCGGCGGAAAAGCGAAGGCTCAAGAATTACGGCGCGGGCCTTATCCAATCGATAGTGGAAAGCCATCCCGACAAGAAAAAGCTGAAGGCCGCCCTGGCAGGAAACGGTGCCGAACTCGAAGGCTATCTGGCGGAGGAGGCGAAGCAGGAGCATGCCTTTAGGCAAAAGGCGCGCAAGGCGGCGGCGCATTTGCTGAAATGGATGGATGACAAGCGCGGGTGTTTCGAGGAAGTGCTTTCCGATTACACTTTTGATAAAAAGGATGAGGCCAACTGGAAGACCATCGAGGAGGAATACGGCTTCCTCCTGCAACATCTCAGCGCCACCCAAGAAGGCCGAATTTACGGCGAGAGGAAGTGGAAGGAAAAGCAGTCGTGGGTGCGCCGGTTTCTGCTCAACAAGGAGGCGTTCGCCGATATTCGAGCCACCACCATCTGGTCGGCCGAAGTTTTGAAATTCTTTTCGGAAATCATCGTCCATGTCGAAGTGGATATTATTCCCGTGTATGAACGGGTTTACGGGATATGGTTTCGCGGCATCAAGTTCGAGCTGCTTCCGGATAGGACGGTTTTGCGGCCCAAGCCAAAGGAGAATTTCACGAGCTTTAAGCAGTCGGGCACGGGCAGACGGATTCCGATGGTACGGTTGGTGGTGAATTCGCAGCCGTTGGAAAAGCTGGGGAAGGTGGTTGATTCGAAGGCGGTCAATGCTGTACGTTTAGCTATCGAGGCCGGGAATCTGGGGTTTGTGGTTAAGGAATTTAGCCACGACAATGCCTACGATCGATTAATTGCATTCGGTGCTATTGTTGATGCTTATAGCCTCCTGGTCGAGATGGGAAAAAAAGCACATAAAGGTGTTATTCCCTTTCTCGGTGTAATAAGCGGAACAATAGACACCTATCTTTATGCAACGGAAATGAAATCCATTTACCAGGCTGGAGACTATGACGCCATGGTAGGAAAGGGAATTTCAGCGGGGGCTTCAGCAACTGTATCTGCCGGATATATTCTGCTTGTAAAAAAAGCCATTGCGATTTCTCTAGCACAGGGCGGAGTAGGTGGAGTTGGCCTTGCGGCAGTGGGTGTTGGATCGGCCTTGGCTACAAAATTAATTTTGATTGGGCTGACGGTCGGTATAATTGTCAAGTTGTCTAACAAGGTCTTAGGGGAGGAGTCCGCATTGGTGCGTAGAATTAGGCTTTCGCCATTCGGTACGAAACCCGCCTGGAATTTTAGCTCGA
>CAYNXV010000005.1:12392-43180 GCA_964401245.1 uncultured Bifidobacteriales bacterium | reverse complement strand
GTTAACGCGCCGCCCATCCGTTCCGCCGCCGTCGTCGGCAGCGGCATCATGGGTGCGCAAATCGCAGCCCACCTCGCTTCCTGCGGCATCCCGGTATGGCTGCTCGACGTCCCGGCCAAAGAGGGAGAGCGCAGTGCCATCGCCGCCAAGGGCAAGGCCGGCTTACGGAAGATAAAACCCTCGCCCTATTACAGCGAAGAGGCGTTGTCGCTTATCCGCCCCGGTAATGTCGAAGACGACATCGAAGCGGCGGCCAAGTCCGATTGGATCATCGAAGCCATTGTGGAGCAGCCGGGCCCCAAGCAGGAATTGTTCGCCAAGCTGGAAAAATTCATGGGACCGGACTCGATTCTGGCCACCAATACCTCCGGTATTCCGCTGCGCGTGCTCGGTAAAAACCTCGGACCCGACCAACGCAAGCGTTTTATCGGCACCCATTTTTTCAATCCTCCGCGTTACCTCCGCCTGGTGGAGGTGATTCGCGGCCCCGAGACTTCGGATGATACCGTAGCGCGCATTTCGCATGTGCTGGATCAGGTGCTGGGTAAAACTCCGGTACCGGCCTTCGACAGCCCCGCCTTCATCGCCAATCGCATCGGAGTGCATGCCATGGTGATGACCATGCGGGTTACCCGCGACATGGGTCTTTCCACCGAGGCCGTCGACACTCTCACGGGCCCCTTGATGGGCCGTCCCAAAACCGGCACTTATCGGCTGGCCGATTTGGTGGGCCTCGATACTCTGGTGCATATCATCAACGGCTTGCGCGAAGCCTTTCCCGACGAAACCTACGAGGTGGATAAGGCTCTTCAGCATTTAAACGACAACAAGCTGCTGGGAAAAAAATCCAACGGAGGTTTTTATCGGAAAGGCAAGGACGGCCTCGAATCCTTCGACCTCGACAAGCTGGAATACCGGCCCCAGGAAAAGGCGCGCTTCGAAGAGCTGAAAGGCTTGATGAAAGAGGATGATTTGGCGAAGAAGCTCGCCAAGCTATTCAGGACCGAGGGCAAAGGCGCCGAGGCGGCCAAGCGCATGCTGGCCGAAAGCATAGCCTATGCGGCCACCGTAGCTCCCACGGTTACCGATAATCTCGCTTATGTAGACGAGGCCATGGAGCTGGGCTTCGGATGGGAAATGGGTCCTTTCAAAATCCTGGACGCGGTGGGAATCGAGGCCTTCAAGGCCGTGACGGAAAAATATCGCATCGCGGCGCCCGCATGGTTGTTCGAGGTTTCGGAAGGCGCGGCTTCGGTTTATCACCTCGAAGGGGGAGCCAGAACCATCAAGCAAGTCGCAGAGGGACGGGCCGCCAAGCGCGCTCCCGCGCCGCCGCGCGGCTTCAATCTCAAATTGCATCGCGCGTCGCACAAGCCCGTCATCGCTTCCGAAGACGCCACCCTGTGGGACATGGGAGACGACATCCTGCTGTTGGAATTCCATTCCAAGATGAATACCCAGGGCGCCATTTCCCTGAACATGATCCTCAAATCCGTGGAGAAGGCTTCCGGTCGTCGCGGTCTGGTCATAGGCAATCAGGGCGCGCATTTCTGCGCCGGCGCCAATATCGCCATGCTGCTGCTGGATGCCGCCGCCGGCGAATACGAGAATATCGACGCCGCCGTCAAGCTTTTCCAGGACGCAAGCATGGCCATCAAATACGCTCCCGTGCCGGTGGTGGTGTCTCCGCATAATATGGCCCTGGGAGGCGGCTGCGAATTCGTGCTCCACAGCAACCGGCCCGTCCTGTCGCCCGAAACCTATACCGGCTTGGTGGAGGTGGGGGTGGGGCTATTGCCCGCGGGAGGCGGAACCAAGGAGCTTACCATCCGCGCCATGGACAAGTCGCGCGGCGGCATCGCGCTCAACCATCTGGCCAAAGCCTTCGAACTCATCGCCATGGCCAAAGTCTCCACCAGCGCCCGCGAAGCCTTCGACATGGGGCTGATGGACAAACGCGCCCTCATAGCCAACAACGAAAACACCCGGCTCGATCAGGCCAAGGCCGAAGCTCTGGCGCTTTCGCGCACGGGCTATCGCCCGCCGGCGCCGGTGACGCAGGTGGAGGTGCTGGGCACCGACGCCATCGCCGCCTTCACGGCCGCGCTCTTTCTCATGCGCGAGGCAGGCTATGCCTCCGAGCATGACGAACGCATCAGCATGGCCGTGGGCCGCATCATGGCGGGCGGAAACGTAACACCCGGAACCATGGTGGATGAGCAATACCTGCTCGATTTGGAGCGGGAGGAATTCCTGAAGCTGATGGGCACCAAAAAGACGCAGGAGCGCGTGGAGCACATGCTGAAGAAGGGAAAACCCCTGCGGAATTAGAGTTGTATTTTAGTTATCACATTTATTCTTATCCGGTTTTTCCACCCGAATCGAGGAGTTTTCTATGAGCGAAGCCGTAATCATCGCAGGGGTGCGCACCCCGGTGGGCAAGGGCGGTAAAGGCGCCTTTCTCCATCTTCGCTCCGACACCCTGGCCGCGCGTTGCGTCGAAGCCGTGATGAAAAAGGCCCCAGGCGCCCGCGCTGAGGATGTGGACGATCTCATTCTCGGCTGCGCCATGCCCGAAGCGGAGCAGGGCATGAACGTGGGACGCATGGTCGGCCTCATGGCTGGGCTTCCCGACAGCGTTTCCGGCATGACGGTGAACCGATATTGCGCCTCGGGATTGCAGACGGTGGCGTTGGCTTCCGATCGCATCAATCTGGGCGACGCCGAGGCTGTGCTGGCCGGCGGACTCGAGTCCATGAGCATGATTCCCATGGGCGGCCATAAAATCGCCCCTAATTCCGAATTGGTGTCCAAACGCCCCGAGTCTTACATGTCCATGGGGCTTACCGCCGAAAGAGTAGCGGAGAAATACAAGATCAGCCGCGAGGAACAGGACGAGTTTTCCCTGGGTTCGCATCAAAAGGCCGTGGCCGCCATCGAGTCCGGGCGCTTCGCCGAAGAAATCATTCCCATCGAATGGACCGAAACCTTTATCGGAGAAGATCGCAAAGAGAAGTCGGTCAAGCGCCGCATGGAAATCGACGAAGGACCGCGCCGCGACACCACCCTGGCCGCGCTGGGCAGTCTCAAGGCCGCCTTCAAGAACGGGGGCACCGTAACCGCCGGCAACAGTTCGCAGGTGAGCGACGGCGCCGCCATGCTGTTGGTGACTTCGCGGGCTTATGCCGAAAAACAGGGGCTCAAACCCTTGGCCCGCCTGGTAAAATTCGCGGTGGCGGGAGTGGCTCCCGAAATCATGGGCATCGGTCCCGCCCTCGCCATTCCCAAGGCCTTGAAAATGGCCGGTCTCACCTTGGATCAAATCGACCTGATAGAATTGAACGAGGCCTTCGCCTCTCAAAGCCTGGCCGTGCTCAAGGAACTGCGCTATCCGGCGGAAAAGGTGAACGTGAACGGCGGCGCGATCTCCCTGGGCCATCCCCTCGGATGCACGGGTGCCAAGCTTACCGTCACCTTGCTGCATGAACTGAAACGCCGCGGAGGTAAATACGGCATAGTCAGCATGTGCGTAGGCGGCGGCATGGGAGCCGCCGGTATTTTCGAGATGTTGTAAGGTTTGGGAAAGGCCCGGGAATCCGGGCCACTGGTCCTGGCCACTTGGGCAAGGTTTACAGGGAGTTGTACAACTCCTCGTTGAGGGTGAAGCGCAGTATAGCGCTTAGGCCCATGGGAGCGGGCTGGTTTTCACCGGCCACCGCGAAATAAGCCCGGGTGTCGAGGGCGATGATGCTGTTGAAAACGTAATAGAGACCCGGAGACACCGTGAGCAGGTGCTCGGCGTCGTCATGGCTGTCGCCTTCAATGACATGATTGAAGAAGAACTGGTATTGCATGCCCAGGTTCACACCGAGGTATTGCTTTTTCCGGGAAAGATAGGGAATCGGCAAGGCGTATTCGGGTTTCACATACAATTGCAATTCATCGAACTTGGAGTCTACGTCGTTTTCGGTATTGAAGGAGTAATAGGCGTTGGCCAGCAGCGAAATATAGGGCAGGGCTTTGCCGTACAAGGCGCCGAATGTGAGGGAAGCATAGGGTTCGGCGGTTACGATGTCCTCGAAACCCACGGGCAGGGTGACGGCGAGAAATCCGCCCACGCCCAGCGCGGGTTCGGCGTATTTCAAACCCAGAACAGGTCGGTCGAAGCCGGTTTCGCCGGTAATGTCGTTGATATAATAATCGACGGCAATGGAGCCTTCCAATTTGTCCGCCAAACCGAATTTGCCTTGCAGGGGAATGGCGAAGGGATCGTTTTCGTAGGCTTCTTCCTGGTATTCCCAAGCTCCGTCGAAGTAGCCGGGCACTGCGGCGCGATCGAGGCCGATATTGATTTCCATGACGCGGGGAGGCACGGGCAAATACTCGTCCAGGGCCATGGCCCCAGTAGCGGAAACGAGGCAAATCAGAGCGGCCGGTTTCATTTTCTTGAGCATGGAACGATTCTCCTGGATGTTACTGAGCCTGGTCCCGATAGATTGGGAGATGACAAGTTATAGCCAATTTTTCCCACTCTTTCAATCGAAATTTGGGGGTGCTCCTGGTTCCGGGTCGGATCCCGACTCAAAAACGCCCTGTCGCAGCAGGGGTTTGCTCGTTTGCAAGCCTCCGGAGAAGTATATTATTAAAGGGATATACCGTGAAATTCACCAAAAAATCAGATTATGCCCTCCGTATCATGCAGCATTTGGCCCGGGAATGCCTTTTTTCGGCCGATGGCGGAAAAGCTCCGGTACCGGTGCAGGTAATAGCCCGCAAGTCAGCCCTTTCGCTGCGTTTCATGCAGGGCATCGTTTCGCAATTGTCCAAGTCGGGATTATTGCGCGCGGTTCCGGGCGCCCGGGGCGGCATTAAGCTGGCGCGGGACCCCTCGGCCATCTCGGTGCTCGACATCATCGAATCGGTGGAAGGGCGCATTAATCTGATGGATTGCATCGAGCATCCTTCCCAATGCCACGATCTCGGCGATTGCTCCATCTTCAGCACCTTGCAAAACGCCCAGGCCGCGCTGGTGCGTGAATTACGGACGACGACTTTGCATCGCATGGTTGCCGTCAAAGGCGATTGTGTTGCCAAAGCTCCCCACAAAGCTTCCCTTATTGCGCCCCTTCCCGCAGCGGCCGCGATATCCGAATCCGACTGCCCGGTGCTTCGCTGAACAAGAAACCGCTTGGCGGGGATTGATCCCACCCGCGATAATAACCATTTTTCTCCCTTTCCATTAATGACCCCAGGCGGAGAAGGTTTAGGCGTATGAAGCTGCACGAATTCCAGGCCAAGGATTTATTGCGCCGGGCATCTTTGCCCGTCCCCAAGGGCGAAGTCGTATTCGCCGCAGACGAGGTGGCCCAGGCGCTGGCCAAAGCCGGTTTGCAATCCGGCGTCGCCAAGGCCCAGGCTTTTACCGGCGGACGGGGCAAGGCCGGCGGCATCAAGATGTTCGCGACTCCCGCCGAAGCCCAAAGCGTCAGCGCCCAATTGCTGGGCATGACCCTGGTTACCAAGCAAACCGGGCCCCAGGGCGAAAAGGTGCATGCCGTATTGCTCGAAGAGGCCAGCAAAATTAAGCGCGAATTATATGTGGCCCTCACATTGGACCGGGCCAAGGCCAATCTGGTATTCATGATTTCGCCCGAAGGCGGCATGGATATCGAGGAAATCGCTGAATCGCATCCCGACCGTATTCTCAAGCTCTATCCGGCCTGGGGCAAGGAACCCGACGCGGAATTATGCGCCCGCGGAGCGGCCTTTCTGGGCTTGCAAGGTTCGCTGGCCGAGGAATTCGCCCGCGTCATCCGGGGATTGCACAAGGTTTATCTTGAGCGGGATTGTTCCATGCTCGAAATCAATCCCCTGGTCGTGAACGAAGCCGGGCGCCTCGCCCTGCTCGACTGCAAAATCCTCATCGACGACAACGCCCTCTACCGCCAACAGGGATTGGGCGACCCCGACGCGGACCGCGATCCCTCCGAAGTGGAGGCCGCCACCCACGGTCTCAGCTACGTAAAACTCGACGGCGATATCGGATGCATGGTCAACGGCGCCGGATTGGCCATGGCCACCATGGACATCATCAAGCATTACGGCCGAGAACCCGCGAATTTTCTCGACGTGGGAGGCTCGGCTTCCGAAGAGGCCGTCACCAAGGCCTTCGAAATCATCTGTGCCGACAAGAACGTGAAGGCCATCCTGGTCAACATCTTCGGCGGCATTATGCAATGCGACCGCATCGCGCGGGGCATACTCAACGCGGTCAAGAACACCGGCCTCAAGGTGCCGCTGGTGGTGCGCCTCGAAGGCACCAATGTAAACGAAGGCAAGAAAATCATCGCCGAATCCGGGCTCGACATCATCAGCGCCGACACCCTGGACGACGCGGCCAAAAAGGCGGCGCAAACCGTGAAGGAGAGGGCGTAATGGCTATCCTCATCGACAAGAATACCCGGCTTATCACCCAGGGCATAACCGGCAAAGCCGGTCTTTTCCACAGCCTGCGCTGCCGTGAATACGGCACGCATGTGGTGGGCGGAGTCACGCCCAAAAAGGGGGGCACCACGGTGGAAGGATTTCCCGTCTTCAATACCGTCGAAGAGGCGGTAAACGCCACCGGCGCCAACGCCACCATGATTTTCGTTCCCGCCCCCTTCGCCGCCGCGGCCATCATCGAAGCCGTCGACGCCGGCATCAACCTGATCGTGGCGATAACCGAAGGCATTCCCGTAATCGATATGCTGCGCGTGCACAGCTACATCAAAGGGCGCGACTGCATTCTCATCGGACCCAATTGTCCGGGTATCGTTACGGCCGGCGTATGTAAAATCGGCATCGCTCCCGGCTCCGTGCATTCGCCGGGTAAAATCGGCATTGTCTCGCGCTCGGGAACCCTTACCTACGAAGCCGTGCATCAGACTACGCTCGAAGGCCTGGGCCAAACCACCGCCGTGGGAATCGGCGGCGATCCCGTGCATGGCCTTTCGCATGTAGACGTGGTGAAAATGCTCAACGACGATCCCGCCACCGAAGGTATTATCCTCATCGGCGAAATCGGAGGCAGCGACGAAGAAATCGCTGCGGCATACATCAAAGACAATGTGAAAAAGCCCGTGGTGGGTTTTATCGCGGGCGCCACGGCTCCCGAAGGCAAGCGCATGGGCCATGCCGGAGCCATTATCGAAGGCGGAGTGGGCACCGCCGAAACCAAAATCACCGCCTTGCGCGAAGCAGGGGTTACCATGGCCGTTACGGCGGCTGAAATCGGGCGCAAAATGGCAGAGGCCATGCGCAAAAAATAGTTTGGGCCGCAAAAGCGTCACGGAGTCGCTCCGGGCGAGTTCAGTCGATAGAAATCATCATCCTGGGGATAAAGCAACATGGCACGTAAGAAAATCGCATTGGTGGGAGCCGGACAAATCGGCGGAACCATGGCCCTACTGGCCGCGCAAAAACAACTTGGCGACATCGTCACCATCGACATCTCCGAAGGCGTGCCCCAGGGCAAGAGCCTGGATATCCAGCATGGCGGCGGACTGATACCCACCTCCAGCCGCATGATCGGTTCCAACAGCTACGACGACTTGCAAGGCTCCGACGTGGTCATCGTCACGGCCGGACTTCCGCGCAAGCCCGGCATGAGCCGCGACGATTTGCTCGACGTCAATTACGGCATCATCAAAACCGTGGCCGAGAACATCAAGAGCAAGGCTCCCAACGCCTTCGTCATCGTGGTGACCAATCCTCTCGACGCCATGGTCTACGCCATGCAGAAAATCACGGGATTTCCCAAGCATCGCGTGGCGGGTATGGCGGGCGTGCTCGATTCGTCGCGCTTCGCCTCTTTGGTCGCGGAAGCCGCGGGCGTTTCCCCCGAAGACGTGCGCGCACTGGTCATGGGCGGCCATGGCGACACCATGGTCCCGCTCATCCGCTATTGCACCGTCGGCGGAATCCCCGTCACCCAATTGCTGTCGAAAGAGAAACTCGACGCCATCGCCAAACGTACCGCCAATGCCGGCGGCGAAGTAGTGGCGCTTCTCAAAACCGGCTCCGCCTTCTATAGCCCGGCTCTCTCCGCCATTCACATGGCCGAGGCCTATCTCAAGGATAAAAAGAACGTAATCACCTGCGCCGCCATGCTCGACGGCGAGTACGGTGTATCCGGAGTATACGCTGGCGTTCCCGTCATCATGGGCGAAGGCGGCATCGAAAAAGTCATCGAAGTCGAACTCGACGCCGTCGAGAAAGCGCAATTCGATGCTTCCATCACGGCCGTGAAAAGCCTGGTCGCATGGGTGGATAAGAAACGCGCCGGCTGAATCCGCTTCGAGTCAGATGTTGCCACAGGGTGGCCAGATAATCCACTGGCTTGATGCGGGCCGGGAAGTGCTGCGCTAAACACCTTAAGTAACTTTTACTTTTTAGGGAAATGAAGACGTTACAGTTTATCTTAGCGGCCATGATATTCAATCAAATCCCTAATTCTATTTCTCATTGTTAGCATAAATGCTAATTTAGCCAAATGAATTGGCAGACATTCTTGCAACGAGTGGGCCCCTATCCCTTAACCCCATGGCCGCTAAGTTAAATCTTGACATATTGGGAGTGGATGGCCTGCGTGAACCGGTAAAAAAGATTGTGGAAGAGGACCGGGCGCAGGCTCTGAAAAGCAAACCGGCCGGAAGAAGATTTCCTGGGATGAGAAAGCGCAACCTTAGGCCCGCTTAAGCGGGGACGGGCCCCGCGCCTTCGCGCACAACCACCGGCTCTCCGCCGGTCAGCGAAATCACCGTAGTGGGAAGTTCCGGTATCGGCCCCATATCGATAATGGCATCCACTTGCCCAGCGTATTTCGCTTCGATATCATCGGGATTCTGAATGGCTTCGTCGTCCGCCACCCGCGCCGAGGTGGCCAGCAGCACCAGCGAGGGATCCACCTCGTACAGCGCCGCCAAAAAGGCGCTTTTGGGCATGCGTATGCCCACTTCCGTGCGATTCACATCGAGAATGCGCTTGCCCTGATGGGCCACCGGCAGAATGAAGGTATACGGCCCCGGAAGCACGTGTTTCATGTAACGGAAAGCGAAATTATCGACCTTGGCGAAGTCCGAAACCACACTGAAGTCGGCGGCCACCAAGGCCATCAAGTATTTGACGCGTGTGCCCTTGAGTTGATAAAGCCGGTTGGCGGCCTTGCGTGAGCGGGCGCTGCAACCCAGGGCATAACCCGAGTCGAGGGGATAGATGATGAGCCCGTCCTTCTCCAAAATTTCGTGGATGCGACGGATAAGGCGCGCCTGTGGCGTAACGGGATGCAACTCGATGCGGGCGGCGGTGGCCATCAAAAATATCCTGAGGCATCGGGCAAGAAAGCGTTTTCGAGGTGGCGGATTTCGGGCTCCCCGTTCTGCCGCAGGCTGATGCCCACCACGTCGAATCGCATGTCGCGTTCCATTTGTTTTTTCTCCCAGCAGAACCGCTGCGCCAGCCGCTGCAATTGCCGCATTTTCTTGGCCTGCACCCAACCTTCGGGAATGCCGGCCTGTCCGGAACGATCCGTTTTCACCTCCACGAAAACCAGCACGCCTTCGGGGGAGTCGAGAATAAGATCGATTTCGCCGGACCGGTTGCGGAAATTTTTTTCCACCAGAGTATAACCCTTGCCTCGCAAATACCCAAGCGCCAAATCCTCGCCGCGCGCTCCCAGTTGTTTATGGTTTTCGCGAGCGGTGGACATATCAGAGTGGGAGCAACGCGAGGCGCACCCGGCGCACCGCCGATGGCAGGGAACCCGGTTCCCCTTCGAACCGTAAATGCAACTCCACAGCCGAGGAGCCGTTCAAAGAAACGTATTGGGGATTCGAGGTGGGGTTCAAGGCGAAGGCCCGGGGTTCTTCTCCCGGTAGCAGTACGGTTACGTGTGAGGGATGGCCGAAAGGCTGCGAAGGTTGTTCTTCCGAAGGGCCGACTTCGAGGGCGATTCCCATGAGCAAATGCCCGGAAGGCACGCGCAAACGCAAATCGGAGGGCTCCCCGCCCGGGTTCGGCGAAACTATCCACGCCGTGGAGGGATTGCCGTCTATGGCTAGGGTTGGAGGGAATTCCGAACTGCCGTCGGAGAAGATGCGGCCTTCGGCCGATATCGGCGCGGCGAGCGAAAAACCGGCCGTCGCGGCCGGCCGCATCAGCACATAGACGAGGCCCAGCGATAGGAGGGCGATAAGCGCGGGCTGGAGATAATTTCTCCGGGGGTTTCTGGATGCGCCGGGCGAGTGGCGACGGGGAAGTTCCCGCCTGTCCGTGATACGAAGGTTGGGAAGGGAGGGGATAGGCGTCTCCACGGCAACGGGCGTCCCCTCGTTAACGGAGTCCAGATCGCGCAGCAATTCGTCGGCGTTCCGATAGCGCTCAGCCTTGTCTTTTTTAAGGCACTTGGCCACGATGAGTTCGAGCCGGGGAGGCACATCCGGCCTTATCCGGCTGAGCAGGGGCGCCGCTTCGTGCACTTGCTTGAAAGCCACGGCCAAGGCCGTATCGGCCAGAAAGGGAGGCTTGCCCGTAATCAATTCGTAGAGAATGATTCCCAGGCCGTATAAATCGCTTTGCCCGTCTACCAATCCTCCCTGGCATTGCTCGGGAGCCATGTATTCGGGCGTTCCCATGGTCATGCCCGTGGTGGTGATATTGGGGGCGTCTATTACCTTGGCGATGCCGAAGTCGGAGATATACACCCGGTCCCCAGCCTCCACCATGATGTTGCCCGATTTGATGTCGCGATGCACGATTTCGTTTTGATGCGCGTATTTGAGGCCGCGTCCGATTTGCTTGGTGATATGGATGATGCGCGACCACTCGAGCATGCCGTCCCGTTTGAGCAATTGGCTCAGGGTAGGGCCCTGAACATATTGCATGGCGATGTATTTCTGGTAATTCTCTTCGCCGTAATCGTAGATGGTGACGATGTTCTGATGCTGCAGACGCGAAATGGCGTAGGCTTCGGAGAAGAAGCGCTCGGAGAATTGCGGATTGCGGGCGAGGAAGGAGGGGAGGATTTTCAAAGCGACGGTGCGGTCCAGCCCTATTTGCAGGGCTTTGTATACGTCGCCCATGCCGCCTTTGCCCAGGTGATCGAGTATTTGATATCCGGCGAATTGCGCAGTTTGGCCCGGTTGAGTTTGGAAATCCTGGACCCTGCTGTTTTCCATTCCGTTCCTTCCGGCTGTAAGGCTGCCGATAACGATGTTGCGGCTAATTATAGGAAATCTTTGAGGCCGGCTTCCAGGCGATCGAGTCCGTCGCGCAAATTCTCATGCGAGGCGGCGAAGGATAGGCGCACGAAGCCTTCCATCCCGAAGCCTTCGCCGGGCACCAGGGCCAGGCCTTTTTGTTCCAGCAAATAACGGCAGAAATCCAGGGAGGAGGCGCTGCGGGCTTTCGACAACGCTTCGCGCACCGAGAAGAAGACGTAAAAGGCTCCTTGCGGAATAAAGGGCACGACTCCCTTAAACGAGGACAGGCGGCCTAATACATAATTCCGGCGTTTGGCAAACTCCTCCGTCATTGTGCGTGTGAAGGCGCCTCCGTCTTTTAATCCGGCTAAGGCGGCGTATTGCGAGGCATTGGCCGGGTGATGAGTGGCCTGACTTTGGATGGCGCCTACCGAGCGCGCAATGGTCAAGGGCGCAGCGATAAAGCCCAAGCGCCAACCCGTCATGGCATGGCTTTTGGAAAAGCCGTCGATGAGCAGGGTTCTCTCCCGCATGTCCGGCCCAACCGCAGCCGGGCTTACATGACGCGCGCCATCATACAGAATGCTGCCGTAAATTTCGTCCGATAGGCAATAGAGGTCGTGCTCCACCAGCACTTCGGCGATTTCGCGCAATTCGTTCTCTTCGTAAACCGCTCCGGTGGGATTGCTGGGGGAGTTGAGCAGCAGCGCCTTGCTGCGCGGCGTAAGCGAGGCGCGCAATTGCCGGGCGGTGATTTTGAACCCTGCCGCCATGTCGGTGGAAAGGATAACCGGTACACCTCCCACGAAGCGCACCAACTCCGGGTAGGTGACCCAATAAGGCGCAGGAATAAGCACCTCGTCACCCGGGTCGCATAGCGCCTGCAAAGCGTTGTGGACGCAGGATTTGGCTCCGCCTGACACTACGATCTCGTCGGGTGAATAGCTTACTCCCCGGCTGGATTGCAGATGAGCCGACAATTCCCGGCGCAATTCGGGTAGACCCGTTACGGCCGTATATTTGGTCTTCCCGGCGCGTATGGACTCGATGGCCGCTTCCTTGGCCTCCGGGGGCGTGTCGAAATCCGGCTCGCCGGCGGCCAGGCTGATGATATCCGCCCCTTGCGCCTTAAGCTCCTTGTAGCGCGTATCGATGGCCACCGTCTGCGATGGTTTGAGGCCCAAGGCCCGGGCGCTTAAAGGTTTCATGTTAGGACTCACGCGTCGGTGACGCATCCTTCCGACGCCGGGCTTACCGTCTTGATGTAGCGGTATAAAGTGCCCTTGACGGCCTTATAGGGAGGAGCCTTCCAGCTTTTACGCCGCTCCGCCAATTCGGCTTCGGTCAGGTCCACGTCCAGCGAGTTTTTCACCGCGTCGATGGTGATCACGTCGCCGTCCTTGAGCAGTCCCAACGGTCCGCCCTCCTGCGCTTCGGGTGTGATATGGCCCACCACGAATCCGTGGGTGCCGCCGGAAAAGCGACCGTCGGTTAGCAAGGCCACGGATTTTCCCAGACCCGCGCCCATGATGGCCGCGGTTACTTTAAGCATTTCGCTCATGCCCGGTCCGCCTTTGGGCCCTTCGAAACGGATGACCACGACTTCGCCGGCGACTATGCGTTTCTTTTCCAGAGCGTGGATGCAATCCTCTTCGGATTCGAACACCTTTGCTGGGCCGGTAAACGAAAGGCCTTCCTTACCCGTGATTTTAGCCACGGCGCCTTGCGGAGAAAGATTGCCGTATAGTATGCGCAAATGCCCCGAGGCTTTGATGGGGTCGGCCACGGGATGGATGATTTTCTGGCCTTCGCGTAATCCCGGCAGGTCTTCCACGTTTTCGGCCAGGGTTTTACCCGTAACCGTCAGGCAATCGCCATGCAAAAATCCTTCCTTGAGCAGCAGCTTTTGCACCGCGGGTACGCCTCCCACCTTGTGCAAATCCTCCATCACGAATTTTCCGCTGGGCTTCAAGTCGGCGAGAAAGGGAGTGCGGTTGCTGATATCCTGAAAGTCGTCGATGGTGAGCTTTACGTCCACCGATTTGGCCATGGCGATGAGATGCAGTACAGCGTTGGTGGATCCGCCCAAGGCCATGACCATGACTATGGCGTTTTCAAAAGCCTTGCGGGTCATGATGTCGCGCGGCTTGATGTCTTTTTCCAGGCATACGCGAATCGCCGCGCCGGCCTTGAGGCATTCTCGGAATTTCTCGTCGCTTACCGCCGGACTCGACGAACCATAGGGAAGCGTGAGCCCCAACGTCTCAATGGCCGAGGCCATGGTATTGGCCGTATACATTCCACCGCAGGCTCCCTGGCCCGGGCAGGCGTGCTTCAGTACCTCGTTGACTTCGGCTTCGGTTTTGGTTCCCGAAAGAAACTCGCCGTAGGCTTCGAAAGCCGATACCACGTCGAGGGTCTTTTCTCCCAAATGTCCCGGCAAAATAGTGCCGCCGTAAACCATGATGGAGGGCCGATTGAGTCGCCCCATGGCTATCACCGACCCCGGCATGTTCTTGTCGCATCCCACCACCGAGATATTCGCGTCATACCACATCGCGGCCATAACCGTCTCTATGGAATCGGCGATGATATCTCGCGATTGCAGCGAATAATTCATGCCCTCGGTGCCCATGGAAATGCCGTCGCTGACTCCGATGGTGTGGAAAATCAGGCCCAGCAAGCCGGCCTCCTGCACGCCGCCCTTGATATGCTTCGCCAATTCGTTCAGATGCATATTGCAGGGGTTGCCCTCATAGCCTGTGGAGGCGATGCCGACCTGCGCCTTTTGCATGTCTTCGTCGTTGAGGCCCAGCGCGTATAGCATGGCCTTGGAGCCGGGCTGGTCCATGTGCTGGGTGAGGCGTGAGCTGTATTTATTGAGTGCTGCGGTCATGAGTCCTTCCCGAAAAGATTTCCTAAACGAAAATGTAAAAATCCCCTGGCTATCGACGCGCGATCATGAGCTTCAAGCCGGCGTTTCCCAATATCCCGTCCCATTCCTTGTGGATGGCGACGTACTCCTCGGGGGTGGCCACGAAGGGAACCACCATCCAATTCTGTCGGATGACGATTTCCTCGGGCGCCTTTTGATCGATGGACAGTTTCCAGGACAGATTCCCTCCCGAAAATTCCCTGTCCAACGACAACGATTTCCAGGCATACCCGGCGGGAATCCGGTAAATCCATTGCGAACGCACTTCCATTTCATGGGGAACGTATACCGGCGTTTGGCGTGCCTCGGGTTTGGGATAACGCAGGAAGCTCAATTCGAGTTTGGGGTAATGCACGAATTCCTCCATATGCGCCTGGAAGTGGAATTTGTGGCGGTACTTCAAAAGCATGACCAGCGGTTTATCCGGATCCTTCTCGTTCAGAATGGAGAAGTCCTCGTCCGTGAAATGGGGATAGCTCTCGGCCAGCCAACTCAGGATATTGGCGCTGCGCTGGTAATTGAATTTCCACTTGGACAATTGCGCCCGGAATTCCGCCGCGATTTTTCCCGACATCACCACGCTGTCCATGCCCGACGCGGATTGATTGGCTTCGACGTTGAGGAAATGGAAAATTTCCACGCGATGCTCGCCGGGCTGATGCAATTCGGGAATGGTGGCCATGCGCGATTTCCCCGCCTCGAGCAGCAAGACGTTCTTTCCTTCCAAGGCCAACGGCGAAGCCCGGAAGGGTTGGAATTTCTCGGTGGGATCGAGGTAAAGTTCCCCGTGATCCTTTCCGGCGGGCACATGCACTATCATATGATTGAATTGGTGAAGGCTGGGTTGGTTCGCGAAACCCGTTTGGGTGAGGTGGACGAGACTCAACCGGGCGTCGATACCGCGGGTCCGCAGTAATTGGGCCAGCAGCACCGCATGGCCTTTGCAATCCGAAAGCCTCCTCATCAACACGGTTTCCGATGAAGACGGCACCATGGCATGGAGGTTGAACTCGTAATTCGTGTACCGGATGGAATCGCGCACGAAACGGTAGAACCTTTTCACGGGATCGCCCTGATAGGCATACAGCAATTCGCCGGACATCTCCCGGACCGCCAAGGGAATGCTGTCCATGTCGAAATCGGATTTCGCCAGGCGTTGCAGGTATTCGTCGCCCACCTCAACCCAGGTTTTGAGCGGAGCCGCGGAAAAGCCTCCGGCCACCTGATCCAATGCGGGCGCGAACCGTTCGGTTTCGGCTATCAAGGCTTCCGGTAGTTCCACCGAAATCAGGGCGGCTGTGCTGTCGGAGCGGGCCTCCCCGAAAGTATTCACCCGCAGGCCGGGTGGCGGGGCCTGTATGTCGTAGCGCGTTCGCAATACCGGATAAGCGGCGGCGTTCACGTATTCCAGGTAGGGAAATTCGGACGAGGCGTTCTCGGCTTCTTCGGTGGTTATCACCTCCAGATAAAACGGTCCCGGTTTGGCTTCGATGGGCAGATGGATAAGAAGGTTTTCCGGATGCAACGTGGTATTGTGATTTTTAGTCACGTAGAAACGCGACATCTCCCCTTCGCCCACGAGCTGCAAACGGGAATCGTAAATCTTAAAGGCGTTGACATGGAAGCGGCTATAACCCGGAACCACGTCGAAGGTCAATTCCGAAAACCGGATCAGCTTCTCTCCGTCGGGTATATAACACAGTAGATGCTCCGTGCGCTTCCACTTTCCTCCTTGAGGCCAGCGGTAGGCGATATGCCGGTTGAGTACGATGAAAGGATGCTCGGCGGCGGCCCGCAAGGCTTCGGGAGTGGCTATCAAAGCCCGGGCCTGGCGCAGGGGCGATTCGGTTTTGAGAGGGGAGATGCGCGTGCGCAGGATATGATTCGACTTGTCTCCGATGATGGCCGCGGTCTGGGTGGCCAATTGCTGGGCCTCGCGGTTGGCGGGATCGAGCAGCAGGGAACGGCTCAGGGACGCCGATGCGAGTCGATACAGTTTGAGATGGAATTCGGCGACGGCCTGCAAATAGAGATTGGCCGAGGTTTTTCCCACGCTGTCCGGAGCGTCGCGCAGAAATGCCAAAGCGTCCTCGGGGCGCTTGAGGCCCAGCAGCGCGCGCAGGGTATATTCGGTGGAACGCGAATCCGGGGGCGTGTTGCGATGCGCATCGCGGAGCACCTCCAAAGCCTTTTCGTATTCCTCCAGCCCCAAATGCGTGCTGGCCAGGTATACGGCCAGACGGAATCCGGGTTTCTCGCCGTAGGGTTTCAGCAAAACGGTCTTTGAGCGTACCCTGTCCCCCAAGCCCCATAAGGCGTCGCTGAGGTTGATTAAGGTTTCCAAATCGTCCGGATTTTTTTCCAACGAACGCAACGCCCAAACCTTCGCCTGTTCGTAGTCGCCCACGGCTTCGTGCATCGATCCCAGGATGAACATGAGTCGGGGAGAGGACGCCACCAGCTCCGGGCGAAGATTGAGTTCGGTAATGCCGGCCGCGTTCTGATTGCGGTATTGGTAGATGCCGGCGATGTTGATGAGGCACGAGGCGCAGCCTTTATCGAGCTTCAGGCCTGCTTGAAACCTTTCCATAGCCAATTTGTGCGACGAATCTTCCAGGGCTTTCAATCCAGAGGCATTGAGTACGGCGGCCATCAGCGAGCGCGACGCGGAATCGGACGGTGTCGGTGTCGGGAGCGGGGTATTTTCATCGACCGTCAACGAGAGTTTCAGCTTTTCCCAGGAACCGATAGTCGATTTTTCCAGGGGAAGCTTGGATTCGATGAGAGCCATGTATATCAAGCTGTCACGGCGCGAAATCGCGGCCCAATGGTAGAGCGTATCGCCGGTTCCGCAAAGATAGGCCGCTTCATTGGGTTTATCGCCGTTTTTTCCTTCGGCCGATTCCGTACAGGGCGATACTTTGAAAAGGTACCCGATCATATCCATCGTTTCGGCGCTATCGGGAACACCTTGGTAATGATGGGTTGTAAATATTCTCAGCCGGGCATGTCGATGGCGCGCTTCCACGGCCGTCAACACCGGAAGCCCCTGGGCCGTTCTTTCCGAGGGAATTTCCACCCAGGTTTCGGGTTCGGCGCGTAAGCTCCATCCCGTTCCTCCCGAATATTCTTCGAAATAGGGCAGAAATCGGGGCGAATCGCTTCCGGGAGGCAATCCGAATACAGTATCGTCTCCTTGGGGCCAACCGGCCGTGCGGTGGCTTTTCCCTGAGCCGGCGCATCCCCATAGCAGCAGCGACAGCGCCAAAGCAGCCAACTTGTGAACCATGAATGCGTTTTCCACCTTGGATAACTTAGGAAATATTCCTCTCGACCGCTTCCGTTCCCGGGTCCGGTAGGCTGCCTAATTAATTAAATTGGAAATGCATGGGCGAAGAAATCCACAGCTTCGAAGTCGGTCTTCGGGCTTCATTGACTCAATCTCCTGGCGGGGAGGGCGACTCCCAGGTCAATTCCCAGGTCAAGCCCTTGATGAAAAGCCCTTTGAAAAGTACCCCGCATTCCGTTTGGCATTACCTGATTTCGGCGCCGCCCGAAGTAATGCTTACCGGCCCCGTGGCTTTCAATAATTTCACGCGGAGTGAGCTGGCCCGGTCGCTGGCGGTGCGGGCTGATTTTGACATCGACCTAGAACTTCCCTGGCGGCAAGGCCCAGGCCCCGTGCATTGGGGAGTGGAAGGCGAATCGACCCTGAAAACCCCTGTGGCCTTGCGGGGTGTGGATGTATTGGCCCGGTTCGAGGAATTGGCCGATATCCTGGAGCGCGTCGCGGCGCGAAAAATCCCTTTCGCGGAAACCAAACGCCTGCTGGATTCCCTGCAGCTTCCAGGTGCGTACCGGAACCGGGTACTGGAATCGGTATTCCGGCCCGCGGATGCCGCTTCCCCCTTGCCGACGCAACCATCGTCTTCACCCAAATCCACCGTATCTCCAGCCGATGATTTGGACAGGCTGTTGTCGCATGTGGGTTCGGAGCCCGGCATTCCCCTGGAATCCACCGTGGCTCCCACGGGAGTTCAGGGATTGATAGCCGCCGTGGGAGGGCAGGCAACCGGCTTCGAACTCAACGAGGCGGGGGCGCAGAGCTTGCTTGCCGAAGTCCGGCGTTCCGCCGGCAAGGCCATGGACGCATTGCTTGGCCACTCCGGCATTCAGCGCCCCCTGGCCTTTCTTACGGGTTTGAACCGTATCGCCAAAAAAGCCGACGCAAGAAAAAAGCAAATAGTCCACTTGGTTCCCAATTCATGGGGCGCGGAGGAATTGCAAATCTACCTGCAGCCCTATCTTCGCGGTGAGGCCGAACCGGCGCGATTGGCCGCGTTATGCTTTCCGTATGGAAATGCCAATCACGCAGGCTTGGCCCGGCTGGCCGATACCTTGGATGCCGTACTTTGCCTTCAACTGAATGCAGATGAATCCGCGTCCACGCTGGGAGATGCTTTGAGCGGCAATCCGATGGCCGCACGGGTTTTCCTGTTCGATGGACAAGTAGCCCGGCGGGTCGAGGGCCCAACCACGGAACGCTGTCTTTTCCAACCCGCCTTGCTGACCTTTATCGAAGGCTTGCTCTCCGAAAATGCCGCTCCCGGCGATTACCTGGAACATTCCCTTACCGTCGCGGACCAGGATGTCCACGACGGGCCGGGACGGGTGTCCTCCACCCGGGAATTGCTGACCGACACCGAATGGATTGCCGCTTCGGACTCGGGCGTGAACTTGGCCAATGGAACCGCCGGTGCCGATACGGTGCGGTTCCGGCCTTTGCATCCCTTACGATCCGTATCTTCCGTTCGACCTTTGAATTCGCTGGGCGGCGGCTGAAATGGACGACCTTTTTCTGCATGTCATTTCCGGCTCCAAAGTGGGACGGAAAGTGAAGGTGGAAGATAGGGTAGGGTTGGGCCGCTCGCCGGAAAATACCCTGGCCTTTACCGGTCCCGACTCCGGATTGGTATCGGGCCGGCATGCCGAAGTCGAAAAAGTGGCCGGCGAGCTGGTTCTTCGCGATTTGGGTAGCCGCAACGGTACCTTCGTCAACGGAGTGCGCGTGACCGAACATCGCCTGGCTCCCAACGAAGTGGTGAGCCTGGGACAGAACGGGCCCAAATTGCGCGTGCAAATGGGAGGCACCGAAACCTTTCTGCGGGGCACGCCACTTACTCCGGGATTGCGCTATGACAAGGGCACGGTCGGCTTCGGGGACTCCAAAGCCATTCCGGCCGGAACTCCCACGCGGCAGGAAATGCCCGCTGTCGCGTCCTCTAACGTTCCCGCGGCCTCCGCAGCCCCCGCATCCTCTCCTCCCTTCGGATCCGATGCGGGAAGTTATACCCTGGGTTTGGCGCAACGTATCGTCGAAGACGAGGCCGGGAGCGACGAAATCAAGGAATTGATGCGGGACTCGCGCCGCGTAAAACGCCTGGTGGCCAGCGGGGCCTTGGGGAAACGCGATGCGCGCATGATAGGCCATGCCGCCGAAACCTATTCCTCCTCGCGCAAACGGGCCCGATGGGTGGCCGGCGGCATCGCCTCCCTATCCCTTGTGATTATCGTAGTGCTTGTGGTTCAAATTATGGGTTACCGCAAGCGTCTGGCGGAACAGGAAAACCTGTTCGCCACCATCGAGGAATTGGAAGCGAAGCTCGCCCGCACCGAAATGGAAGCCGATCCCTCGGGCGCGCCTCTCGACGAGGACAAGAAACTGGTGGTGGCGAAGCTGAGGGCGGCCGAAAGGCAGTTGATGAACCTGCGCACCCATTTACGTTCGAAGGACCATATCAACGCCTATGCCAATCCCTTGGGGCGCGAGATCCATGAAATCCTCGAAGGGTTCGGAAAACAGAATTACGTGGTTCCCGACATTTTCATTTCCCAGGTGGAAAAGCATATCCGGACTTTCACCCGTCCGCCCGTAAAGAGGCATATCGAAAACGCTTTGCGGCGCAAAGGGCTTTATTACGATTTGATCCAACGCGAGTTATTGAACGCCGGCATGCCGTTGGCCTTTTTCTACCTGGCCGTGCATGAAAGTGGATTGGACAGCGCCATAGTCAGCAGCGCGGGAGCTCGAGGTTTATGGCAATTCATGCCGGCCACCGGGCGCGAATACGGAATGCAGGTTCCCGCCGATTGGCGCACCGCGCCCATCCACCATGATCAGCGCACCAACCCGGCCATGGCCACCCGCGCGGCCATCCGCTACCTGAAAAAACTTTACGCCGAATTCGGCGACGTGGCCTTGGCCATGGCGGCCTACAATGCCGGCGAGGGCCGTATCCGCGGGGCTTTGCGCCGTATCGACGATCCGGTCAACAACCGGGATTTCTGGTATATTTACCGTATGGGTTATTTGGCCGCGGAAACCAACGAATACGTCCCGAAAATCATAGCCACCATAATTATCGACAAAAACCGCCAACGCTATGGTTTTCCTCCCTAGAGCGGTCGTGACTTCCTAGAGAGGGAGCGGCGCCTGTCCGGCGGCACAATCCGCCGCCTACTTGCAGTCCGGGTCCGCCTCGTTTACATTTCAGGGTCGAAATAAACCATTCCAAAAATTTTCATCAACTTCAGGAGGAGCAAAAGTGGCCATCAAGGTAGGAATCAACGGTTTTGGTAGAATAGGGCGCCTGGCTTTCCGCGCTGCGCTCCTGAGAAACGACATCGAAGTGGTGGGAATCAACGATCTCATCGACGTGGACTATATGGCGTACATGCTTCGCTACGATTCCACCCACGGACGCTTCAAAGGTGAAGTTTCCGTTTCCGACGGCAAGCTCGTGGTAAACGGGAAGGCCATCCGCGTCACCGCCGAACGTAATCCCTCCGACCTCAAATGGGGCGATATCGGCGCCGCCTTCGTAGTGGAATCCACCGGACTTTTCACCACCACCGACACGGCCGCCAAGCATTTGCAGGCCGGCGCCCGCAAGGTCGTTATTTCGGCGCCTTCGGCCGATGCACCCATGTTCGTCATGGGAGTCAATCACAATTCCTATAAACCCGATCAGCATGTGGTTTCCAATGCCAGCTGCACCACGAATTGCCTGGCTCCCTTGGCCAAAGTCGTCCATGACAATTGGGGCATAGTCGAAGCCCTCATGACCACGGTGCATGCCACCACGGCCACCCAAAAGACCGTGGACGGCCCTTCCGCCAAGGATTGGCGCGGCGGCCGCGGCGCGGCCCAGAACATCATTCCCAGCGCCACCGGCGCGGCCAAGGCCGTGGGCAAGGTGATTCCCGATTTGAACGGCAAGTTGACGGGCATGGCCTTCCGCGTTCCCACTCCCGACGTTTCCGTAGTGGATTTGACCGCCAAATTGGCAAAGCCTGCCAAGTATGACGAAATCAAAGCAGCCATGAAAAAGGCTTCCGAAACCGACATGCAGGGCATCATGGGCTATACCGAAGACGCCGTAGTTTCCACCGATTTCCTGGGCGACGCGCGCACCTGCATTTTCGACGCCGATGCCGGCATCGCTTTGAACGACACCTTCGTGAAACTGGTGGCTTGGTACGACAATGAGTGGGGATATTCCAACAAGCTCGTTGATTTGATGAATCACATCGCCAAAGTCTCCTAATCTTCTCCGGAGCCCTCCGCAATTCCGCGCGGGCTCCGTTTTTTTTCGCGCTGCATTTTCCCTAGCGCATAATCGAAAGGAATGCCTCATGGCCAAGCTATTCGTGGAAGATCTCGACGTCGCGGGCAAGCGCGTAATCGTCCGTGTCGATTTCAACGTGCCCCTCAAGAACGGCGTGGTCGAAAGCGATAAGCGCTTGCGCGAATCCCTGCCTACCATCCGCTACCTGCATGGCAAGGGCGCCAAGACCATTCTCATGTCGCATCTCGGCCGTCCCAAGGGACAGCCCACCGATGGCATGAGTCTGGCTCCGGTAGCCGAAGCCCTGTCGGCCCTCTTGGATTTGCCGGTGGCCTTCGTGCATGCCTGCGTGGGTCCCAAGGCCGAACAGGCCGTATCCGCGCTGGCCAGCGGGCAAATATTACTGCTGGAAAACCTGCGCTTCCATGCCGAAGAGGAAAAAAACGACGCGGACTTCGCCCGCCAATTGGCCGCGCTGGCCGATTTTTACGTGAACGACGCCTTCGGCTCGGCCCATCGCGCCCACGCTTCCACCGAAGGCATCACCCATTTCATCAAACAAAACGCCGCCGGGTACTTGATGAAAAAGGAACTCGATTTTCTGGGCGGCGCCCTCGACAAGCCGAACCGGCCTTTCGTATCCATTATCGGCGGCGCCAAGATTTCCGGCAAAATCGACGTCATGCAAGCCTTATTGCCCAAGGTGGACAAGTTGCTTATCGGCGGAGGCATGGCTTATACCTTTCTGAAGGCCATGGGATTGGAAATCGGCAAATCGCTGGTGGAAAACGACAAAATCGATTTGGCCAAGTCTCTTCTCGAAACTTCCGGAAGCAAAATCGAGCTTCCGGTCGATTTCATGGTAACCGATAAGCTGGACTTCAAGGCCCGCACACTGGGCTCCTTGTCGGCCGTTCCCCAAAAGGGCATTCCCTCCGACATGGAGAGCGTGGACATCGGTCCGGAAACCGTGAAGCATTTTTCCAAGATCATTGCCGGAGCCAAGACCGTGGTGTGGAACGGACCCATGGGGGTTTTCGAAATTCCCGCCAGTGCCGTGGGCACCTTCGGCGTGGCCGAAGCCCTGGTCGAAGCGACTGCCAAGGGCGCCGTCACCATCATCGGCGGCGGCGATTCGGCGGCGGCCATAGAGCAGAGGGAGCTGGCCGAACAGGTTTCCCACGTTTCCACCGGCGGCGGGGCATCCCTCGAGTTCCTGGAAGGCAAAACCCTTCCCGGTGTTGCCGCCCTCACCGACAAATAAGCAAGGAAAGAGCGTATGCGCCGTAAAATCATCGCCGGTAATTGGAAAATGAATTTGACCCTGGCCGCCTCCGAAGGGCTTGCCCGCGAAATCGCGGTAGGACTTTCCGGTTTGCCGCAAAACGCCACGGTAGACGTGGTGATTTGCCCCACCTTCATCGCTTTGGCCCAGGTGGGAAAGGCGATAGCCTCGACCTCCGTGCGGTTAGGCGCGCAGGATGGCCATTGGGAAAACCAAGGTGCCTATACGGGCAAGGTCTCCTTCGACATGATTCGCGATGCCGGAGCGCAATACGTCATATTGGGCCACTCGGAGCAAAGAACGTATTTTCACGAAACCGATGAAACGGTGAACCGCAAAGTGAAGAAAGCCCTGTCCGAAAATCTCCTTCCCATCGTGTGCATAGGCGAAACCCTGGAACAACGCGAAGCGGGCCAAACCGAAGCCGTACTATCCGAGCAACTCAAAGGCAGCCTGGTAGGACTGAGCCGGGACGAGGCCGTAAAATTGGTAGTGGCGTATGAACCGGTATGGGCCATCGGCACCGGCAAAACCGCCAGCACGCAACAAGCGCAGGATGCGCATCGCTTCGTCCGGGAAAGGTTGGCGGAGCTTTTCGGGGACTCTGCGGCAGGGGCCATGCGGATCCAATACGGGGGAAGCATGAAGCCCGAAAACGCGGCCGAGCTTTTGAGCCAGCCCGATGTGGACGGTGGCCTCATAGGCGGCGCTTCCTTGAAAGCGGCCAGTTTTTTAGATATTATTAGGGCCGCTTGAAAATTCCAAAACGGATTAAGCCATGACAATTTCGTTCATCCTACTTTTACTCCTGCACGTTTTCCTCAGCCTGCTGCTGATAGGCTTGGTGCTGCTGCAAAACGACAAGGGAGGCGGACTTGCCGGCGCCTTGGGCGGCATGGGCGGGGGAGCCGCGTTTACGGGCGGTTCCACGGCGACTTTCATAACCAAGCTGACCACCTGGGTGGCCATGGCCTCCTTTGTGGTAATCCTGTTCTTGAACGTTCTCGCCGATAACAGTGCCCCCCGGGTTCAGTCCGAACTCAAAGGCGCTACGAGCGAGCGGGGTCTCTCGACGGTTATTCCCGGCGCGGGTTCCGGTGCCGCCGCGCCCTCCGAAGGCATACCGGGCCTCGATGCCGCTCCCCGGCCGCAGACGCAGGAGCAAGCGCCCTCCGTTCCGGCTGGAGAAAGCACCAAGGAGTCCAGCGAAAATCCCTAAGCGGTCGTGGTGAAATTGGTAGACACACCAGCTTGAGGGGCTGGCGGGTGCAAACCCATGGCGGTTCAAGTCCGCCCGACCGCACCATCACTTTTCATTCCCAGCGGAAGAGGGCGCAACAGGTAACTTATGCGTTATGTGCTCTTTCTCCTATTGCCTAAAAACTGGTTAAGCCGAATCATGGGCCGCATAGTCCGGATTCGCTTTCCCTTCGGATTGCATGGTGTCATTCGCGATCAATTCATTCGCGCCTACCGCATCGATACCGCCGAAGGCGAAGCTCCCCCGAACCAATATCCCACCCTGGGCGACTATTTCATCCGGCGCCTCAAAACCGGCGCCCGAACCGTCGCATCCGTTCCGTTGGTGTCGCCCGCGGATGGGCTGCTCAATCAATCCGGCTTACTCGAAGCTCCGGAACTATGGCTGACACAGGTAAAGGGAAGAAAATATTCCTTTTCCCAATTGACCGGGAATCGATGCGAGGCATCCCACTTCGCAGGCGGCTCCTTTTTTACCGTTTATCTGGCTCCGCATAATTATCATCGGGTCCATGCTCCGGTGGGCGG
Source organism: uncultured Bifidobacteriales bacterium (assembly GCA_964401245.1). Classification (GTDB taxonomy): domain Bacteria; phylum Fibrobacterota; class Fibrobacteria; order UBA11236; family UBA11236; genus JBGTHM01. The sequence continues at coordinate 18,304 of CAYNXV010000005.1, read as the reverse complement.
TGAAGTCGTGCGGGCAATCCATATCCCCGGCGCGCTATGGCCGGTAAACCCCTGGAGCGTACGCACCATTGACGGCCTGTTTGCCGTCAATGAGCGAATCATTGTCGAAATCAAAACACCTGAGGGTGTGGCCCTGGTCATTCTGGTCGGCGCGACCAATGTCGGCCGCATCACCTTGGCCTTCAATTCCGAAATGATGGCCAATGTTTCCAACGTAAAGGAAATCCGCGAATGGCGGCCTTCCCGGCCCCTGCCAATCGCGAAGGGAGACGAGGTCGGATGTTTTGAATTGGGTTCCACCGTGGTTTTGGTTTTGGATGGCCCCCTTACCCGGGCTTGCAATCCGGAATTTCCCGTAAGCGGAGGACAACCGGTCAGGATGGGCCAGGGCCTTACCCGTTGAGTCGGCTGGAGCGGAACTCCCCATTGGCGGTCGCTCTTGCAGCCTATGTCAATCGGTTGTCGGGAATAAGGCCTGCGGTTTTTCAACTCTTCCCTTCATCCGACTCTCCGGGCGGCATTCTTCCCTTTACGGCGGGCAGCGATAAGGGTTTGGCCATGCTGCTTCATTTCAGTGCCCTTTACCAGGAAATCGACGAGGTGCGCCTTACCGAGGGCCTGGCCTGCCTGTATGAAAAACTCGGTGATCAAATGTTTCGTTTGAATAAGATTCCTTTCCAATCCCTCGAAAACGCGGTCAAAGAGGTATCGGCTTTCGGAAAATGGTCTTTTATCGGAAAAGCTCCCGGCATTCTGCGCAGTGTATGCGATTTCTTTTTCGCCCATGGGGGATTGCGCACTCTCCTGGCGCAATCCGAAACCGGTGAGGCGGTGGTGGCGGCCTTGGCCCAGGAGATTTTCATGATGGGTAAAGGGTCGGTGCATCGCTTCAAGGCCCGCTATTTTCTGTGGCTTTGTCGTCAGGTCGCAGCCGGTAATAACGAAGAAGAGTTAAGGGTTCTCGAAGCGGTAATTCCCATCACCGCAGGACATGTGCGCTTCATGAGTTGGTTGGGTCCCTATAAAGGCAAGTCCAACCCTCCTTTACCCCAACGCTTGGAACGGTACAACGCCTTTCTCGATTCAGCGGTTTCCAGCGGTGCTTCCGGGGCATTTCTTCCCCTCGAGGCTTTCTTGCAACGAACCGGAGTCAATGCCTGGAAATGCCATACCCTGATGCAAGGTTGTTTATCATGCCCCTTGCAAACTTTTTGTCCGGGGAAAATTTCATGAGAATCCTTGCGTCCGCAGGAATGCTGGTGTTCATCTGGGCGGTTTTGTCGGCATGCAAGGGGGAGGAATTTCATGAACCCACGCCTCCATGGCCGGATGAATTCCACTGGCTGGATCGAAGGCCCGTAGAGGCGAAAACCTGGGATACCCTGGTGGATTTGGGAGGGGGAAATTCGGAAAAACGCATTCCTGCGAAAATCCATCGCCTGCTGTTTGTGGCCGAAGACTCCTTGCTGGTCAATCTGTGGGAATTCCCCCGGGATTATTGGGCCTATTATCTGTTTCATCGGAACGCTCCTTTCGATGTCCAGCTCGAAGCAGGGATTTATCGGAAGGGACCCGCCTTGATTTTTCATATCGGAACTTTTCTGGGAGAGGTTTCCTATGCCCACCACGCGATGGTGCCGCAGGCCTATCTGGTTGAAAGCCTTAAAGGACTGGCATTGGGAGGAGTACCGGCTGTTTTTCACGCTTTTCCCAGACTCAACCGCGTAGGAGGAAGCGAAAGAGTTCATGTGGGACAGCCTTTGGGGCATGCCTGGGAAAATCCGGCTTTTTCAGCCGCCTATCCTTGCCTTATCGATACGGCGCGGATTTTCCGGTTGCCCGGAGCGGATGCGAAGGAACGCCTGTCCGGAATGATTCCGAATTGGAAAGGGGCATTGGATACCTTATCCTGGGGGAGTGAACTTCGTTTTGTGGGGCGGACGGATAGGGGAATTCCGGTGGTTTTTCACGCTTCGAAGGTGGGATTGGTCGGAATTGAGGGCTGTACTGACCCCAAGAAGGCCCGCGAATATGTCGAAATTGTAAAAAAAATGGATGTTCTACTTCAAAAACCGTGAATTTCTGTCAAAAATGCCCTTTTCGGTTTGACATTTCCAATGGGCATTTGCAATTTAAAGGTTCGATAGGCCAAGAAAAGCCTAAAAAACGATTCTTACCTCGGGAGGTCCAGTCCAATGAGCACAATCCAAGATTTAGAAAACGAAATTGCGGTATTGAAAGAAGAATATGAAAAGTTCGAACGCGGTAATAAGTCCGCGGGAACCAGAGCCCGCAAGGTTCTGCAAAACATCAAAAAGATTTCCCAGGATTTACGGGTGGGAATCCAATCCGAGAAAAAAACCCCGGATACCGCTTCATCCAATTAAACCCATCTTCGGGTAAGATTTCGTGAAGGGGGTTACCCCACATTATAAAAAGGCCTCATGTTAAATGAGGCCTTTTTTTATGGTTTCGAGAATTTACGGGCGGAGGTAATGGCTTTGGCGGCTTTACCGGGGTCTGGCAGTGGGGTCCAGCGCATCCCGCAAACTATCTCCCAGAAAATTCATGCATAGGAGGCATAGGGTTATAACGGTTCCCGGAAAAACAATCAACCACCAGGCCGTATCCATATAATCCTTTCCTTCAGCCACTAATACGCCCCAAGTGCAATTCTGTACATTCAATCCCAAAAAACTTAAGAAAGCCTCTTGTAAAATGACGCTTGGGACCGTCAAAGTGGCGTAGATGATGACTATGCCCATCACATTGGGAATGATATGCCTTAGAATGACCCGGAATCGCGGTACCCCCAATGCCCGCGCCGCCAGGATAAACTCCTCATTCTTCAAAGCCAGTACCTGACCCCGCACGATACGGGCTATGGTCAGCCATTGCACCAGTCCCAGGGCCAGAAAAAGCACGTAAATGTTTTTCCCGAACAGAAAGATGAGAATGATGACCAGAAACATATAGGGCAGCGTATACAGGATATCGACAACCCGCATCATTACCAAATCGAGCTTTTCATGAAAAAAACCGGAAATGCAGCCATAGGCCGTGCCAATCAGTACGCTCACCAAGGTGGCGAGAATTCCGATGGCCAGGGAAAGCCGCCCGCCCACCAGAATCCGGGACAGGAGATCTCTACCCAAATGATCGGTACCCAGCCAATGTTCCCAGGAAGGAGGCGAAAGTTGGGCTTCCAGCGTCTGGGCTTCGAAATGCGGCAAGCCTAAAGGGCCGAAAAAAACCGCCAAAATCAGGGTAATCAAAAATACCGTGGAAAAAAGCGCTCTCTTATCCTTTAGCAATTGCCCCAGGGCGGCACGCCAGGGAGAAGCTCCGGGGGTAAAGGGGGAGCTGCTCATTGCAGTTCAATCCGGGGATCGATAAGGGTTTGCAGTATATCCGCTATGAGATTCAGCGAAAGTAGAAACAGGGAATAGACGATGATAACGCCCAAAGCCAGGGGATAGTCCCGCTGAAACACCGACTCGACGAAATAGCGGCCCATGCCCGGTATGTTGAAGATTTTTTCGACCACCAAGGTGCCGGTCAAAATAGCGGCGGCTGCAGGCGCCATGTAATTCACTACGGGCAGCAGACTGTTACGCAATACGTGCCGCCAGAGAATGCGCCACATCGACAGACCTTTGGCCCGGGCGGTGCGGACATAATCCCGATTCAGGTTTTCCAGGAAACTCCCGCGCGATATGCGGGTGATGTAGGCTATGTACGAAAGGCTCAGCGTGACGACGGGGAGTACCTTGCCCGAAAATCCCTGCCATCCGGCTACCCTGGTCCATTGCAATTCCAGCGCAAAAATCAATTGCAGCAAGGTACCCAGAACGAAATTGGGAATGGCGATTCCCAGCATGGCGACTCCCAAAATCAAAGCCTGGTAGCCCTTTCCCGTGACCAGGGCGGACGCCACTCCAAAACCCAATCCCATGAAGGCTGCCAGGGCCAAGGCGTAGGCGCCCAATTCCAGCGAAACCGGCAAGGCTCCTTGGATTATTTCCAGGACTTGCAAATCCCGGTGCGAATAGGAATAACGGAAGTCTCCCCGCAAAAATATGCCGGAAATGTAGTCCAGGTATCCGAATTCATATTTCAGTTTCAATTCGGCGAGCACCTCCGGGCTGAGGGCCCTTTCTTGCTCGAAGGGATTGCCGGGCGCCACTTTCATTATGCCGTACGAAATACTGACGATGATGAAAAGCGTGAAAAGATTGATAAGGAGCCGTAAAGAAAGCCTTTTCAGGAAACGGATACGCTTGTCCACAGCTGCTTATCAGTTCCGTCCGCCGGCGGCGGGATCCAGAAAAACCCTTTTCCAGGCATACATTCCCAAGGGATCGGCTTGAGCGCCTTGTAACGCGGGGTTTCTCAACTCATTGATGGTGTAATAATAAATCGGTATCACGGGCATATCCTCCATGAGGATTTTTTCCGCTTCCAGTAATTGCCGCATGCGCTTTTCGGGCTCCTGAGTGGTCCACGAAACCGCCAGCAGGCTGTCATAGACGGGGTTCTTATAACCCGTGCGGTTATTGCCGTTATCCGAAACACCCAGCTCCAGGAAAGTACTCGGATCCGCGTAGTCGCCTATCCAGGAAGACCGAGCCACCGAGGAGTAGGTGAGATTTCGGGTGTTATCCAAATAAACTTTCCATTCATAATTGACGAGTTCGGTTTCCAGGCCAAGGGTTTCCTTCCACATTTGGCGAACCACCTCCGCCACGCTTTTATGGGTTTCGCTATTATTGAACAGGATTTGCAATCCCTTGGGCGGATTTTCCGGGCCGAACCCGCTTTCACGCAAATACATGCGGGCTTTTTCCGGGTCGTAAAGCTTGAGTCCAATGGAGGCATATCCCTCAAGAGGTGGAAGGAATCCGGTGGCGGGTATTTGCCCCCCTTTTAGGACATGATCCACGATCTTTTTCCTGTCAATCGCGTATGAGAGGGCCTTTCGAAGGGACGGCGAGTCGAATCCGGGCTTGGTGCAATTAACCGAGAAATAATAGGTGCCGAACATCGGCCGGGTATAGTACTCGGGGCGAAGCGCTGCCGCTTCCAATTTGCTGGGAGGAATATTGAAAATCCAGTCGGCTTCGCCGGTCAGAAACATATTGTAAGAGGTGAGAGCGTCTTCGACGGGCTTGAAGGATATCAACGGTTGCCTGACAGCGCTGGAATCCCAATAATAGGGGTTCTTTTCCACCACCAACTCCCGGTTCCTTTCCCATTTTTTCATCCGGAAAGGGCCGTTTCCCACGATATTTCCGGGTTGGGTCCAGGCTTCCTGGAATTTTTCGGCAATGGCGACGGGGATGGGGAAAAGGGGTTCGAAGGCGCAAAGCTGCAGAAAAAATCCCACGGGATGCTCCAGGTTCACCACGAAGGTGGAATCATCGGGAGCGGAAACACCCAGGGAGTCGGGGGACAGGGAACCGGAGCGGATGCGGTTCCCGCCAGATACGGAACCCAATAGGGCCGAATATTCGCTTGCGGTTTTGGGGTCTACGAACCTCCGCCAGGAAAGCAGAAAATCCCGGGAGGAGAGGGGAGAGCCGTCGGACCAGAAAGCGGGGCGGAGATGGAAAGTGTAGGTCAGACCATCTTCGGATACTACCCAGGAATGGGCGAGACCCGGTTCAATGCGGCCCCCTTCTTTCCGGGTTACCAAACCTTCGAATAACGCACCGAGAATCCTAAATTCGGGCTGGCCTGTAGCCTTGTGCAGGTCCAGGGTTGCCGGTTCTGCGCTGTTGACCACTTGCAGAATGTTCCGGTTGCCGACACCATTGTTATTACATGCTTGCAGAAGCGCCGAAAGTATGATTAAATTGGTCAACATCAAATTTCTCATGCAGACAGTATCTCCCAGGTGCATGTATTTGAAA
>CAYNXV010000005.1:0-12379 GCA_964401245.1 uncultured Bifidobacteriales bacterium | reverse complement strand
GAGCGGCGGTGAAATCGTGTGGTTTCTGGCCGCCTTCACTTTCATTGCAGGCACTGTAAGTTAGCAAAAATTTCCATGGTTCGCCTTTTCTTGTATGATGCTGTTGGAAAGTCGCTGCCTTAAATTGCGAAATCTCTCGAACTTTTGGGAAAAATCAATTGACTTATTTCAGTTCCGAGGATAAGTTACCCAAGGATTTGAATCCACAACATCCTGATCCAGTCATGATTGCCACCTCCGGATTGTAGGGAATAACCTTATGCGAAATTATTTGCCCGCGGCATGGCTGTGCTGCTCTTTGCTCCTCCCATCTTTGACCCAAGCCAAAGTGGTGCGGGTTCCGGGCGCTTTCCCCTCAATCAACGCCGCGCTTTCCAGCGCGGATTACGGCGATACGGTTCTGGTTTCACCGGGTCGTTACCGCGAAAACGTCACCTTGGTGCAGGGTGTGGTGCTGTTGGGCACCAACCCTCTCGAATGCATTATCGATGGGATGCGCAAGGGACCCACGGTATACATGGTGACGGGGTCGGAAATCGGACGCTTCACCATCACCAACGGCATCGACGGCATCCTCTGCGAAAACGCCTCGGGCTATATCCACCACAACTGGATCATCGACAATCAGGGAGCCGGTATCGGCGCTTTCATCTCGCTTCCGCAAGTCTACAACAACGTCATTTACGGGAATCGCTGGTCCGGAGTACTTGCCTGGGGCGCCAAATCCCTGGACACCCGCATCGAAAATAACGTCGTCATCCGAAATGGCTACAGCGGCCTAACCCTCAAGGGACCGAGCCGGGTAATCGTCCGCAACAATATCCTGATGGAAAACCACGAATACGGAATCTATTCCGACCCGGCTTCCGGTCAATCCCAGGTCATCTACAACAACATCTACAAGAACGTCATTCCCTTCAATCGCTATACCAAGGTCAACAAGACCAACATCTCGAATGAACCCATGTTTCTCAATCCGAGCTTGGGAAGCCCCAACTATTTCGTAGCGTCGAAGTCTCCGATGGTGCGCCGTGGATACGGGCAGGTGGATATCGGTCTACTGGCTCGCGCGGTAGTCGTTGAAGTGGATGGTGACCGGGACAATGACGGCATACCCGACTCCAAGGACCTTTGCCCCGATCTTCCCGAGGATTTCGACGGTTTTCAGGATGCCGATGGTTGCCCCGACTATGACAATGACAATGACGGTATCCCGGACGCCAAGGACAAGTGCCCCAACGATCCCGAAGATAAGGATGGCTTTGAAGATGCCGACGGCTGTCCGGATCCGGATAATGACAAGGATGGAATTTGCGACCCCTGGGTACAGGCAACCGGCCAGTCCGCCAAATACGCCAATGTATGTCGTGGCTCGGATAAGTGTCCGGATCAGCCTGAAACCGTCAATGGCTTTCAGGACGAGGACGGCTGTCCCGACAAACCCGTAGGTCAAATCGAAGACAATTTCATCCTCGATGGTGTGGTTTTCCGCACCGGCAGCGCCGAAATCATGGAAGAATCCTTCCAGCATCTGGATTATGTGTACGAGCAATTGCAGAAATATCCGGATCGCCGATACGAAATTTCCGGCCATACCGATAATACGGGCTCGGACAAGATCAACGTAAAGCTGTCCTATGACCGGGCCGGGGCCGTGCGGGAATATCTGGTGAACCGCGGCGTCCCAGGCGGACGACTGGTTTCCAAGGGATACGGATCTTCTCGTCCCAAGGCCAGCAACAACACCGCGGCCGGCCGTCAAATCAACCGCCGCATAGAGTTCTACCGGATTAAGTAATGAACAGGGGAGCGTGCAAATTGAAGCGAATTACTGCCATTCCGGCACTTGTCGGTCTCGCCTGGTCCATCGGTTCGGCCCAGGCACCATATAAACCGCATTTTTATCAGCAGAACGACTGGTTTTCAGAATATGGGGACAATACCGCCATATACGTAAATCCGGCATCCATAGCTGAAAATGATCAGATTGAAATCGCCGTGGGTTTATTTCAGACCATTTCCGGAAAAGCGGGCCAAGAGTTCCTTTCCGCGGTCCATCCCTTTGACTACAATCACTCTCTGGGATTGTCCGTTTTCGAAAACGGCTCGGGCATCGATAACAGTAATGCCGTATACCTGGAAAACGCCTATACTCTTTCCTATGCCTATCGCATGCCCTGGTCCTTTCCCAACCAGCTTTCCCATAAAATCGCACTCGGTATCAATTATTCCTTGATCCAATTCGACGCATTCGGCGTCAAGAAAAGCTTCGGCCACGGCGTTGATGTGGGGTTGGGTTACAATCCCATGAGCAGTTCCCGCTTCGGGCATTTGCAATTGGGACTTGCCCTGCAAAATGCCTTGCAGCCGCAAGTTGAAAACCCGAGCGGCGGAACTTACAAGGTACCTATGAACGTGAATACCTCCTTTTTCTGGAGAGGTTTCAACCGCCGCCTCGAATTGGCAGGGTCGGTCAGCGCCATCGATCTTCTTCACAACGAGGAAGAGGGCGGGGAAGGCATGGATCTCGTAGGAAGCGCGCGCGCAACCTATTACCTGAGCCCTTTGCTCGGACTCAAGGTCAAGCTGAACAAACTCAGCTATCCCATTCTCGGCGCCACGGTCAACGTAAAGCGGGTCAACCTTTTCCGTTACCTGCAACTCGACCTGGACATGTCTCATGACAAACTTTCCCTCCAGGACAAATCGCGCGGCTTCGTTTGGAATTTCAAAGCCACCACCAGGGTAGGCCCGACCCGCGAGGAACGCATCGGAGAGGCGCGGTACCGCCGATTGAAGCTCGAACCCGAAAATGCCTACCGCGAAGCCATGCGGCTTTATCTGGCCCGTAAGTTCCTGTTGGCATCTTATGCCTTCGGAAAAGTCATCACCAAATATCCTTCCTTCCACCTTGTCGACCAAGCCGCCTTCTATAAGGGCAAGTCGTTTGAAAATCTGCGCATGCACCAGGCAGCCCGCGACGTTTATAACGACGCGCTCAAGCGTTACTCCGATTCGGATCAACGCCCCAAGTACATGTTCCAATTGATGAACATCGACTATAAAGAGGGTAAATTCGACGAAGCCACCAAGCGCTACCAGCAAATCGGGAATCTCTATCCGGATTCGGACGTCAAATCCGACGCTGATTACGTCGAAGGACAAATCCGTTTCATCCAGAAGGATTACCACAGCGCCGTGGGCCTGCTATCCCCGATACTCCCCGGCAATTCGAATTACATCTATGCGCGGTACACCTTGGGCATGTCCTACGTAAATCTCAAGAAAATGCGGGAAGCCGAGGCGGCCTTCATGGATATCATGCAAAGCCGCGCGACCAACGTTTCCGAACAGGAGATGAAGGAGGTTTCCGCCGTTAAGCTTGGCCACATCTACTTCAGCGCCGAACCTCCTCAGCTTGTAAAGGCCGCTGAGTATTACGGACAGGTTTCCCCGTCCTGCACCAAATACGATGAAGCCCTGCTGGGCTTGGCGTGGTCATTTCTCAAAGTGCAACGCTTCAAGGAAGCCCAAGCCTATGCCAGCGACATCATCAACAAGACGCCCGGAAGCCTGCTGGTACCCGAAGCCCATTTGCTGATGGGATACACCCAATTTTTCGACAAGGATTACGACAGGTCCATCGCCTCTTTCGACCGGTCCATGAAATCCGCCGAAGAAAAGACCATCAGTGCGGCTCAAATCCAAAGTGAAAAGCAGAAGTTGATGTCCATGCAGGGAGACTTTCAGCAAGTACAAAGGGAGGCCCTGCTTCTTTCGAACCAACTGCCGACTCCCCGCGTTATGCAGAAGCGAGAAGAATTGCGGCCCAAATTCGAAGACATACACGGAAAAATCGAAGCCCATCTCGAATTCATGCGCCGCGTGGAGCAGATGGAAAAGTTCATGTCCAACAAGGACCGGATTATCCGGGATGCCAAATTCACCAAGGCAACAGTGATGAATATCAAGAGCGCCTCGGGCGAGAAGGCGTTGCCGACGCAACAGGAATTGCAGGATCTGGAAGTTGAATAATTCCCGGTTCCAGTAAATCAAGCTATCGATTCAGGAGAGCGAAAATGCTTAAAAATACCTACCCCCGATTGTTGGTGCTGCTGGGAGTCCTTGCTTTCGCATGGCCGGCCGATGCCAATAAAGTAATGGAATTGAGAAAGCGTAAGCTTGAACTGGACGAGTGGGCTCAAAAGTGCCAGGCAATGGATGTGTCGGAACAGGCCAAATGCGTCGAAAAACGCGAAAAGGCTGTGGAGAAATATCGACGCGACCTGGATAGATACAAGGCCGATGTGCAGAAGGACCTTCAGAAAAAGGGCGAAGCCGGCGGCAAGGATTTGAAAACCCGCATCGATACCCGGGAGCGGAGCTTGAAGGAGTTCCGTGACTATGTGAACAGCTGCACCGACCGCAGCGAGCGTTGCGCAACCGCGCTTTTCCAGGTCGCGAATCTCACTTTCCAAAATGAGGAAGACGAGTTTCTGATTAAACAGGAAGCCTACGAAGCGGCGTACCAAAAATGGGAAGATAAGGACCGACGAGGCGCGGAACCCGTGGCTCCGCGTAGGAATCACAACGGGTCCATGAATTACTTCGACCGCTTCCTTAAGGAGTATTCAACCCATAAAGACGTTCCACCCGCTCTGGTGCGCTCCGCTTTCATCGCGGACTTGCAAGGCAATGGGGACCGTGCGTACGAACTGCTCAATCTTCTGGTCACCCGGTACCCCGATAATCCCCTGACCATTCCTTCGCACTTGCGCTTGGGCGAATACTGGATGATGAAGCGTAAATACCGTAATTCGATCAATCATTACGAAAAAGTTCCCGTAACCTATCCCGGCGCCGAAGCGGGTTTGGCGCTTTACCACCGCGCGGAAGCCTACTATAACATGGCTGATTTCGAGCAGGCGGCCAAACTTTATTTCCAATACGTGGATTTGTGCGATGCTGGAAAACTGAAATGCGACCTTCGCGAAGAGGCTCTGGAATTCATGGCCGCAAGCTGGGCTGACATGGATAGGGGTTTCGACTCCGCCCGCAACTTCCTCCGCGATAAGGGCAAGCCCTGGGAGAACGACGTCTATTTCGAAATCGGCATGAAAAACAAGGCGCATGACCGGCTGGAAGAATCGGTGAACGCGTTCCAATTCCTGTTGCAAAGGGATCCCACCTATCCTCGGGCACCCATTGCCGACCTGAGCATCGTGGAAATCATGGTAATTCAAAAGCGTGCCGAAGATGCGCAGCGGGCGCGCCTTGAATTGGTGCAGCGCTATACTCCCAATTCGGCCTGGTCTTCCAAAAATGCCGGTAACAAAAAATTCTTCGACGAGGCCCAAAAGGCAATCAAAGTGGCGATGTACCAGATTCCCGTGTTTTTCCATACTCAAGGTGAGACCGGCGAAGGCGATATGCAAATGCTCGGCTTGGCGGAGCAGCATTATCGGGAATACCTCAACCGTTACAGCAGCGAACAATCATGGGACATCTATCAGGTTCACCAGAACCTTGCCGTTGTTTACAGCAAAATGAAGCAATTCAACAAATCCGCCGACGAGTGGATGTGGTGCGCCAATGCGCCAATCGATAAATACGGAAAGAAGCCCGCGGAGAAAAAGGATCTCGTATCTACCCAGGACGCGGCTTTCAATGCCGTGGTAATGATGGATGAGAACCGTAAATTGGCTTTGGCCAGGGCCAATGGCGACAAGGCCGCTGCTTATTCCGCTTCGGAAACCCAGGCGTATTTCGGTACCGTGGACAAATACCTGTCCATGTACGGCAAGTCCGCTTCGGCTCCCGACCTGGCCTACAATGCCGCCTTCGTGCATTATGAAGCGAAACAATATGGTCGAGCCATCGACAAATTGGCGAAACTTCTCAACGATTTTCCCAATCACAAGCACACCAATCTCATCCAACGCGCATTGGCCCAGAGCTATCTTGAGGCAGGACAATTCGATAAGGCCGAAAGTCAGTTTCGCGCTCTGCTGGGCAAGTTGCCCAAAAGCGGTACCGAATACCAGGAAGTTCGAAAATCGTTGGCCTCGACTCAGTTTAAGCAGGCAGAGTCTCAGGGTTTAAAAGGCGATCATTCCGCATCGGCCTTGAAATTCAGCCAGATGGCGCGTGACTTCAGGGACGTAGATATAGCGGATAAGGCTTTGTACGAAGCAGGCCTCCATTACGACTCCGCGGGCAGGGTGGAGGATGCGGCTCGCGTTCTCATCAGTATTCACAGAGAGTATCCGAAATCACCCTTGGCAATCCGGGGTATTTTGAAGGCGGCGGCTATTTACGGGGAAAAAGGCAAGCACCGTAATTCCGCGGAAACCTTTCTGATGGTTCAGAAGGCTTTTCCCCAGGATTCCATGGGTTTTCTGAGTATCGGATGGGCGGCGCAAGCCTATGAGAAGGTACCCGATCTCAATACTGCGGCCGAAACCTATGCGCTGTCGTACAAGTATTACCCCAAATCCGAAAAAACGCCTTCGTTTCTTTATAATGCCGGCCAAACCTACGAAAACGCCAATGCCTTCGATGACGCGGCACGTGTCTATCGACTGTTGGGAGAAACCTACCCCAAGAGTTCTTATGCATTGGAAGCCGTTTTTTCGGTCCCCCTCATCATGGAGAAAAAGGGTGATCACAAGCGCGCAGCGGCCGCATACGAAGATTTCACCCAGAAGTACAAGGGAGATATCCAGAAGCTGATACGTGCCCACCTCGGAGCCGGTAAAAACTTTTTGAAAATGGGTGAAGAACAAAAGGGTCTTAAACATCTCGAGACAGTCGTACAAATCCAGGATAAGCACGGCAGCGCTCAGGACATTCCCTCGGTATTTGCCGCGGAAGCCGCCTACCTTGCCGGAGATATTTATTACTCCAAGATTGCCGCAGTCCGTTTGAATTCATCCAAAAAGGAGAATCAAAAAAAGGTTAAGGATATGCAGGCCCAATTGGCTCCCGCCATCAAAAACCTGGCAAAATCCGCCGAAATGGCAGAGGAGGAGTGGACCTTGCGTTCGACCATGCGGATGGGGGACCTATTTGCAAAAATTGGAGAAATTTCCCGCGATGAGCGTATCCAGGCCAAGGGTAAAGAAGAGCGGATTGCGGAAGAGGTTCAGATTAAAATGGGATTGCCGGGTTACTATGATAAAGCCCGGGAAATTTATGAGAAAAATCTGGAATTGGCCCGCAACCAAGGTATCCGTAGCCCTTGGGTGGACAGCACCGGTACGAAATTCCTGAGCATGTATTGGAACAAGGCCCAGACTTTCGAGGATCTCGGACGCATATTGGCTTCCGCGCCGATTCCCAAGGGTCTAAGCCAGGATGAACGGGAAGCCTATCAGGCGGCCCTCCAGGACAAAGCCTATGAAGCCGAGCAACAAGCCAAGCCTATTTATAAAGAGGCTTTGCGCGCCGCTTCTTATTTTGCCTTGGAAAATGAGTATAAAGGCAGAATTTCACGTAGACTGAAGGAGCTCGAGCCCAATGCGGAAGAATTGGGCTTGAAATCCGAGGTTCTTCCCTCGGCACCCACCGGCCAAAGCTCCGGAGAAGCCTCCCATGACGAGCAGTACCTTACAAATATGGAGCGGATTTCCAGAATCGGTGAGAACCAGTCATTGACGACGGAGCAAAAGGTTCAAATGTACCGGCAAATGGAAGCCGAAGCCAAAGAGGAAATCAGCAGAATGCGTTCCCAGTTGGGAAGCTCCAATTAAGGGAGTGTGCCTCGCGTTTTTTCGGGTTTCCTGGTTTAAAAACATTGAAATTTCCAAACTGGGCATATTTTTCTCGTTATTTCAAGGGATAGAAAATAAATTGTGCTAAATTCCCTTTTCGTGATTATTATAGGGTGGCGTTAAGGTTTTACTTCGCAACATGCCTGCTTAACTTTTAAGGCTCTATTTCTGGAACTCTAATAACTCTAACTCACTTTTTTAGGAAGGGCGAAACAATGCGGTATATTCTTCAAGGTTTTTCAGGAGACGGTTCAGCAGCCATGTGGGCGATTCTCTGCGCAGGCGTAATTGCCATGGCGCTGGTGGCTGAACGCATTTATTACATCTGGATCAAGTCCTCCTTGGGACGCGGAAATTTCATGCGTAACATTGCCCAATTGCTGCAAACGGGTCGCGTTGCCGAGGCCGGCCATTTGGCTGCTTCCCAGAACTTCCCCCTGGCCAAAGTGATTTCGGCCGTACTCAATAACAAGGCCAAAGGAGTAACGGCCATTGAAAAGGCCGTCGATGAGGTATACCTCACCGAGGCTCCCCGTCTCAACCGTTATCTCAATTTGATAGTTACCGTAGCCAACGTCTCCACTTTGATTGGATTGTTGGGAACGATTTACGGCCTTATCATGGCATTTGACGCGGTCGCAAATCTTCCCGCCGCACAGCGTCCCCAGGCACTCGCAAACGGTATTTCCATTGCCATGGCCACCACCTGGGCCGGTCTCGCAGTGGCAATTCCCGCTCTATTCGTCCATGGCCTGCTCGCCATGCAAGCCGAAAGACTGCAGGAAGAACTGGAAGAAAAAGCCGTAAAGGTCATGAACCTGCTTTGATTGGCACACTTCGGGCCTTATGGCCCGAAAACCAAAAGGATAACAGCCAATGAAGGATTCAAGAGTCAAGCAAAATAGGGTGGCGGATCTCAATCTGCTTCCCATAATGAACCTTTTTTCCGTGCTGATCGTTTTTCTCCTTTCTGTGGCGATATACGAAAAGCTGGGAATTTTGGAGTTGACCCTGCCTGAGCGCAGCGATACTCCTAAACAGAATCCGTCGAATATCGACGAAGGCCTGTTGAATCTCAGCATCGTTGTCGGGCATAAGGGGATTACCATCGGAGCCACGTCAGGTTTTCAACCTTCCGTATTCTATTTCGAAGAGGTTGAATATCGCAGTACTTCGGATAAGCACGTATTCAGAAAGCCCTATGTACCAGGTGAAAAGGTTTTTTCCCCTACCGACGGCAAGTTGATGACCCTGCAGGAAAAGGAAACCATTTTCCTGCATGCCATCGATAAGAAGGACGAAAAAGATGCGGGAACCTTCCGGAACGTGGCGGTAGGTCCCGATGATAACGCCTTGCTGGATAAGGAAGGCAACTGGTATACTGCCGTTCCCGCCGTGGGAATGGAATATCGTCTGGTCGGGGACCAGGTAATTCGTAAAATGGATCCGCAAACCGCGGCCTTTTGCAAGGTTACCCGACTCTCCGCCTATCAGGAAATAGCTCGTCAATTGGAACAGGTGCATGCGGTTTACAGCCAGCGCGATCCTATTCCTCCCGATGTGGATGACGTCGTCATTCTTGCGGAAGATGACATCATCTACGACAAGGTTATTCAGGTTATGGACGCAGCCAAGGCCGCCGGCTATGACCGCGTGGCATTGTCTCTAATGGGAGGAGTCTGACCATGGCCAGACAAATTAAACGTCAAGGTGCAAGTCAGCTGCAGTTGACTTCCATGATGGATATGTTCACCATCGTGCTGGTATTTTTGCTGAATACCATGTCCGCTGAAGGTAATCTCATGACCACGAACTCCAACCTGGTTCTGCCCATGTCGGCCCAGGCAAAGAGTCCCACCGAGGTTTCCCTTACGATAGTGGGCGAGCCCCAGACTATTCTTGCGGATAACGAAGTCATTACCGAAACCGCTTTGGTACGGGCGCAAGACAGCCTGATCGTGGCTCCTCTTTTCGAAATTCTCAAAAAGAAGCGCGAAGAGGAACGCAAGGCGGAGATTCTGGGAGTGATTCAGGAATCCACCGGAAAAGTGGTCGTCCAATTTGATAAGAATACCGAGTACGATATCGTGACGAAGGTGATGGCGACCTGCGGATTCGCGGGATACAACAATATCAAATTCGCCGTCGCGAAGAAGGGTGAGGAGATATGAGCAATATTCCTGAAAATTCGTCGCAACCGGTTCATCCCCAGAAGCTCGATGATTTTTTCGCCATCGAGTCCGATAAGCGCATTCGTAACTTTCTGGTCGGATGCGCCATCTTGGGTGCGGCCGTCGGATTCTACGTGACGACCGTGGAAATAATCATTCCGCTTACTTTGACTTCCTTTCAGCAGGACGATACGACTCAGGTCGTATTGAAGCTCGAAGAAAAGAAGAAGGAGAAAAAGGAAGAGAAGAAGAAAGAGCCTACTCCCAAGAAAAAATCCGGTGCCGGCGGTAAACCCAAAGGAAAAGGGGATCCCAAGGCCCCTAACACCCAAGGCGTTTTGAAGCTTATCAGCTCCAAGTCGCGGAATTCTTCGCTGGATGCCTATGATTTGCTGGATCCCAAATTCAATAAGGATATCCAAAAAGTCATCGATAACGTCTCCGGTTTAACCAAAACCGGCGATACCCGTATCGGCGGTCGTCGGGGTAAATCCGACGCCTCCTTCAATGAAGGCTATGCCGCGGGCGGTTCGGGCGGAATCGATGATTTGCTGGGTGGTCTCCTGGGTGGCGACAGCGGTCCCATCGGTGTCAAGGCCAAGGGTAATCTCAGGGCTCCCACTGCGACCGATATCGATATGGGTCAAGCGGGCGGACAACGTTCAACGGAGTCCATTCTGCGGGTTATCCGTCAGCATACTCCCGGTCTCCGGCA
Source organism: uncultured Bifidobacteriales bacterium (assembly GCA_964401245.1). Classification (GTDB taxonomy): domain Bacteria; phylum Fibrobacterota; class Fibrobacteria; order UBA11236; family UBA11236; genus JBGTHM01. Next base: position 1,721 of record CAYNXV010000005.1, on the reverse strand, counting down.
TACATACAATAAGTACCTGAAGGTGCACCCGGGATTTCAGGGTAAGGTCAGTGTCCGCTTCGCCATCGCTCCCGGTGGGTCGATTGTGGACATTTCCATCGTCGGCAGCACAACCGGAGTTTCCGAGTTTGATGCCGAGGTGGTGGATAAGATTCGCCGCTGGAAATTCGAACCGATCAAGGGCAAGGGCAACGACATTGTAACCGTTCCCTTTACTTTCTCGGAATAGTTACCGGTTTCGATTTTTACAAGGCCCCATGCCGTAATCCGGCATGGGGCCTTTTTCATTGATTTTTTCGTGCATTGACCTGCTCTACTATGAGAAGATCCCGTATATCCCGAAAACCGGTGATTCGATCGGACATAGCCCAGAGGTTATCATGGAGGTACTTATGCAGGGTGGGGGGCTTAAATCTTGGGGCGTTTGGGCAGGCATGCTGATATTTGCCGTCGAATCCGATGCTACCTATTCTCGGGTAGAGTCGATGGGGAAGAAGGCCACTTTCTTCATGGATGATGTCAGCATTTTTGAAAATCCGGCCAATATAAACATCTTCCCCAATTTTCTGGTTGGTGAACTGGGCGTCTACCGCCAGGGCGATGCGGATAAAAGGGCAATGGATCGGTTTGTGGCCGGCGGTTCCGGAACCTCCGGCTTTAATAGGGACCCCGAAAACTCCTGGTTCGGGGGGCTATTTTCGTATTCGCTGTCCCGGGATGGCGCAGCCACAAGTTTGTATCCCCAAATCAGTTTGGGAGGCGCTTTCAATCGAATCGATCCCGAATTGCAGGCTTTGATTCCGGATAGTGCGGACGGTAAACCGGTTCCCCCGACCGCCACCAACTTCGACGGATTTCTCGGCTTTACCTTTTCCAATGGAGGTATGCTGGGGTCCCATGTCCATATTGCCCTGCAGGAAGGAGCTGACTTGCGCTCCGGAGTAATCGAATCCGAGCCCGACGACGGCGTCAGGGCTGATATCATGCGGGGTGACTTGGGATTGAACTGGCCGGTGGCTCGGAATGTGGATGCCGAAGTGGCTTTGGGAACCGCCTATATCGGCTATGGCCCCGACAACATCGAGTCGGAATGGTCTTATTTCATAACCGCCCGGACTTTTTCGACCCTTGAGCTTATCAACGGGGAATTGGTTCCGATTTTCAAATACAGTATTTTAAAAGCCCCCGGCCAGGAACAGTCGCGTTTCAAACTGGGCAGCGGCGTAAACGTTTCGCTGGACAGAGGCTTTTTCTGGCTGGGAGTGGAAGGGATTTTCGAAGAGCACTCGACCACCGGCATCACTCCCTTGGCGGATGGCGGTTTTGGTTATTCCAGCCTGGCCGCCAATGTCAAGGGTGCGGAGTCTATTCGAGGCGGAGCGGTTTCTTTCGGTATTGAAAGGAACGTATGGTGGGATTGGCTTGTTCTTAGGGTAGGGGGACGAAAAGAAATCACCTATCGCGAGGTGGACGGGAGCGGAGGCTCGTATAATTACATTTATACCAACCCTACTGGAAATGCGACGCCTGAAGATCATGTCGGTTTCGGTATCGGGATAAATGTGGAGGAGAAGCTGAAGGTCGACGCCGTTTTGGCCGAAGATCTTCTCTTTACCTTCGGAAACCTGTTCTCGGGCCCTCATCATCACCTTATTTCACGGATCGCCGCGACATATTCCTTTTGACGGGTCTTATCAAACCAGCCCGCCGCGGATTCCCTA
>CAYNXV010000004.1:0-48112 GCA_964401245.1 uncultured Bifidobacteriales bacterium | reverse complement strand
ACCAAACCCGGCCGCGATCCGTTCATCAGCGTTAGCAAACGCGCCAAAGACAAAGGAACGCCCAGTCCGCCCAAGACATATACGCGGCCCTCTTCCACAACCCAATAGGGAGAAACCGATAGGTTACCGGCTATTTGGGGAAAACAGGCGTTCATTTCCAAGGTGGTAGCCGCCACGAACCAGGTGCCGCCCGAGGGGGGGAATTGAGGCAGACGTTCAGGCCAGGGATCAGACAAGCTCATCCTCCCAGCCGGGACCCGCGCGTAATTTCTCCGCCAGACTTTTCGCGGCCTTTTCATCGATGTCGGCGGGAAGCAAAGTGAGGCAACTGGCCATGCCCAAAGCCAGGGCTTCCAAAAAGGCTGCGGATACCTCCATGCCGGCCAACCGGTGATGGGTGAAGGCGCCCGCCACCACGTCGCCGGCCCCGATGGGGTTGAGGGTTCCCGCCAGCTCCGGAAGTTTCAACAACCGCACGGGCCTACCCGGCTCCAACAGCCGCGCCGGCGCCGCCCCATCGGTTATAAGACAAACCGGTCCCTTGCCTTCGGGAGCGAGATATCTCCCCCACTTCGAGCGCAGGATTTCATATTCACGGGAATTCACCTTGAGGAATCCCGTTTGGCCCAATACTTCGGGAGTCACTTCCTTCCAGGCATCCACCACCGTGACGGGAGCCGTGACTTCGGCCAGCAAATCGCCGTAAATATCCGTCGGGCATCCGGCCGGAACCGTTCCGCAAATGCAAACTCCGTCATAGGTTTCGCCCGCTGCCTTAAGGGTCGCCTCCAGCTCTTCGCGGACCGCCGCTTCGGTGGTGCGTATGGGTACGGCGAAAGGGGCGATGATTTCGGTGGCCGAATGTTTTTCCGCATCCAACAGGGTCATGGCGTACCGGGTGTCGGCGTCGACCCAGATGTGCAGGCTGCGGATGCCGTACCCCTCGCAGGCCGCCAGACATTTGCGGCCGCGCTCTCCTCCCAGGATTTGCAGCAAATCCACCTGATGACCCAAGGCGGCGAGGGTGCGGGCGGCGTTCAAACCCTTGCCCGAGGCGATTTCATAAGCGGCCAGGGCGCGGTTGACCTCTCCCACTTCGAGGCGGGGCAAATGGGCGACCATTTGCCAGGCGGGATTCAAACCGATTACCAGAACGCGGGCCATAGGGGAAAATTAACAAGCCCGAAGGTATTGCGTAAGGAATCGGGAGGAAAGGGGAAGGATGGGCCCCCGCTCCCATGGGAATCCGGTTTGAATCAATGGCCCAGGCTTTTACGCACGGGGTCGCGCCGGGTATTGAACGAGGAGAAAAAGGTGACCTGGTTGCGGCCGTTTTCCTTGCTGCGGTACATGGCCTTGTCGGCATTGTCTATCAATTCCTGTTTCGTCTCGGCGTCGTGGGGATAAACCGCCGCGCCGATGCTGACGGTTACGCTCAGCACCTTGTCGTCATTGCGGATTTCCAATGCTTCGACGGCCTGACGGATGCGCTCGGCCAACAAGGGAGCTTGTTGTTCGTCGGTTTGGGTGAGCAGCACCACGAATTCTTCGCCGCCGTATCGGGCGCAGAAATCGGTGGTCCGGATGGAGGCCTCCAATGCCTTGGCCACCATTTGCAAAACCAGATCTCCGACGGGATGCCCGTAAGTATCGTTGAATTGCTTGAAATGATCGATATCCAACAGCAGCAGGGTCAACGGCACCTGGTAGCGACGGCAGCGCTCCATTTCGATGTTGACGGTGTCCTGGAATTTGCGGTGGTTGGCGATTTGGGTCAAGCCGTCCACCGTGGCCTGCTTTTCCATTTCCATGTACATCCAAGCCTTGCTCAGGGCCGAGGTCACGGTGTTCATGATGGTTTCCAGGAACTGGCGCTCAGGGTGGGAGTAGGTGCCCTCGCGGTTGGATTCCAGTCCCACCACCGCCCACAACTGCTTCATGTCGTCCTGCACCGGGGCCAGCAGGAGATTCGAAGGTTTCAATCCCTGCGGTTCTTCCCAATCGAATCTTTTCATTCCCTCGCGACTGCGGAAATTTTCCAAAAGCGCCACCTGGCGATTCCGGAAAACGCTGCCATAGACACTGCTTTGATTCTGGACGTCGAATTCCCTTCCGATGTCCATTCCCATATCGTCGCCTACCACCTTCCACAGCATTCCGCGGCCCGTTTGGGAATTGCAGGTGCAAATCACGAGACGATCGTGCCTAAACGCCTTAGTCAGGGATTCGATGAGCGCGTCGAACACTTCTTCGGGTTTGAGTCCCATCGACAGCGTTTTGGAGATTTCGTACAGATTTTCCGACCGTTTGGCGGCCTCGTTCATGTGGTAGCTGAGCTCGGCAGATCCGATGAGGTCGGAGGCGATTTGGGTGAAACGCCGCATCAGCTCCTTATGCTCGTCGCTGAAGGCGCGCATGGCTTCGGAATCCACCAGCAGCAAGCCCTGCAGCCGCTTTTCGCCGACATGCATGATGGGCATGGCCATGAGCGAATTGATATTCTCGCGCACGGTGTAATAATCGACCCGCGTTCCGAAGGAATTCATGTTTCCCGTGAAAAATCCCGCGGGTTTCACCGCCGCTTCGCCTACCACTCCCTTCCCCACCGCGACGCTGTAGTCGTAATCGAAGTTCTCGCTTTTGGTTACCACCGAGGTCAACACCAGCTTGTCCTTGGATTCGTTGAGGAGAAATCCGATGGAGGTCTGCGCCCGGAACAGGCGGCTCATGAAAAAGACCACCGAATCGAGCCGCTCCTTGATGGTTTGCATGGCCTGCTCGCCCTGCTTCTCCAGGTATATCCGGCTGAAAAACCGGGACTGTCGCGGATCAGCCGGAGCCCCTTCTTCTCCCATGCCCGGAGTGGCGACGGCTACCAAAGTCGAAACCGGAGGGACCACGGGAGCGGACCGGGGTGCGGGAATGGAAGGGCTGCCCGCCACCCGCCTTTGAAATACCAGCAGCAATCCCTGAAAAAGGGAAACGCTGAATACGGGATAAATATCATTCACCAGATCCGCATAATCGGCTTGAACCGGCTCCCCTCCCTCCAGTCCCGGCAGAAAAGGAGTCAACCCGTTGGCGACGCGAATGGCCGTGCTTAAAAACAGGGCGAGAATGACGTATACCGAGTGGAGAGGGTGAGCCCAGGTACCAATCAATGCGGCTACCGCGAACAGCAGGGCCAGGTTGAAGCGGAAGCCGGGACCGCCCAAAACGTAGGCTCCCAGCCAGGCCAAAGCGAAAAGCCAGGCGGTTTGGTGCAAATAGCTGAGCCGATAGGGACCCTGGTAGGAGCGGGTGAAAAACACAAAGAGGCCTGCCAAGGCCACCACCAATAAAACGAATCCCGCCAGGTAATCGTCTTCGCCCAATTCGGGCAGGTAATGGGTTCCCAGCACCGCTACTGCGAGGACCGGAAGAGAGTGAAGGATTTCCAGACGGTTCATGGTTTCAGGTCCGCGCCGGAATTGCTACGATTAAGTGGTTTTTCAAGAACGGAATCCTTTTTCCAGCCTTGTTTCCAGCCAGATGATGTCAAACCCAGCCATCCCTACCCACCGAATTGCCCGGCGATGGCCCTACCGCATTTTAAACCATTTATCCCCCACCTACCAGCTTAAATTTCTGCTTTGGAAGGCGGGAGGTGCCGAAACCAACGCTCTTTTCGACTTGCGCAAAGGGTTGGAAACCTGCCGGCGAATCCTGATTGCGACTCCCGAATCCTTTCTGGACCTGATAATCGCGCTTCCCTTGTTGCAAGCCTATCAGCATAAACTCGAAGGCAGAAAGATTTATCTGCTGGCCGATGCTTCGCATGCTCCCTTCTTGAAGGCCATTTTTTCGCCTGAGCAATTGATTTTCTTCCATTCCGACGAGATTTTATGGGGAGAACCGACTTTTACTCCGCTTAAAAACCGCTTGCAGGGTCTGGGACTTGATTTCGCTCTCAATTTGAGGAGAAATAGTTCCCCGATGATTCATTTCCTGCTTAAAACCAGCCTCGCTCCCCTACGCATCGATATTTTCGAGCCGGAAAGTTGGCCCTTTGCGAACATCCGCATCCTTTCGGCGCAGCCCCCCAACTTGCTGCGCACCTATTTATCGGCCTCCCAATTATGGAATTATGCCGGCATTCCCCTGCAGGTATCGAGTAAGGCCTTACGCCCCGAAAAAGGGGCCCTCGACAAAGCCGTTGGGCAAATCCGCGGTATGGGTCTTGACCCGGATAAAACCGCGCTGTTTCTATGGCAGGACGTTTCGACCGCCCGGCAAATGGAGATGTTACGGAGGAGTCTCGCCGATCGGGGAGGTGAGGGCGGATACCAATCCCTGGTGATTGTCTTTGCCGATGCAAGTGTCGCTTCGTTACCCCCGGCCCCGGTACCGGCGGAGGCAGCCGAACTGGCTCCTACCTTGCGCATCGAAAACCTGGGGCAATTTCTGGCTTTGGCGGCTTCAACCCAGGCAAGCATCGGCGCGCATGGAACGTTGCTGCATCTTGCCGGTCTGTGCAATCAGCCTACCCGCGCATTTTTTCTCCCGACGGAGGCCTATTACGACACTTCGTTTTTGCGGCCGAACATGCAGGTGGAATACATCGCCCAGACCGTAGCCCAGGCGAACGGTTAGAGATATTTCGCCAAGGCCTTTTGCTTTTGTACCTGCTTGACCAGTTCTTTGAGCCGCGAGCCCTGATCCTTGGGCACCACCAAGGTTACCCCTTCGTGCTGCACGATTAGGAGGTCCTTTACTCCCATTGCGGCTATCATCCCGGAGTCGGAGAAAGCCGTGACCCCTTCGCATTCCCAAAGCGCTCCGTCTCCCAATTTCCGGTTTCCGGCCGCATCCGCGGCGTGGCGTCTGTCGAGGGCGGCCCAGGAACCGATGTCGTCCCAGTTGAAGCGCGGAACGACCAGGCGGATATCGGGCGCGCCTTCGAGAATGCCGTAATCGATGGAAATCTCGGGAAGGCGTCCATAGAGGCTTTTCAATTTTCCGGCAAAACCTTTTCCGCTGGGCGACCCCAAATCACCGGCCTTTTCAAAGGCCTTATGAATCTCGGGCAATTGCACGCGGAAGCGTTCCCAGAGATAATCGACCCGCCAGGCGAACATTCCGCTATTCCAGAAAAAACGGCCCGACTCCAGATATTGCCGGGCGGATTCTTCGCTGGGTTTTTCGTGGAAGCGGTTGACCTTGAAGGCGCTTAAACCGTTGACTTGCATCGAATCGCCATGGGTTTCCACATACCCGAAGCCCACGTCGGGGCGGGTGGGACGGATACCGAAAGTCACCAGCGAATCTCCCGCTTCGGCGATGGAAACCGCCGCCCGCATGGCCCGGGCGAATTCGGCGCCCGGAGAAATGGCATGGTCGGCGGTCAAAACGATCATGACCCCCTGGGGATCCTCGCGGGCTATCAATCGCGCGGCCAGGGCGATGGCGGCCGCGGTATTCCTTCCCTCGGGTTCCGCCACGATTTGCACATGCTTGCGGCCTTTCAAAAGGGCGCGCGTAGGCTGTTCCAGATTTTGACTGATAATGACGAAAGTTTTGGTGTCCCGCCGCAAATATTGAATATTAGCGAGGGTATCCTCCATCATCGATTTTTTAGTCACCAGGGGGAGAAGTTGTTTGGGATGCTTGCTGTTACTATAGGGCCAAAATCGCTCACCGCGGCCTCCGGCGAGTATAACGGGGTAAAACATGGGTACTTCCTGGTTTTGGATTTTGGTCAAATTTAAGGATCGGCAAGGAGAAATTCAATGGAACAAATCGGGGAGGAAAATACTTCCCATTCGCATAGTCTTCCCCTTTCTATTGTGTTATTATAGTAAAGCCTGTATATCCTGGACTGACAATAGGTTTCGCGAATCGTCATGAAGAAGAGCAAGTTTGCATCGAGTCTGAAACGCCCCCGCAAAGTAGAGGGAGCGTACGTGGATTTGCACATGCATTCCACCTTCTCGGACGGGGCTCTTGAGGTCGAGGATCTGGTCCATTATTGTCATGGGCAGGGCCTAACCGCCATGGCCATTACCGACCATGACAATGTGGACTCCTTCGAGGAGGGCCGGGAAATCGCCGAAATGCTCGGCATCGAGTTAATACCCGGCATCGAATTAAGCTCTTCTTTCGACGGCAGCGATATCCATATCCTGGGATATTTCTTCGATCACACCAATTTGCGCCTCAATAAAACCCTTACCGAACTGCAGAAAAAGCGTGAAACCAGGGCTCAAGCCATCGTGGATAAATTGAATGCCGTAGGCTTGGAAATCTCGTTTGAACAAGTCATGAAGAAATCCAAGGGAGGCAGCGTCGGCAGGGCGCATATCGCCGGCCTGCTTGTCGAGGAAGAATACGTAAGCAACTTCCAGGAAGCCTTCCGGCTTTATCTGGGAAGCGACGTCGAATTGATGTCGGGCCTGGACCCCGTCAAATTGACGCCCGAAGAAGCCATCCAACTCATCCTGCATTCCGGGGGAGTACCGGTAATGGCCCATCCCGCCAAAACCAATCGCGACGATCTCATCGAAATGATGGTGGATGCCGGGTTGAAAGGCATAGAAACCTATTCCCATGGCCAGCATAACGGCGTAGGTCAAAAATACCGTGAAATAGCCGCCCGCTACAGCCTGCTGGGATCCGGCGGAACCGATTTCCATGTACCCCGTCCCGACGGCAGAAACGCTCCGGGTCAATTGCATATTCCCTATCGCGTGCTGGAATCCCTCAAAGAAGCGATTTGATCGGGGGAATCCGCCCGGACTTCCTTCCTTTTCTTGACCGAAAGCCTTCCGGATCTTACAATTCCTCTACCCATTTCCCGTCGGGCAAGCCTTAATCAGCTTTTCCGACAGGTGACTCCCTTTCCGGAGCCAAATGGGGAATGCCTTGAAGGATCTTCTGCAAGGCTATGTTCAGCAAAGGTTTACAAAGACCTCGAGCTCGGACAGGGAGAGTCTATCACGAATGGGATCAAAGCATCCACTTTCGGAAACCCTATTCGCCAAGTTATTCCAAACGGCGGTGGGTAAGGACTATCTCATCTCCTTCCAATGGAATCCCCGCAGCAAATCGCATTTCGTACCTCTTAATAAAAGCCTACGGAATACCTTTTTATTGGTGGTGACCCTGGTCTCCCTGGGTCTGGTATTCTGCCTGGGAGAATTAGGCTATTGGGCCTATCAAAAAATATCCTTGAAAGTCCATCACGAGCATAACGCTCATTTAAGAAGAAACTTGGAGGATATCATCCAAACCCAAGCTACGCTTGAAGTTACGTTGGATAGCCTGACATCGTTCAAATCACGGGTCCGCGCCTTGTACGGAATGAATATCCCCAATGACAACCTCCGGCAATTCGGAATCGGAGGTCGCCGCTCCCCTTCCGAAGCCGCTGCGGAAGGCAATCCCCTCTACGAGAAAATCGCCGACCTCAGTTTCAAGCATCGGCAAATACGGAATCGCACCGATTTTACCCGGAACGGATTGGGAGAAATCAAGGAACAGGTATACTTCAAGCTCCAGCTTTGGGAACATACCCCCTCGGAGATTCCCGCCAAAGGCCGGATAACCAGCGGATACGGCTACCGATTCCATCCGATTCACGGTCGTAATGCCAGGCATGAAGGCCTGGACATCGCCAACAGCAAATGGACGCCTATTTATGCCAGCGCCAAGGGAGTGGTCAAATCGGCGGGCTACAATGGGAATTTCGGCCAGTTGGTGGTGGTGGACCATGGGAATGGCTATACGACCAAATACGCCCATATGTCCAAGGTCATGGTCGAAAAGGGGCGGATAGTCAAGCGTTACGATTTGTTGGGATATATGGGCAGCACCGGGAGTTCCACCGGCACTCATCTTCACTACGAGGTGCACAGGGACGGTACCCCGCAGAATCCGTCCAAATTCATTTTGCCTTCCGGCATCCTGGTAGATTAGAATGAAGCAACCCGTGGGTTGCTTGCATGTCCCGAAATCCAACTTTCGCATTGATCCTATGTCTGGGCTTACCGCCGGTAGTTCGGGCGGCTGAATTCGCCGGAGATATCTTTCTCATCGGTCAAAGCGTCGCCTCCAACGGCGCGGCCGGATTGATGCCTACCCAGCCCTTCTCCCCTTCGCAGCATTTGACCTTTCCCTCGGAGCAGCCTGACGAGCCCATCCATGCTCTGGAAATCAACGCGCTGCCTTTGTTCGGATCCGTGGCCCGGGCCTATAACGCCGCCGCCACGGTGAGCCTCGATTCGCAATCCCAGATCAGCGCCTATTATTCCATCATCAGGGATGACGATATCCAATTGAGGCCCTTGTTGAGAGGCACCCGGGAGGAAAGGATGAACGATCCCTCCCTTCGTCCCACGAATTGCCGCGATTGCGGCACCTTCCTTACCAATATGGTCACTTCGGCCGGCCTTAATTTCGCCCGCAGCTATTCCATGCGCCTTCCCCGTTCCCAAATCAGCCATCGGCCCATTCCCTTGGAGCTGAATATCGGCGGAACCGCCAAATATTTCATCGAAGAATTGTGGAGCGGCGATTATACGGCGCAGAACCTTAATCTGGATGCGGGAATCGGGCTTACTTTTTTCTGGGATTATCATCCGATTACCCGATTGTCTACCCGCAATATCAAAATCATCGCCAGCGGGTTTGAATTATTGCCTACCGCCCAAATCGAGGAGTTCGGCGGATCGCAAGTGAAAGAAGCCATCGATTCCAGGTGGCATTACACCTTCGTCTGGGAAGAGGAGATTTCCCGGTGGGAAAGCCGATTCACCTTATCGAGCCAGCAACGATCGGAAGGGGGCAAATGGCCCGGCCTGGGAGCCGAGTGGAATTTCAAGAACATGCTTTTCGCCAGAACCGGCTTCCGCTCCGGTTTTTTCAGCGCCGGAGCGTCGTTATCCTACCGGATGGTTTCAGTGCATTATGCCTTCATCCACCACGAGTTGGCCACTACGCTGTACCAGGTGTCGATGCAAGTGCGCTGGCCCTGAGCCCCTTGCTCCGCTCCTGAGCCTTGAAGTCAGCGCCTTAAAGTCGCCCAGATTCCCAATCCCGCCCCCAGCAAAGCAAGACCCAATCGCTTCCTTCGGGTGGATAGCCACAGTAAGGGACTGGCCCTTTTCGATCGCGAGTCGAAATCGCCATGGCAACCGAAATCCCCCGGAACGGGTTGCCAAAGATTCTCCGGGCCGGCGTCCTTCTGGGGTTCCCCGGTCATTTGCGAAGTGACTCCCTTGCGCGCCAGATATCGGGCCGCGATATCCGGCGCTATTTTGTTTCCGATCACGGTCAAATAGGTGGAGGCTCCCACCAGCAATTCCCTGCGGTTATGGTGGGCGGCCCAGTGGATGGCCTCCGCCGGAACCTCGGGCTGGTATATAGGAGGCACGGGCTGGGCTTTTCGCGGCATACGCGATTTCACCCAATTGAATTGCGGGGTGTTGACGGCGGGCAAATGCACCATGCTCAATTTCACCCCGCTCCTTTCGTGCATCAATTCGGTGCGCACCGATTCGGTGAAGCCGACAATAGCGTGTTTCGCCGCGCAATAGGCCGATTGCAACGGAATGCCCCTATAGGCCAAGGCGGATCCGACCTGGATGATTTTCCCCCGATTGAGGGGCCTCATCCGGCGCAGAGCCGAAAGGGTCCCGTGCACGTATCCCAGGTAGGTTACCTGCATCACGCGCAAATACTCTTCGGGGTCCATGTCCCAGGAAAAGGAAAACACCGAGGTCATGGCGTTGTTGATCCAGATGTCGATGCTGCCCCATTTTTTCTCGACTTCCGTCGCGGCGGCTTCCACCTGGGCCGCGTCGGCCACATCGGTGGGAAAGGTCATGACTTCGGCGCCCCTCAGCTCCAGCTCCTTGCGGGTGGCTTCCAATCTTTCCCGGCCCCGCGAAAGCAGGGCGATGCGGCAGGGACCCGCGCCGGCGAAGCGGCGGGCCGTAGCCCGGCCGACACCGGCGGTCCCTCCGGTTATGACTATGATTTCGTTGGTGATCGACATGACTCGTCCCTCTCCATTTAACTTGCGCTTGTTCGCTTCGAATTGCGTGGTGAAAATGGATGCCTATATCAACTCACGAACGCGGTTTTTAACCACCGATTTGACGATCTCGCCGGCATGCGGTTCTCCCTTGGCGAGGGATTCGGCGAAATGTTTCGCCTGTTCCGCCTTGATTTTGGCCGGCATGGGCGGAATATGCGGATCGACAACCGCCTCCACCACCACGGGACCCGGGCGGCTTAGCGCTTCGCGCATGATATCGCGGCAATCCTTGGGATTTTCAATCCGATAGCCTTCTCCCCCGCAGGCCCGGGCGAAGGCGACGAAATCAATGGGATGCAGGTCGCAGCCATATTCGGGATTGCCCAGGAAAACCATCTGCTCCCATTTGATCTGGCCCAGCGAATTGTTCTTGATGATCACCACTTTTATCGGCAGACGGTATTTCACCGCCGTGGCGAAATCCGCCATCAACATTGAAAATCCCCCGTCGCCCACGAAAGCCACCACCTGCCGCTTGGGGAAAGCCACCTGCGCCGCGATGGCGTAAGGCAATCCGTTGGCCATGGAGGCCAAGGTGCCCGACAGGGAGAACATCTGTCCCTTCCGCGCCTTGATCTGGCGAGCCCACCAGGTCGCTATGGTTCCGCTGTCGGAAGCGACGATGGCATCGTCTTTGAGAAGCTTTCCCAATTCCCAAGCCACCACTTGCGGATTCATGGGAAGGTCGGGCATGGTGCCGCGTTTCTCCATGAGCTTCCACCAATCCTTCATTCCCTTTTGCGCTTTTTCCAAAAAGCGGCGATCTTTTTTCCGCTTCAGCCGGGGAATTAGGGCTTGCAAGGTCCGTTTGGTATCGCCGACCAGTCCGCATTCCATGTTGTACCGCAAGCCGATACGGATGGGATCGATATCCACCTGCACTCCCCGCGCCTGTCCTGGCTTGGGCAGAAATTCGATGTAAGGAAACGAGGAGCCGACCATGAACAAGGTGTCGCAATGTTCCAGCGCCTCTTGTGAGGGCGCCGTTCCCAATAATCCCACGGCGCCGGTTGTGAAGGGGCTATCATCGGGCACCACCGCCTTTCCCAGCAGGGCCTTGGCAATGGGCGCGCCCAGCAAATCGGCTATCCGTTCCAGTTCATCTCCCGCGCCGAAGGCTCCCCTACCTGCCAGTATGACGACCTTTGCTCCCGAATTGAGAATGCCGGCGGCCTTGTCAAGATCAGCTTCCGCGGGTAGGCCCGCCTTCTGCGAATAAACCTCCGAAGCGTATCCCGGTTTGTTCCGCTGCGAACGTTCCCCGGAATCGAGCGAGTGTTCCTGCAAATCCACGGGGAAATTGATATGCGACACGCCCCTGCGCGCCAGGGCATAGCGGCAGGCGAGATGGGTGACGGCGGGAACATGGGGGGGACTCATCACCCGCGTCGAGTACACCGCTACATCCATGAAAACCCGGTCAAGTGGGACATCCTGTTGGGCATGGGTATCGATTAAATCGTGATAATGATGACCGGTAATGGCCAACACGGGTTGGCCGTCCATCTTGGCGTCGTACAATCCATTGAGCAGATGAATGCCGCCGGGGCCCGAAGTAGCCAGACAAACCCCTAATTTTCCCGAAAACTTGGCGTATGCGCAGGCCATGAAGGCCGCCGACTCTTCATGCCTGACCTGGACGAACTTGATCTTGTCCCGGCGCTTCCTCAATGCCTCCATGATTCCGTTTATACCGTCACCGGGTATACCGAAAATGACTTCGACGCCCCAATCCACCAGAATATCCATCATAACATCCGACGCTGTTTCCTTGGCCATCCCTTTCCCCTTTCTCGATTCCCTTCCCCCCAATTAAAGTTTTGCATGCGCCCGGGGCCAGGACTATCAATTGACTACCGGGTTGAATTTTCGGAGGCAACTTTGTCTTTTATGCCCGTTCCGCATAGCCGGAACGATTCGGAACCGAACCGGTCGCGCGGGGGTTCCCTTCCAGTCCTGAATATCTTTCAGTCCAAGGAGAAGACATGTCGCTCATGAATCGAATTCCGGCAACCTTCCTGGTTTTGGTCACGGCCGGCAGCATATTGAATTGCCAAGCGCAAACGGGAACCTCCTCCATGCGACAAGGCCCGGCGAATCCGGAAATAACGGAGAAAAACGCGGAAACCCAGATATCCATGCCTTCGGCCTTCTCCCAATTCCAGAATGTCTTCGCGGATGTGGCCGACAAGGTGATGCCGGGCGTGGTAAGCGTCAAAAGCGAACGCAAGGTGGAATTGACGCGACAGGGAATGCCCTTCGATTTTTTCAATGAAGACCCTTTCGGATTCTTCTTCGGGCAACCCCGGCAGCCCCGCGAAAATCCCAATCGGCCTCCGCAGGAAAGGCAGGAATCGGGGTTGGGTTCCGGTGTAATCGTGACGGCGGACGGGTATATACTCACCAACAATCACGTGATACAGGGTGCTGACAAATTGACCGTGCAACTGGCCGACGAAAGCGAATATGAAGCCGAAGTGGTGGGAGCCGATCCCGCCAGCGATCTGGCCGTCATCAAAATCAAATCCGATAAAAAGGATTTCGCCGTCGTCCCCTTCGGCAATTCCGAAAACACCCGCATCGGCGAGTGGGTGGTGGCCGTGGGCAGTCCCTTCGGTTTGTACAAAACCGTGACGGTGGGAATCGTCTCCGCCAAAGGACGTAAGAACACGGGAATCAGCACTTATGGGAACTTCATTCAAACCGACGCAGCCATCAATCCCGGCAATTCCGGTGGCCCGCTGGTCAACCTGCAGGGCGAATTGATAGGCATCAATACCGCCATCTATTCCCGCTCGGGCGGCTATCAGGGAATCGGCTTCGCGATTCCCGTAGGTTTGGCCCGCACGGTGATGCAGGATCTCATCAAGGACGGGCAGGTTACCCGGGGTTGGCTCGGAGTGTCCATCCAACCCGTGGCCCAGGAAATGGTATCCACCTTGGGATTGCCTTCGCGCAAGGGCGCCTTGGTGGGCGATGTTTTTCCCGACGGACCCGCGGCGAAAGCCGGCATCAAAAGAGGAGACGTCATCACCCGGGTGGGCGATCGCGATGTCGATGACGTGAACGATTTGATGAACAAGGTGGCGGAATTGCGGCCGGGCACCACGGTGGAAATATCTTTATTGCGCGACGGGAAGTCACGCAAGGTAAAGGCCAAGGTCGATAAACGGGAAGAGGAAAAGAACATCCGGGCGCAGGCAGGGTCCGCGCCGGAAACTACGGATTTATCCTCGTTGGGACTGGAGGCGACCGATATGAACGAAGCCGCGCGTCAAAAGTTCGGCGTCGAGGCGAAAGTGAAGGAAGGGGTGCTGGTGACCCAGGTAGCGCCGGGAGGAGCGGCCGCGGCGGCGGGACTCAGAACCGGGGACGTCATCCTGGAAGCCAATCGCAAACCGGTTAAAACGGTGGCCGATTTCCAAAAAGTGATGAATACGGTCAAGAAATCCGAAAAATTACTGATTTTGATCCATCGCAATGGGAACACTTTTTATGGGGTAATGACCAAACCCTGACGGCTCCGGGGAGGATGGGGTCGATAAGCGCGTCGAACATCCCTGTTCGCACCTCCCCTGTCCCTGGGCCCCGCGCTGAAATACGTCGTTCCCTATCCATATCGGCTGTCCGGGAAAAAACCTTTAGCTTCCCTATCGGGAAGCTATCTCCGTTTTAAGAACGCAAATTCATGGATATCCTCCAGCAGCAAATACACTACCGGCACCAGGATCAAGGCTATCACGGTGACGAACAATACCCCGAATCCGAGACTGATGGCCATGGGAACCAGAAATCGGGCCTGAACCGACGTTTCGAAAATCATGGGTGACAATCCGAAAAAAGTGGTGAGGGAGGTGAGCATCACCGGTCGAAAACGGCGCTTGCCTCCGGCCACGACGGCATCCAAAGGCGAAAGACCCGCGGCCCGGGAGGAGTTGATGGAGGCGATGAGCACCAGCGAATCGTTCACTACCACACCGGCCAAAGCCGTCATTCCCAGAATGCTCACCAAGGTCAGGCCGTATCCCATCAAAACGTGCCCTCCGATTGCCCCCACCATCCCGAAAGGAATGGCCAGCATGACCACCAGGGGCTGGGAATAACTTTTGAACGCCACCGCCAGGAGCACGTAAATCGCCATCAGGGCCACTCCCCCACCGGTACGCAGAGCCCCCAATGCCTCCATTTGCTGTTCCTGCTCTCCGGCCAATCCATAGCTCAACCCGGGATACCGCGAAAGCAATTCCGGCAGGACCTCTTCCTGGACGGAAGCGATTACCTGGCCGGCCGTAACTCCGGGTTCCACGTCGGCCGTAACCTCCACGACACGTCTCCCGTCGCTGCGCACAATGTCAGTGGGGGCCGGATCACGAGTGATTTCGGCGGCCTGCCGCAATAGTATCTCTCCGCCTTCGGGGGCGCGGATGATGAGATTTTCCACATCAAATTCCGAACGTCTCTGACTTACGGGCAACCGCACCATCACCCGCAATTCTTCGCGCCCCCTTTGCCGGCGCAAGGCTTCGGCCCCGTAGAAGGCGCTGCGCACCTGCCGGGCCAAATCGGCTTCGCTGAGGCCCAGTGCCCGCGCCGTCGGTGTCAGGGTCAAGGCTATTTCCTCTTTGCCGCGGTCGAAACCGGCGTCGACATCGACCACGCCGTTGTAGGTGCCGAGGGTCGCGGCCAATTCGTCGGCAGCCCGGCGAAGCGAGGCATAATCGGTATGCGAAAGTTCGAAAGCCACCGGCGCCTCGGGCGGGGGGCCTATTTCGGAAGTGAATACCAACCGTTCCGCGCCGAGGATTTCCCCTATTTCGTTCCGCCAGCGCCGGCCGAATTCGGCGGCCGAAAAGGGACGCTCTCCGGAGGGCGCCAAGGCAACGGAAACCGTCGCCGTATGCGAAGCGTCCGCGGGGTCCGTCGCTCCGAAATTCCCTTCTTCGGCAACGCCGCCCAGCACGGAGTAGATCCCGGTAATCAGGGAATCGGAGCGGCCGGAGTCGGAATCGACGTCGGCCGCGACGGCACGGGCCGAGGTCACAAGTCTTTGCATGGCCCGGCGGGTTTCATCCACCGGAACGCCGAAAGGCAATTCCAGGGAAGCGACCACGGTATCACCTTCGATATCGGGAAAAAACTTCCAGGGAAGCCTGCCGCCGGCCACGAAGGCGACGGTCACGATCAGCAGGGAGAAGGCGGCGGCAACGGCGGTCGTCCGATATTCCAGAATCCGACGAATTATCGGCTCGTATTTCACCTCGACGAACCGTTCCACGCCTTGCGACAATTTCCGCCGTCCCCGCGAAATCCGCTTCAGGATGCCCGCGCCGCCGTCATTGGAATCCTGGGCCTCACCATCGTCCGCACGGACATGCGAAAGATGCGCGGGAAGGATGAACAACGATTCCCCCAGCGAAAGGAGCAGGATGGGAATAACGATTAACGGGATATTCGCGAAGAACTCGCCGCTGGTCCCTGGAACGAAAAGCATGGGACTGAAAGCCAGCACCGTGGTCAATACGGAAAATACCACCGGCGTCGCCACTTCGCGTACGCCCCTCACGGCGGCATCCAATCCCCGCCTGCCTTCGCGCGTCTGTCGGAATATGGATTCGCCGACCACGATGGCATCGTCCACCACTATTCCCAGCACCAATATGAAGGCGAACAGCGAAATCATATTGATGGAAACGCCCAAGGTGGGCATAACCAGAAAGGCGCCCATAAAGGAAACGGCTATGCCCGCCGTCACCCAGAAGGCCAGCCTCGGACGCAGAAACATTCCCAGCACCAAGAGCACCAGGGCCAGCCCCAGGAATCCGTTCCGGATAAGCAGAGAGATTCTGTCGGCGTAGATTTCCGAAGAGTCGTCCCAAAGAGCCAGCCGCATCCCGGGGGGAAGCTCCTTACGGGCGGATGCGACCACTTCGCTCACCGCGTCCGCTACGTCGAGCGGCGTCTGCTCCCCCACCCGGAAAATCCGCAGGCGCGCCGCGCGCATTCCATTGTAATACGCCTCGAGATTCTGCTCCCGCAGGGTATCTTTCACGTCGGCGACCTCGCCCAGGCGTACTATCGCGCCATCGGGTCCGCCGACCAATATGATGTCCGCGAAATCCTCCGCCAAATCGAGGCGTTCTCCGGTCCGGAGCAATACTTCCCCTCCGGGAGTTTCCAGACTGCCGCCAGGTAAATCCACCGAAGCGTCGGCAATCACGGAGGCTACGGCATCGAGGGTAAAACCGTAACGCCGAAGATTTTCGCGCGATACCTCAACCCGAATTTCGGGCGGCGGCAATCCCGTCAATTCCACCGAGGTGATGCCCGGATGGTTCAACAGGTCCTCGCGTAACCTTTCCGCAAGCCGGAGCAGCACCCGGGCGTCGGCATTACCGTACAGCAGCGCCGAAACGACTTCGAGGCGCGTGGTGGCCAGGCTGATTACCGGCCTCTCCGCGTCCGCGGGAAAGGTGGCTATGCGCTCCACCGCGCTGGTGATATCGTTGAGGATGCGTTGCGCGGCGGCCCCGGTAAACAGCTCCACGGTAACCGAAGCCGCGCCTTCGGCGGCCACGGAACGGACGTCGCGCACGCCGTCGATGCCACGCACCGCTTCTTCGATGGCCAGCACCACTCCCTGCTCGACTTCTTCGGGCCCCGACCCGGGATAGGGAACGGTGATGATGACGAGGTCCAATGTCACTTCGGGAAACACCTCCTGCGTGATGCGGGGAATGGAAAGCAATCCTCCCACCAGCAGGAACACCATGAACAGGTTGGCGGCCACCCGGTTTCCCGCCATCCAGGCCAACGGCCCTTTGGCATCCGAAGGCTCCGTAAGGTTCGATTCCTCTTTCATGAAGGCCCCGGTGATGGCAAATCCGAAGCCGCTTCGGGCCGCAAAGGCATGCCTGCGACGGGCTCCGGAATCCGGCTGACGATTACCTTGTCCCCCTCGTCCAGGCCCGACCCGATAAGGAGAGAATCGCGCGTCCGCCAGAAAATTTCGGGTTCGCGGATGACGAGGGTGGAATCGTCTCCCAGTACGTAAATCGACTCGCCCCCATGCAGGGCCGCCCGGGGGATTCCAATAAGGCTCGGCATGGTATCGCTCAATATCGTCACGTCGACATAGGAATCCAGGAGCAAGGGAATTTCCCGGGATCCGTCATGAGTAACTTCCGGGTTACTCCCCGTTTCCATGGGGTTTTCGATGGCGACTATCAACCGGGCCATCCTACCCGCGGGGTCGAGATCGCCGAGCAATCGCAACACCCTTCCGCTCCGGAGGACTTCGCCCGCGCCCACGTTTTGCGCCACCTGCGCCCGTGATCCGGTGTCCGCGTTCAAGCCGGGTATGGATATGAAAGGAAGGCGGTCGACGGGAACCGACACTTGCACCCAGAATTCATCGATGCCCGTCAACGTGGCCAATTGCGATTGGAGGGAAATGGCCTGTCCCACCTCCACCGGGGCCGACCTGACCAGAGCCGGAAAGGGAGCCCGGATGCGGGTTCTTTCCAGATTCAACCTCGCCCTTTGTAATCCGGTTTCCGCCGCTTCGACGGCGGCCTGCGCGGCTTTGAGCTGCGGATCCCGCAACGCAAGCTCCGACCCGCCCGCCAGGGTGTCCAGTTCATCGCCGAACAATTCCCATTCGCGTTGGGCGATGATTTGTTGCCCTTGTTCCTGCTCCAGGCGCGCTTCGGCATCCGCCAACGCGGTGCGGGCTTCCGCCACCCCGAGTCGATATTCCCTATCATCGACTGCGACCAGCAACTCTCCCTCGGCGACGATTCCGCCGGGCGTCAAACGGGGATTGACATACGAAACCGGTCCGCTCACCTGGGGCGAAAGCGTCACTTCGCGGGAGGGTATCACCGTACCCTGCGCCTCTACTTCCAAGCGTCTCGGTATGCGCTCCACTTCGTATACCAGCACGGAAACCGGGCCCGGTCGAATCTCTTCACGGGGAGCCTCGTCTCGGGAAGCGAACAGCAAATACCCGATTATCAACCCGACGGCCATAAGTGCGAAGGGCAAGATCTTTTTGAGTTTGAAACGTGTTTTCATCAGGAGGGTTCCGCCAAGGTGGACGGTGAGACTTCATCCACCCAGCCACCCCCCAGGGCGCGATAGAGTTGTATGCGCAGGGAAATCCGACGGCGGCGGGCGTCCACCACCTCCAACTCAATCCGTTGCTTCGATTGTAGGGCCGTCAATACCCGGAGAAAATCCGATGCCCCCTGCAGGTAACGTTGCCGGGCCAGGGCGGCGGAGGATGAGGCCGACTCGAATTGCAGCAGGAGGCTCTCCAGATACTCCGCCTGCGCCGCTTCCTGAACCATGGCGGTACGGACTTCTTCGAGGGCTATGAGCAGATTCCGGGAATACAGCAACAATTGTTCGGCGGCGGCGGCTTCCGACCTGTCGACTTCGGCGGCCAGGCGCCCGCCCGCGAACAGGGGTTGCGTCAATCCGCCGGTGACGTTCCAGAAAACCCTTTCCAGCAGCGAGGTCAGGTTTTCCGCTTGGAAGAACACTTCGGCCGACAACGCCAGACTGGGTAACCTTTCCGCTACGGCGGCGGCCGTCCGGCTGTCGGCGGCTTCCAGACGCAGCCGCGCAGCCCTTACATCGGGACGGCGCAGCAGCAAGGAAGCCGCCACCCCTTCGAAGGGCAGCGAATCGATTTCCGGAAGCGTATAATCGCCCGGCAGAACCAACATACCCGGAACCGTTCCCACCAACACGGCGAGTTGGTGTAATGCGACAGCGTCTTCCGAACGGGCCAGGGCCAATCTCCCCCGCAGCGCCTCGATTTGCTGGAGCTGCTGATTCACATCCAGGCCTGTCGCCTGCCCCTGCGCCAGCCTGAGTTTGATCAATTCAAGATAATCACGCGACGTTTCGATTTGCTCCAGAAGCAAAGCGATACGCAGCCGCCCCGCCGCCACATCCATGAAGCGTTCGCAGACTTGCGCGGCCAGGGAAATGGCCAAAGCCCTGGCGTCGGCTTCGGCGGCTTCGGCGTCGAGCCGGCCGGCGCGATAGCGATGCCGGGTCCGACCCCATAAATCGATTTCATAGTTGGTGGAAAAAGAGCTTCGGAATCGCTCCACCGTTTGCGGATCACCCGGAAACAAAGCCGGAGCCTCGGATCGGGAGAAGGAGAGACCGCCGTCCAATGATGGCCAGAACCCGCCCCGCGCGTGCCTGGCAATCGCTTCGGCCTGCGCCACCCGCCGCCAAGCCGCGGCGAATTCCAGGTTCCGGCTGAAAGCCGTGGAGATCAAGGAGTCGAGCCTCTCAATGCCGAAATCGCTGAACCAGGTTCCCACCGAATCAACAACACGCGCTCCGGGATCGTGCGGAGGCCAGGCCACCACCTCGTCTACCCGGTGAGAATATTGCCGACTTGCGCATGCCGCCAGTATGCCAACCGAAAACAGGACAACCGGAACGCGGATCAAGGAAAACTTTAAATTCGATTGCATAACGGAACGGCCTCGGGAAAAAATCCACCAAAGACACGGGTTCTTCACCAAAATATCTCTTGTGATGACGTTTCACAAAAATATATTGGTCCGAATTCGATTAATCCGGAGGATTCCATGCCCGAAACATCGCGCGGTATCATACCTCTGCCGGTGAGGCTTCGCTGCTCCGGCCGCACCTTGGAAGGTTTGTACTCCCTCCCCGAAAACCCCGCCGCCTGGATTATCGCCTTGGAATGCGAAAGCGGCATGGGAAGGCCCATGCAGGAGATATTGCCGGCCATGACCGACGCCGGGTATGCCTGTCTGGCGATCCGGCTCTTCAATGAAAACGAAATTCGGACCGGAGAGTCTTCCGAGTTCTGCCGACTCAACGTCGACGAACTCGCCGAACGGATTTTTTCCGTTATGGAACGCTTCGCTCATCTTCCCGAATTGATGGGATTGGAAGCGGGGTTGCTGGTTTGGGGCAATGGCGCCGGCGCCGCTCTGGTGGCTGCCGCCCGTATGCCCGACTCGGTCAAGGCCGCCGTGGTGTGCCAGGGTCGTCCCGATTTCGCCGGCCGATGCCTGCGCCAAGTAAACATTCCCGTCATGCTGATGACGCTTGCCCAAGACGACACCCTGGGGCGCATGAACGCCGTGGCGGCCTCCGATCTCAAGCACGTCCGGGTAAATCGCCTTGTCGGCGGCTCATCCCTTGAAGATGAGATACCCGATATGTTGGCCGAAGCGCGGCATTGGTTCCATAGGCATCTGCCTTCGTTTCATTTTTGATTTCCGGAAGCTATTGCCGAAATCAAGCCTGGCGCATCGTTCCTGAGATACCGCCAAGCCTGACCTTCACGCTTTAGCGCGAAATATCGTGCACCAACTCGGCGACGGTTTCCTTTTCCCCTATGCGCGCGATTTGCGCTTGCACCACTATCCCAACCAACCGGCCGTCCTCATCCACGACCGGAACCCTGCGGACCTGACGCTCTTCCATCAGGCTCACGCATTTTTCCAACTCATCGTCGGGATGGACTGTCGCCAGATCATCCCCGGACATGGCCTCCTGCACCTTGCAATCGAGGGGGTTCTTTCCCACGGCGACGCAGCGGAGGACGATATCCCTGTCGGTGATGATTCCCCGCAAGCTTTTTTCCTCATGGTTTTCCACCACCGGAATGGCGCCGCAATCGCACTCTTTCATGAATTTGGCCGCTTCGCCCACGCTCTCTTCCGGCAGCACGCATTTGGGATCCTTAGTCATGATTTCTCGAACCTTCATAACAACTCCTTCCGGTAATCAATTTATTTGGGGGAGACGTATCCCTTTCTTTGAAAATAGACCTCGTCAGGACCTCATGCAATTTCAATGAACCGTTGTCGACGCCGGCTTACTTGAGGTTTCCATTTCGGGGGAATAAGTTCCCGACCTGGCGGCTCCGGCAAGTTCCACGCGTCGGCTGAAAACCATCTGGGCGTCGGCCACCGATTCCGGACGTCCCTTCCAGGCGGCCAGAGCCGGCTCCTGCAAGGCGCGCGCAAAGGAAAAGGATAGTTCCCAGGGATGCGGACCCCTGGCCGCCATGGCTTGCAAACGCGCGACGGCGTCTTCAGGGGATTGGCCTCCCGAAAGGAAGAAGATTCCCGGCACGGCCGTCGGCACGGATGTCCGTAGACATTTCAGGGTTGCCGAGGCCACTTGCTCCGGCGAGGGTTTCTCCAGGCTATCGCGTCCCGGTACCACCATGTTCGGTTTGAGCAGCAGGCCCTCCAAATCCGCTTCAGCTTCATACAAAGCCTGGAATAAGGCATGCTGGGCATCCCGCGTGGCTGCGAAGCACGTTTCCAGGGAGTGGCTGCCGTCCATCATCACTTCGGGTTCGACGATGGGAACCAACCCCGCTTCCTGGCACAGCCGGGCATAACGGGCCAATACCCGGGCGTTTGTCAGCAAGGCATAGCGCGAAGGCTTTTCCTTTCCGATATCGATAACCGCCCGCCACTTCGCGAAGCGGGCGCCCAGGGCGCGATACTCTTCCAATCTTCGGCGCAATCCGTCCAATCCTTCCGTGACCTTTTCCCCGTTCCGGCCCGGCAGGGGAACCGTTCCCTTATCGACTTTGATTCCCGTCACCACCCCCTTTTTCGCAAGGATTTCGCGCAGAGCCATTCCCCGTTCGTCATTTTGTCGCAGGGTTTCTTCGTACAGGATGACCCCGCTTATCCGGTTTTCCAGACCATCGGTTTCGAATAGAAGCTTTCGATAGGCCATACGGAATTCCCCGGTATTGGGGATTTCCAGAGGCGCGAATCTTTTTCCCACCGTGGGATTGCTTTCATCCGCGGCCAGGATGCCCTTTCCGGGAGCTGTCAACTGCTTCACGGTATCCATAAGTTCTTGCGTCATTCGATGCCTCCATTTTTCAACAAATAACGGTTCTCGCTTGCTTTCGACAATGAATTTCATTTTTTTCATTGGGATTTCTTTTTTCAATATTTGCCCGTAAAGGTCGTTGCGACATGGAGCCTTTCCGGACAACCGGCCACCCAACGCCAACCAACCCACGGAGTCCCACCATGGCTTCCAAACAAGCTACCCTTCCTCCCCAGCAACAGGAAAGACAACCGGGAATCGAACATAAAATGAATCCCCGGCCCGCAAGCCGCTCCCATGATTATGCGGCCGCGGGCAAGTTGAAAGGCAAAGCGGCGCTGATAACCGGAGGCGACAGCGGAATCGGCCGCGCCGTAGCCATCGCCTACGCCATGGAAGGAGCGGACATCGCCATCGTCTATTTCGACGAACACGAAGACGCCGAAGAGACCCGCAAACTGGTCGAAGACGAAGGCCGCAAATGCATATTGATTGCGGGTGACGCGGGGCGGGAGGATTTTTGCGCGCAGGCCGTGCAAGAAACCTTGCGCGCCTTCGGTCATCTTGACATTCTGGTGAACAATGCCGCGGAACAGCATGAACGGGAATCGTTGCTGGATATCACGGCCGAACAATTGGAACGGACCTTCCGTACCAATATCTTCGCCTATTTTTTCATGGCCAAAGCGGCCTTGCCGCATTTATCGCCGGGATCCACCATCATCAATTCCAGTTCGGTCACGGCCTACCGCGGAAGCCCCCACTTGATGGACTATGCTTCCACCAAAGGAGCCATCGTGGCCTTTACCCGTTCGCTGGCCCTGTCGCTGGCCGAAAAGGACATTCGGGTCAACGGCGTGGCTCCCGGTCCGGTATGGACTCCTTTGATACCGGCTACTTTTCCACCTGAGAAGGTGGAGAAGTTCGGTAAGCAGGTTCCCATGGGTCGACCCGGTCAACCGGAGGAAATCGCTCCGGCTTACGTTTTTCTGGCCTCGTCGGACTCTTCCTTCATGAGTGGCCAGTTCCTGCATCCCAACGGAGGCGAAGTCGTCAATACCTGATTCCATCCCGAACCGGAGATTGTAATCCAATGATTTCACCTGGAAGGCCCAGACTACGATGACTTTCGGTACCCTCCGTCTTTTCAACAAGGTTGCGCGCCAAGGAAAAAGCCGGTGGGCCGCTGCCGGCGGGTTATTGGTTTTTTCCCTGCTCGCCATCGGAATCTTCTATGCCATGCTCCCCGGCGAACTGGACTCCGGAGGCGCTTCTTCCGGAAAAGAACCGCAAGGCCTGGGGCTTTCCGTAGCGCCTTTTCTCATGGCGCTTACGTCCATTTCGTGGGTTGCCGTATGGGTTACGCGCAAATTGATCCGCTACCAACGCCGTCTGCGCCTCAGTCAGCAAAGACTGCGGGGCATAGTCAACTCGGCCATGGACGCGGTGGTAACCACCGATTCCTCCGGAATCATTCTGCTGTTCAACCAGGCGGCGGAGAGGATATTCGACTGCACCGTCGGAGACGCCTTGGGAAAGCCGCTGCGGAATTTCATTCCTTCCGAAATCTATCCCTGGAAAAACGCCACCTTTTCGGTGGATTCCGGTTCAGAGGGATATGCCGGGCCCGAAATGCCGGCGGAATTCAGGGGGAGGCGCTCGAACGGGGAAATGTTTCCCATCGAGGCCACTTTGTCGCGGGTCGAAGTGCAGGGGGAAACTCTGCACACGCTTATCATGCGCGATATCTCGGAACGGTACAGCGCGGAGGAGGAGGCCCGGCGTCGGAACCGGCTCATCAAAACCATCACCGAAAACGCCACACTGGCCTTGTTCATGCTGGACGCGCGGAACCGTTGCATTTTCATGAATCCCTCCGCCGAAAAAATGATGGGGTATTCCTTCGATGAGATGCAGGGCCGCTCCTTTTATGAGTTGCTCCATGAAGACGGATCGGGCGGCGTTCCCTATACACCCTTGGACAAGCGGATTTCCACGGGCCTGGACTTGAAGAAAAGGATGAGCGGGGAGGACTTTCTGGTGAGGAGCAACGGAAGTTTATTTCCCGTGGCCTTCACCTCCAGCCCCATTCTCGAGGGTTCGACAACCGTCGGCATCGTGCTCGAAATAAGGGACATAACCGACAGGCGCAATACCGAAACCATGCTCAGGGAGCGCGGCGAGCGTTTGCAGGTGGCGCTTTCGGCATCCGACACCGGGACGTTCCGATGGAATTTCCACTCGGACTATATCGAAGGGGACGGCAATCTGGAAAGGCTTTTCGGGATGAGGGAAGGCAAACCTATCCGCCCCTTGCACGACTTCATGGAACGCGTCCATAAATCAGATCGGCCCGCTTTGTCACGGGCCATGGAAAATTGCGCCCAGATGGGCGGCGACATCGATATCGAATTCCGCGTGGTTCTGCCCCATGGGCGCATCAAGTGGCTGTACGAGAAGGGAAAATCCTTTTTCGATCGCGACGGTTCACCCGCCTATATGACCGGCGCCTGCGTGGACATCACCCAACGGAAGTCGGTGGAAGAGGAACTGGTCCTGGCCCGGCAGGAAAGCGAGGACAACCTGGCCCAGCTCGAGGCGGTGGTGCGGAGCATGTCCGAAGGACTGATAATCGCCAGTCCCAATGGTGAACTGCTTTTCATGAATCCCTCCGCCCTCAACATGTTCGGCATCACCAAATCCATACGCAATTTCCGCCGCTTGGACGACTTCGCCGAATACCTGGAGATCTCCGACATCCGGGGAAATCCGCTTCCCCTCTCCTCCTGGCCGCTGGCGCGAGCGGAAAAGGGAGAGTCTTTTTCGGATTACGAGGCTTCGGTGCGTCTCAGGGAAACGGAACGGAAGTGGATCGCCAGCTTCTCCGGCAATCCCGTGCTGGACAAGTCCGGCGAGACGATTCTCGCCATCGTGACCGTGAGGGACGTCACCCAGGAAATGGAAACGCAGGAGGCCCTCCGCAGGCAAAGCAATCTCACCAAAACCATAACGGACAACGCCAGCGTGGGCCTGTTGCTGGTGGATGAAAAAGGATGCCCCACCTTCATGAATCCGGCCGCCATCAATTTGCTGGGCTATGCTCCCGAAGAAGGATTGAATTCCACTTTGCATCAGATGGTCCATTTTCAAAAACCGGACGGGAGTCCCTATCCGGCATCGGACTGTCCGATTATGAAGGCTTTGACCACGGGTGTGCGCCTTAAAGACCATGAAGACACCTTCATCAAAAAGGACGGGGGCTTCCTGGAGGTTTTGTGCAGCCTGGAACCTCTGGTACAGGATGGAAAAACCACCGGGGCGGTGCTAGAATTTCTCGATATCACCGCTCGCAAGCGGGCGGAAGAAGCCTTGCGTGAAAGCGAAGGCAAGTTGCGCCAATCCCAGAAAATGGAAGCCATCGGTCAATTGGCCGGCGGCATCGCGCACGATTTCAACAACCTGCTCACCGCCATCAACGGGTATAGCGAACTCGCCTTGGCCATGCTGGACAGAAAAAATCCCTTGTACGACAACATCCGTGAAATCCGCCGCGCCGGGGAGCGGGCCGCCGCGCTGACCAGGCAATTACTGGCCTATAGCCGCAAGCAAATCGTATTGCCCAAAACCCTGAACCTGAACCAGGTCATATCCAATATCCACAGCATGCTGCGCCGGCTCATTCCCGAGAATATCCGCATAAAGCAGGATCTCGACCGGAATCTGGGCTTGGTACGCATCGATCCCAATCAATTGGAACAGGTGCTTCTCAACCTCGCTCTCAATGCGCGCGACGCCATGCCCATGGGTGGCGCGCTTTCGTTCAGGACCAGCTCCGTGCGGTTCGATGCCAGGAAGTCGGTCGACGGCAGCGAATTGGAACCGGGTGATTACGTAATCATGGAGGTATCCGACAATGGCATGGGCATGCCTCCGGACGTAAGCGCCAGGATTTTCGAGCCGTTCTTCACGACCAAAGACGTGGGAAAGGGCACGGGGCTTGGGCTTTCCAGCGTCTACGGCATCATCAACCAAAGCGGCGGAGCCATCACGGTTCACAGCCGCGTAGGCGAAGGCACCACCTTCACGCTTTATTTCCCCCGGGTCGAGGAAGAAGACCCGGAACCGACGAAGTCCGATCCGGAAGCCCCCGAAGTTTTGTTGGCCAAGGGCGAAGTCATCCTGTTGGCTGAAGACGAGGATTCGGTGCGCCAATTCACCAAAAGGACTTTGGAAAAACAGGGATATCAAATCATCGAGGCCCGCAACGGCAGCGAAGCCCTGAGCATCTTGAAAAAGCGGAAGGAGCCCATCGACGCGCTGGTATCGGATGTGGTGATGCCGGGGATAACGGGTCCCGAGCTGGCCAAAAAGGTGAGGGACAGGCAACCGGAAGTCAAAGTACTGTTCATGTCGGGGTATACGGACGAGGCAATATTGGAAGGCGTTATCGGCTCCGCCTATGATTTCCTGCAAAAGCCTTTCAGCCCCGCCCAACTGCTCCAGAAGCTGCATGACCTGTTGCAGGCTCCCAAGGGGAAGGCTACTAGAGTGGCATGAAAGGATGCGGCCGCCATTTTTCGGGCTCCATCCCGGCTTTTCTCGCGAATTAGGCCAGGAAGGGTGAAAAATGGTGGGTACTGTAGGGATTGAACCTACGACCCGCTGATTAAGAGTCAGCTGCTCTACCAACTGAGCTAAGTACCCGGAGGCCTAAATATAACCCACCTCCCGGGAATTTCAATTTTATTTTTCCGGGCCTGACCGGGCTATATTTCTCCGGCAAGTAAACGCCGGCCGACCCGCCGGGAAAGGACATGCCTTTGTCGCCGCCGTTGCCGCCGTCTCCCCCATCGCCTTCGGACGCCGCCACCCCGGTGATACCCGAAGGCGAAAATTACCGGGTGCATTTGAGCCTGGAAAAGCGCCTGGACGAGGACTCCATCCAGGCGTATTTCTCCGATTTGCGCAACTTCTTCGCCTATTTGTCCGAGTCGACCCTCCCTATGGAAATCGCGTCCATGGAGGCGGCGCAGGTGAGGGCTTTCGTCGATTACCTCTACGAAGTGAAAGGAAGGGAAGCTTCGAGCATAGCCCGCCATCTGTCCTCGTTGCGCGGCTATTTCCTTTACCTCCAGGACGAAGGCCTGCTGGCGCAGGATCCGGTCATGGGCATCCAGGCCCCACGCCGGCAACGCTACAAGCCCACCAGCCTCACGCGCCACGAAATCGAAACCCTTTACAATCACATGGAGGAAAACATCTTCGCGGGCCGCAAGGGGGCCCTGCGAGACTTCTGCCTGATCGATTTGCTTTACGGAGTGGGCTTGCGCATTTCGGAAGCCACCCATCTGCGTCTGGATCAATTGCGTCTGGACGAAAGCGTGGTATTGGTGGAGGGTAAAGGCAAGAAGCAGCGGCTGGTACCCCTGGGCAATCCCGTGGCGCGTTCCATCAAGGAATATATGGAGAAGGAGCGCCGGACCAAGGACAACAAATCCGACATTCTCGTCCGCAACGGACGCGGCATGCCCCTGAGCCGCATGGGCGCCTGGAAAATCGTGCAGCGTCTGTGTCTGGAGGCGGGAATCACCTTGGCGGTTTCACCGCATACGTTCCGGCACAGTTTCGCCACGCATCTTATCGAAGCGGGCGCCGATTTGCGTTCGGTGCAGGAGATGCTGGGGCATGCGGATATCAGTACGACCCAGATTTACACGCATCTGGATCAGGATTATCTCCGTGAAGTGCATCAGAGCTTCCACCCGAGAAACAAATCCCTGAATTAACGGGTTATCATGCCATTTTGGGTTTTTCGAGAAGCCCGTGCGGTCCGATTTATCGAAATGCCTGAATAATCCTCCGATCTTTTGGATTCCGGCGGGCGAAAATTCCATTTTTCGCCTACAATACATTTCAACGCTATTGACGGAGGATCCATGAAAAAATCGACGGGTGGAATTACCAGGATTTCCGCGCTTTTGGTTGTCGCCGGAGTGACATTCGTAACTGCGCAGGGCATCGATTTGACGGGAACGGTTTCCAACGAATCGGGAAATCCGGTCGCCGGAGCCCAGGTGAAACTGGTTGCCGCGGGTAAAACCGCCACCACGGATGCGAACGGAAAATATTGGCTATCAGTGCCCGTGAGCCTGGGACGCGAGACGTCGTTTCCCAATGCCGAGCCTAAGATTTCGGGAAGGGAGATGAGTTTTTCCCTGCCTTCGGAGGAAATCGTTTCAGCGGAATTTTTCAATCTGAAGGGCGAATCGAATTCCGGCCTCAAGCCGACGGTGATGTCGCCGGGAAACCATACCCTGGCGCTCTCTCCGCTTGAGGAAACCGGCCTTTACACTTTGGTTATCAGCATCGGGACGAAAAAATACAGCCGTAGGGTTTTACATTCCGCCGGTAATCCCGGCGGTATCATGGCGCCGGCCGAGAGCTCCCGCGACATTTTACGGCCATTGGCGAAGTCGGCCGCGACTCTTGACACTCTCGCCGTCAGCGCCAATGGATATTACACGAAATCGGTTCCCCTATCCAGCTTGACCGGAACCATGAATGTCACCCTGACGAGCGTTCCCGTCCAGCCGCCGCCCACCACCGGCTCCGGCAACCTCCGCGTGCTTACGGGCGGTAAATGGGTCAGCGTCGGGTGCGGAAGCGGCACGCCGCGGGCGGACGGAAGCAACGATAAGTGGCAAATCGTCGACACCCGGAAGCTACGCAATCAGAACGGGGTGTACTTGTATTGCGGCGAGGGTTGGGCCGACGGAAGAAATTGCGAGTGCGATAAGGGGAAAAGCGAAGCGTACCATGCGGTTACCCAAGCGGATTTCAACGTAAATGATAACCAACGGAAATACGGCAATTCGCTGACTAATACTCTCGCCGCTCGCGGCCCCATGTGGATCTTCCCAAACAACGCGCATGAATTCTGCCTCGCGGTCGGTTCGAACAACAACATCCAGAACAAGGACGGCGGAGACGATGGAAGTCACAACGAGAGCACGCACAAAGGCAAGTGCAATGAGTGGTGCCTCGACGGCGGCTGTCCGAAATAGATTTTAGTTAATCAGGATTTTCTTGATCGCAGCCTGTCCGCTATCCAATACGGGCTATAAAAAAAGCAAAAGAACAATAGGGTAACCGGCACCAGGGTCAGGATATACCACGGCCAAGGGCCCATATAATCCATCAGGGATGCCACCGGAGGTTTTTCGCGGAGAAACAGGAAATTGGCATCGAGCCACCAGTTGACCGGCGCAGCCACTGCGACCAGCATGGCGGTAGCGGTAAAGGCATGGAGTATGGAACGAGGCCTGGGGCGCAGGCCGAAAACAACGGTGGCGAATACCACTCCTACGATGACCAATCCATGCGAGGCGAAGAAGAACAAAAAGTCAGGATCCGGAAAACCCACCGCCAAGGCGGGCGTTACGAGTGCCTGTAGGGTTCCCGCCAGGGCCCAGAAATAGGAAATGCCGTACAGGAGGAAGTTGCGGCTGAGAAGCATCGTAGCCGTGGTCAGGGCGGCGACGTCGCATAGATGCAAGGGCAACATGTGGCGCCAGGAATATCCCTGCGAAATTCCGTAAGCCAATTCACCGATTTTGAGCAGGATAAGGGTAATACCAAGCATTCCGCCTACGATTTTTCCTGCGCGGGCAAAGCCGGAATATCGGGTCAACATCGGCAGTACCACGGCCATTATCATTATGACCAGGAGTACCAGCAGATGTTGAGTACCGAAAAGCCGAAATTCAGGTATGCTCAGGATTGCCGGCCAATTCTATTTCGGAATTTCTTCGACTTTAATGCCCAACGCCTCCGCGACGCCCTTGCCATAGGCTGGATCGGCTTTCAGGCAGTTTTGGATATGCCGGAGCTGGACTTCGCGGGAAGCGCCTCCTACCGACCGGGCGGTGTTTTCGAACAGGACCTTTTGCTGAGCCGGAGACATGAGGCGGAACAGGTTACCGGGCTGCGAGTAATAATCCTCGTCTTCGCGATGGTTCCAATGGTCTGCCGCGCCTTCCAGGGATAACGGAGGCTCGCGGAAGTCGGGCTGCTCGCGCCACTCCCCCAGGCTGTTCGGTTCGTAACCCTTGGTACTTCCGAAATTTCCGTCCACGCGCATGGCGCCGTCGCGGTGGTAGTGATGCACGGGGCAGCGCGGGGCGTTTACCGGTATCTGGTTGTGATTCACGCCGAGCCGATAGCGCTGCGCATCACCGTAGGAAAACAGACGCGCCTGCAGCATTTTATCGGGCGAGAAGCCGATGCCGGGCACCACGCTGGCCGGGTTGAAGGCGGATTGCTCGACTTCGGCGAAGAAATTCTCCGGGTTGCGGTTGAGTTCCATTTCGCCGACTTCGATTAGGGGATAATCCTTGTGCGGCCAGACCTTGGTAAGGTCGAAGGGGTTGTAGGGTACCTTGGAGGCGTCCTTTTCGGGCATTATCTGAACCTTCAGCGTCCATTTGGGAAAGTTGCCGCCTTCAATGGCCTCGTACAAATCCTTTTGATGCGATTCGCGATCCTTTCCGACCAGGGTTTCGGCCTCTTGGTCGGTGAGGTTTTCAATACCTTGTTTGCATTTGAAATGGAACTTGACCCAGAAGCGCTCGTTCTTCGCATTGATGAAGCTGAAGGTATGCGATCCGAAGCCGTGCATGGTCCGGTAGCTGGCAGGAATGCCTCTATCCGACATGACAATGGTGATTTGGTGCAGGGCCTCGGGCAACGATGTCCAAAAATCCCAGTTATTCTGGGCGCTACGCATATTGGTGCGCGGATCGCGTTTTACCGCATGGTTGAGGTCCGGAAATTTGAGTGGATCGCGCAGGAAGAATACCGGCGTGTTGTTGCCGACCATATCCCAATTGCCTTCTTCGGTGTAAAATTTGACGGCAAAGCCGCGTATATCCCGCTCCGCGTCCGCAGCGCCGCGCTCACCGGCCACGGTGGTGAAACGGGCGAACAACTCGGTCTTTTTCCCTATCTGGGAGAATATTTTGGCGCGGGTGTATTGGGTGATGTCATGGGTAACGGTGAAGGTTCCGTAGGCGCCGCTGCCTTTAGCGTGCATTCTTCTTTCGGGAATCACCTCGCGGTCGAAGTGCGCGAGCTTTTCCAACAGCCAAACATCCTGCATCAGCACGGGGCCGCGCGGTCCTGCGGTCATGGAATTTTGGTTATGAGCGACCGGGCAACCGGCAGCCGTGGTGAGTTTCTTTTTTTCCGACATGCGCGCTCCCTATTTATGGCATGACAAGCACTTTGGTTTTAAAAAATAGCAAACCGCCTGAAAATCATCCATTTTGAATTTCGACTCAATCAAGTATGTTAAGCGATTTGTTAACTCTGCAATTCAGCGGCAACCTTAAGGTCATGGAGTACCGCAGCCAACGCTTTATCCAGAAAATTCTTGTCAAAGAATCCGATAAGAGAGACAAGCCAGCCTTCCATACCTTCGGATGATTGCACCGTCGTTAATCCGTTATTCTCGGAAAGCAGCCATGTATGCCTTGCCTTGGTTCCGAGTGCTTTACCCATCCACACGATTTTCTTTGGCGCCTCAATAACTTCGACGGTGGATTGAATCGGTAATCCGCCCGAAGGTAATTATAGCAATGCGCTGTTACGATATTATGGGGCGGGCGTGGACATCGGGGATAGCGCCTGTCCCACTTTCTCCGCCAATTGCGCCGGGGAAAAGGGCTTGGGCAGAAAAGGCGCGTCGGGGTCCAGTACCCCTTGATGTACGATGGCATTATCGGTGTAACCGGACATGAACAGCACGCGCGTGGTCGGATGCAGGATTTTCACCTTCTCCCATAATTCCCGGCCGCTCATTTCCGGCATCACCACATCCGTCAACAAGAGACGGAATGGGATGGGAGTCTCGGCGATGATATCCAACGCCTCCTTTCCATGCACGGCCATGCGCACGTCGTACCCCAGGCCCGTCAATACCTTGTAGGCATACGTACGCACCAATTCCTCGTCCTCGACCAGCAGAATGGTCTCCCCATTCCCCCTGACCAGCGGGGATTTTTCTTCGGGCGACTTTTCCATATCCAGGCCTTCGTTCACGGCCGGAAAAAAGATTTTGAAGCTGGAACCCTTGCCCGGCTCGGAGAAGACATGGATATGGCCGCCGCTTTGCTTGACGATGCCATACACCGTGGCCAGGCCCATGCCGGTGCCTTTGCCGCGCTCCTTGGTGGTGAAAAAAGGTTCGAACAATCTTTCCTTCACTTCGGCCGGCATGCCGATGCCGGTGTCGCTGACCGCCAACACCACGTGCGGCCCGGGCCGCGCATCGAGATAAGCGCCCAGAGTCGATTCCTCCACCTCCATGGCGAAGGTTTCCAGGGTCAATTTTCCTCCCGTGGGCATGGCGTCTCGCGCATTGATGGCGAGGTTGAGGATGATTTGCTCCAATTGGTTGGGATCGATGCGCACCGGCTTGAGGTGGGGCCGGAATACGGTGACGAAATTCAGGTTTTCGCCGATGACGCGCTTAAGCAGGGATTCCATCCCGCTCATCACCGAGTTCAAATCCAACACCTTGGGCGAAAGGATTTGCTTGCGGCTGAAGGCCAGCAATTGGCTGGTGAGCAACGCCGCCCTTTCGCCCGATCTCTTGATGTCGGCCAGCATTTCGAGGGTAGACTGCTTTTCGTCGATGGAGAGCATGGCCAATTCGGAAAAACCGATGATACCCGTCAGAAGATTGTTGAAGTCATGAGCGATTCCGCCGGCCAGCCGACCGATGGCTTCCATTTTCTGGGATTGGCGCAGCCTGTCTTCGCTTTCGCGCAAGGCGTCCTCGGTTTTGCGCCTTTCGCTGAGATCGACAATGAAGACGATGAATCCCTCGATCACCCCGTCGGCCCGGCGATGGGGTAGATAATGCCCCTCCACATAGCGGGTACCTCCCTCTCGGTAGGGTAGCATGTCTTCGAAGGTTTGTACCTCGCCGGCCAAGGCTGCGTCCACCCGCGGCTTGAGCTTGGCATATGCCGCGTCGCCCAATACCTCCCACATGGTTTTTCCGATAATCTCCGCCTTGGCATGCCCGAACCATTGCTCATAGGCCAGGTTGTTGAACTGGTAACGCCTATCGGCCCCGATATAGCTGATAAGGGCCGGGGCCGCATCCATGATCAACTCGAGCTGTTCGTCGCGCCGCCGCAAATCCGCCTCGGCCCGCTTCCTTTCCATGAATTGGCCCAATTGCCGCCCCATGGAAACCAGGGTTTCGATCAGCTCCGGGCTTTCGGGGAGTTCTTCCCGGGAATAGAATTCGAAAACCCCCAGCAGATTATTTCCGAGATACACGGGAAAAGCCAATCCCGATTTGAACCCTGCCTCCATGGCCTGGGGCTTGCGGAGAAAGCCAGGGTCCTCCGCCAGCGAAACTATCCAAACAGGTTTACCCTCCGCCTCGATCCGTCCGGGAATGCTCACCTTCTCCGCAATGCGCATTTGCCGGCTTACAGCCAAAAACGCCTCGAAAGGCCCGTCGGGTTTATACCGCATGTCGGACAATCGCAGTCCGTCCACATACCCGTCGTGTTGCCAGAATCCGCATACCTCCCAGGACGTTCTTTCCAGGATGGCTTCCAGAATGGCGCCTATGCCCTGTTCCAGGGACGAGACCTCGGCCAGAATGCGGGTGGTGGCGGATTGCAGGAAATTCCGGTTCTCGGCCGCCTTTTGTTCGGTGAGATCGCGGATAAAGGAGGAGAACATCCACTTTCCGTCGATGCGGGCCGGAGCCACCGACAATTCGATGGGAAACACTCCCCCATCCCGGCGCAGGGCGGTGATTTCCAGGCGGCGATTGAGGATGGGGCCTTCGCCGGTAGCGAGGAAATGTCGCATCCCGCGCTCATGGCCTTGGCGGTGTTGGGGAGGAATGATCATTCCGCTCATGACCTGGCCCTGGGCCTCCTGCGCGGTCCAACCGAACATAATCTCGGCCCTTTTGTTCCAATCCTGGACCAGACCCTGGGCGTCGATGGTGATGATGGCGTCCAGCGCCGAATCGAGAATAAGCCGCCGCCTTTCCGCTTCCACCTCCCCTGGACCGGGATTGGATTCGGGCATGGGATGGGAGTCCACGGGACGCTTCGTATGTGCCATAAAGACAAATTAGAATTCGGTGGTATGAAACCTAGTGGGGAGTTCTAGGGAATTGGTGAAGCTGGGGGGGACAAATACATTCAAAGTATCGGTGGCCTTGGTACACCCGGATAGGCGATCAGTCGTAACCCTAGGATTGGTACCCGGGTTTATACCTACCGGACTGTTCAGGCGCTCCTTTCCTTTTACTTGACTTATTGTAGGGTATAACCTACATTTATTGGGTGTGGAGACAAAGCCTAATCAGGTCGAAATTTATCAGACTACTGAGGGGCGGTCTCCATTTGTGGAATGGTTTGATTCTCTCAAGGATTTGAAAGCAATCAACATAGTCCAGAAACGCCTTGGTTTATTGAGGCAAGGCAATTTGGGAGACTTCAAGTTTTTTGACGGAATTTACGAGTTAAGGATTGATTATGGCCCAGGTTATCGGATCTACTGCGGGAAAAAAAACAAAACGTTTATCCTCCTCCTCTTTGGGGGTTCCAAAGCGTCGCAGCGAAAGGATATCGAAAAAGCCCTCCAATGTTGGGAAGACTTCAAAAAAAGGCGTTCCTCCTAGCTTCCCTATTGAAGACTTCCTTGACCGGCGCCTAGCGGATCCGGAGGAGGCTATCGGCTATTTAAATACCTGTCTTGAAGAAGAAAACCCGGGCTTATTTCTACTGGCCCTTCAAGATATCATCAGGGCTCAGGGCGGAATGGCTAAGGTCGCCCGAAAGACCCATTTAAACCGAGAGGGCCTTTATGACATGCTTTCTAAGAAAGGCAACCCTCGCCTGAGTAGCTTAGAAGCAGTGTTGGAGGCATTGGGCTTAAAACTCATGGTGGCCCCTCGCTAAGTGTCGCACCGGGTAAAACATGGATTTCAGTATTTTAATTATGAATAGAAAAGTAAAATAAGGACCTCTATATCTTTCGCTCAGGGGCTTCGCCATCAAATGCGGATCGGTATATGGAGCGAGTTGATACCGGATCCGGCGGGACAGTTCAGTCCAGATTTATCGCAATAGCTCCGCCATAGCCCAGCCCATGGCATTTCCTACACGGTAAATGAATTTGGCGTCGCCACCATAGTGTGCATTCGCACTGCCAGGCGGATTATAACCATCGGAATCGGTAGTCAAAACATTACCCGCAAACTCCGGGTAATTGCCGGCATCTCCGCTCACTGCCAGCTGCGCATCGGCAATAATCCTGGTATTGCCGGAGGCACCTCCAGGGGCTGTAATAGTGGCACACACGAATTTGGCCTTGGGTGCATCGAAGGTTTTCCGGAGCTCCTTGATAAACCGGACCAGATTTTTTTCATATTGAACAGCATGACCTGTGTTGCCCGCATCCTTTGCACCCTGGAACCATACAAAACCGGCTATTTCGTATCCCTGACCCTTATAATCGGGGAAATGAGTGGAAAGGTTCTTTAATACCATTTTTGCATCGGACGCGTAATCATCATACTGCTTGCCGGCATACCAGTTGACATATCTGTCCGCCTGCTGTTCATAGGTTTCGTTTGCCGGCCAGACGTCAATCGAGTCTCCATACCCGGCAAAGGTCTGATTATTGTAGTCATAACGCTCACTGCCCGGAGGGAGAATATCCCACCCCAGGGATCTATTACCTATTGCGGCTTTGAGGAGAAGCACCTGTTCATCCTGCGTGAACCCCATGACATGGCCGAATTGAAAGTCAACGCCAAAATTGTTGTGGAGCGTGTTGGGCAATAGATATCCTTTTTTCCGTACGCTTCCCGACATAACATGGATCGCATACACATCTTTCCGTTCGTTCCAGTTTCCCTGTTCGTCAACCAGATGGGAATAAGCTTCCTCTGTTTTTGCCAATTCCAAAAGGTCACCTATATTGCCATAGCCCAACATGTTGGATTGGCCCGTCAAGATAAATACCTTAAGCGGTTTATCGGTTGCTCCGGGCTTATTATCCGGGTCAGGCATCACCATGTTGGAATCCTTCCTCCCATAACCAGTAGTGGATTTCGGCGTCAGGAAAACTTCCAGGTTTGACACCGTGAAATTATCCACGGGGACCATTGCTGATTGATACCCAGAAGCAGTGATGCGCAATGTGTCAATATCCGCCGCGCGCTTGCTCAAACGTTCTTTCTTGGAGGACATCGTCTTCCTGAACCCGGGCTGCCCGGTGACGGTGGCGGCTAAGTTGGGTTTCTTCAGTGAATAAACCCGATTCCCGATGCGCAATTCGCACACCAGTATCCCGGCATCCATGGCGGGCAAAGTCATTTCGTAACTTCCAGCGTCTAATCTTTTCTCTACTTGGTAAAGCGTTCTTCCGTGTATCGTCCTGGTGGTCACAGAAACGTGTTCATTTTTATCAAGATTGAACTTCAGCCCACCCCTACCAAAAGCGGCAAGCCCTGCAATCACGCCTGGCTTGAAGATGGACACCGTGCCCACAAGATCAAATGCCCCTTGCGCATCTGAAATATCCGATAAATCAGATCCGGAAAGCGTCACGGTAGCTCCCTTGATCGCCTCACGCGAAACGACGTCCTTTATTGTTCCGCTGATCTGAATGTCTTTAGCGGAAACAATAGACAAGGCGAATCCCAAAATAAATATGATGCAATTCATATAATTATTCCTTGATTATTTTAACCGCTTGATTTGTTTTCTCACCGCTCATCATCAAAATATACTTGCCGCGATTCAATTCATTGATGTTCATATTCAATGTCGATTTGGATGCTGGTATCTTCCGACTTTGGATTTCTCTGCCGGACAAACTCATGATTTTTACCATATCATATACACCGGGGTTGAAATTTACGGTGAAACTGTCATTAATCAGTAACGGGAATACTGTAATGGCTCTTCCATATTTTAATTCTGGAAGCATGTTATGTTCAATATTTGCAGGGGGTTGTCCCTCGGGAAAGTATAAATCAATTATGCTTTGCACCATACTGCTTATGCTATCAGCCGTTTCTTCGTTATAACTGGCAAGTTGTTTTGCTCTGTCGTTTTCAGTACCGATTCCGGTCAGGCTAGGCTCTTTACCAAACCAGATTTGACAAAATGCCCGGAATTCAGCATTGTTGGCGGGAATAAAGTTGTCTTTGTAGATATTCAATATGTCATATATTTTTCGTGATGGTTTCAAACCGAGTTTTTCAACCTGTCTTCTCACTTCCGCACTGTCCTGCGGATGTTTCCCCCAAAAATGCCAGAGGGGGCGGATGTCCAGGCCTGAAGTTTCACATAGCCTTACCATTTTCCCATCATTATTCCCCGGTGATTGCAAACCATTTTCATGATCATGATTGAAGGAATACCAATATTTTCCCAGCCCCTCCCAGCCGAACAATCGACCAAAATCCACTAATCGCGCGTACCCCGCTGGTTTATAGGTTTCTTCCCAACTCTGCATTTCAGCACCATTTCGGAAAAGAGATCCTATCATCCAATATTGGGCCGTGTTCTCTATCTGTTTTTCAGTGATTCTGTTTCCAGGCGCATATGCCCTGAAAAAAGCTTTACCGATGTCCATATCATACACGGTGTTTGCCATGGTCACATAGTGAAGATTTACTTCAGCTTCATTGGTATAGGCCATCCGGGGGAATCTATAGGAGTGTCCCAGTTCGTGAAATTCCGTTTCTGAACCATATTGCGGTCCACGTATCAAATAGTTGTTTGCATAGCCGTCGCCGGAATTCGGATTACCGGTAGTAACATTAACCGCCGGGTATCCTGGTGAATGCACCGAGGCTTTTAATATGGCATCTGCTTGCAAATATATGGTTTCTTTTCCACGCACCCGCGGAAAGCCCATGAGATCATTGACGGCGTCCACTGAGGCATCCCACTCAGCTATCAGTTTGGAAGGGTCATCCAATTTATAAATCCATGCCCGCGGAACCTGCATCATAAATTTTTCGCTTTGAAAATCGGCCCATGGAGCAGGAAAACCACGCTCCGCATTGACCCATTCTTGATTGGAAGTCTTATGAAAGGATTTCGCGGAAAAATAAGGAGATCTGACTGCACCCGTAATTGTAACATTCACAATACCGGCGTCGGCACCAGACGGTACCTCGATATAAATACCTCCCCCCAGGGGATTGGCAACGGTCATCGTCGTATTGGTAATATCGAAAAGCAGCGATATTCGGGAAAACCGATTGACCGGATTGCGGTTTCGCTCTTCATGATCATAGGCGTGGGCGCCAACGCGGATTTGGTATCCTTTGCCGACCAGTACTGAGGGTACCGTTACCTTCACAATCGTACCCGGTGCCAAATATGTGCCGGTAGGCTTCCGTGCCGGCCAGTCCCAGTTTTGCGTATCACGTCCGAAGGTTTTTTTGAAACTGCCGTTTATTTTGACCGTATGACTTGCATCCGGATTTGTTGGAGGCTCACAAAGTCCTGGAAACTGCGCAGAACTGGCAAAACGATACCCTTCTATCAAGGGAAAAATTGTCGGGTCGTTAAGTCCCCCCTTATTGAACACTTCATCGAATATCAGTTGCATTGTCGAAAATATTGCCCAGTGAATATCTTCGGTAGTTTCATTATTACGCGAAAAACTCACCTTTTCACTCCCAGGCAAAAAGAATGCCCCGTATTTTGTTTCATACGTATTTATCAGATTCCGGAAAGCAGTGACGATTTCCGGACTGCCATCTAAAAGGGCCTTATTTTCTTCAATAGTTTTGTAATGACCGGCAATTGCCGTTCCCGATAAACTGGCTGTTTCCTTAATGTGTGAAGACAGCGCTTGAGCCGCTGCCAGTAATGAACCATTCTGTGCGAAACTAGTATGTGAAAATAGAAGAATCGGCATCAAACATATCAGTCGCACCATTTTTCTGTACATATTAGCCTCCTAAATTTGATCTTTCCCCTAAATGCCATACTCGCTAACTCATAAGTTAACCCATTTGTTTTTCAAGCGCTCAATCTTTGTGGGTACCATGAGGATTTCTGACCAGGAACGGAAACATAATTAAACCTCCTTTTTCACAGCATTTTGATGATGTTGGGATTTTGGATCAATGCATCCTTGCTGCGGCCGCTCCCCGTCCCATCGGGTGCAAGAAATTATCCGGCGCAAAAAACGCTTTTCGTATCTGGGTCGGGTAATACCGGATTGTGTATGAAATCTATGACGGGGTCTTGGTGGTCATCGTAATTCGGATTTCACATAGACGAGAAGTGTACCGGGATTAAAAGCCACCCCCGCCACCTGTGGGATGAAAAATCACATGCCCAGGGCTTTTAGAAGCTCCGCAGTCGTGTAGCGTTTAAGGGGAAGATCTTTGAAATGATTATCGTTGCTCCAAATTGGAGTTTCCAACTTAAGGGCCAATGCCAATAGATCCACATCATCAGGATCTTTATCCGCAATGATACGCTTTGCATTTAAAAGTTTATCGACGTACGATTTCCGCTTGTGGATACGAATTGGGGCCGCTTGAAGCGCCATTTCCATTTCCTCAATGGTCTTTTTATAGCGTACTTGAAAGATGGGCACATATTCCTTCACCTCCTCCCAGGTATATTCCGTGGTATGGATTTCAAGCCCGGAATACAGCACCCGGCTTGCTGCGCGACCCGCAATGGCCGAAAGAAGAACGTTAGCGTCTGCTACGACGACGCTGCTTACGCCAGGCGTCAAAGTCCCTCAACATTTCTTCTTCGTCGATATCGGCGGTTTTCTTGGAGATCTGCTGGGCCAATATCCGAAACGCATCGCGCTTCACTTCCATCGGCACCTCGGCACCCGCCTCTAACGGGTATATCATAGCTTTGGCGTGGCCATGGCTGGTGAGAAGGATTGGCTTTTTTCCGTCCAGGACGTCCGCAAGCTCGCCGCGAAACTCCCGTATTGAGATCATCTGTTTCATAGCCCCTCCGGCCTTTTCTTATAGTATACCTCTTTTGGAGGGGATTGTGTATCACTTGTGTACACATTTTTTAGAGGTTTTACAGTCCTCGCGGAACGCCTTCTGGATAGTGAGGCCACACGCGCACGTGCCACCCAACAAGGGAATGGATTTGACACCTACTGGGTGCTGAATCCCTAATCTATCTGGGTAAATTAGGCAAAATTTGCGGCATTGCATGAAAATCCGGCTATCCTAAGAATTAATGGCATTCCAATTCACAGATCAAAACTTTTTTAACATAGGGAAATTAGGAGACAGATTTTGTCCCTGCAGAAAATTCCAAAAAATGATACCTAGGAAAACCCATTGATGTAGTCTTGAGCTCGTCTTGCAGGGAATCCTTCAATAGACGCATCACGATCCTATCGGGTCAGGAACGGTTGCTATATTCATTGGCATATGTCACCAAGATTCATTGCAACGGTAGTGTGTTTGTGCCTATGGACGCCCGCAACCCCGGCAGAGCTGTTGGCGTATTGGCCCCTGGATGGTAACGTGGAAGAAGTTTCCGGTAGAAATATCTCCACCGAAATCCGGAATTTTGCCGATCAGCGAAGCCTTTGGGTGGAAGGCCGATTCGGCCAGGCTGCTCAATTCGACGGCACCGGCGGACATTTCGTCGTTGAAGATTTCGATTATGGTTCGGACGGTTCCTACAGCCTGATGTTCTGGTACAGTGTAGACGCTCCGGACACCTCTCAGTACCGGTACATATTCAGCCACGGGACCATTTATGAACCCAACAGCACCCACGTCTATTTCTCCCCGCTGACAACCCTTAGAACCAATATCATGGATCAAAATGATACCGGCAATATCCTGGACATGCCGCCCGAGGAGGCCCATTACGATGGCCTGTGGCATCACTACGCGGTAACTGTGGGAGTCAATGGGCTTCGGGTCTATATCGACGGAGAGCTGAAAGGTGAAAATCCCAACCAGACTGGTGACCCGTTGGATCCTGAGGGCAACATCATCCTGGGGCATCGAAGCGACCTGAAGGATCCGAGAGCTTATAACGGAAAGTTGGATGAATTACGGATATTCGGGGAAGAGCTCACGGCGCCCCAGGTGCGGGAGTGGATGAATACAAACAATACCTCCGCTCTAATAGGTTTTGCCCGTCCCAAAGGTCTTCCGTCAACTGCCGGAAGACAATTATTCGGAACGAGCTACCGTGATGCCAATGGCAGGATGTTCAAAGACGGCCGCCGACTTTCATTCTTTAGGACTCCGTAAATAGACCCACCGCGAAAAAGGGCAGGCTGCTAAAGCATCAAAAAGAGGATTAATCCTTTTTTCATCCTTTGGTACGATTCCTTAGCCTTCTTTTGTGGCTTATTATTTGTTCCATATCCGAAATCTGGAACTACTGTCAGTTCCTAATCCAAGGTCAGGAACGTATGAAATCTTCAATAATCAAAACCCTCGCCATTATGATACCCGTATTCTTTATCGCCGGATGCTCCAGCAAGGACTCCGCCTCACCAGCGCCCCAGGTAATCAAGGAACAACCCGCCGCAGCACAATCCGCTCCAACTCCTCCCGAATCCAAAGTCCAACTTGAAGGATCCGAAGACGGATTCAAAGTAAAAATCGAAACTCAGTCGAAGTAAAAATCGGCACGGCGACGATACCCGGATAAGTCGACCCCGGTTGTTCAGTCTACTTATCCGGGTATCGTCGTCTACCCGGCCAGAATTCTTCGCAATGGTCAGTTGGGCGTGATTGCCGGGCGAAGAGCTAGGTTTTCAATTTTCGGACAAGTTTTCCGCAGGTCAGCATGGCTTCCCCGAAATAAGGATTGGCCAAGTCAGACTCCTTCTGAAGCCAATCAGCCCCTTTGTTGTTATTAGCCATTGGGCAATGAAACTGGTAGACTGGAGTATCCCCGGCAATACCTATTCTTTCTGTCAGCGAGAGCCCTGTAAGGTTTTGCCCTGGTTTCCGTCTTAAGGTTAATAACCCGAATACCGCGGGTTCAACGAAGGATTGACAATGAACGCCAATATTCACGGAAGCCATACAGATGCACCAGGCCAGCACTGCACCCCACCGTCAGTCAAGGATCCCATCTGTGGTATGACAATCAACCCGAAAAATGCCGCAGGCAAAACCGAATTCGGAGGTGAAACCTGGTATTTTTGCGGACTCAGCTGCAAAAAAAAGTTCGACGCAGAACCGGAAACTTTTGCCAAACCGGCGGCGGCGCCCCGTCCACCCCACCCTACTGTCAATCCGGCCTCAAACAGCATGCAGTCTGCGAATGTGCATAATCATTCCATGGATAAGGCGGACTCGCGCATTTATACCTGCCCCATGCACCCGGAGGTCCGCCAAAACGGTCCTGGTTCGTGCCCCCTATGCGGCATGGCCTTGGAGCCTCTGACTATTTCTCTCAAGGAAGAGGAAAACCACGAACTCAAGGATATGCTGCGGCGCTTCTGGGTAAGCCTCGGATTGAGTATTCCCTTGGTGATTATCGCCATGGGTCATCTAATACCGAGTCGCCCCTTTGAAACCCTTCTCATGAACTCCCAGCGCTGGATTGAACTATTGCTCGCAACCCCGGTGGTACTGTGGGGTGGATGGCCCTTTT
Organism: uncultured Bifidobacteriales bacterium; assembly: GCA_964401245.1. Taxonomy (GTDB): domain Bacteria; phylum Fibrobacterota; class Fibrobacteria; order UBA11236; family UBA11236; genus JBGTHM01. The sequence continues at coordinate 5,485 of CAYNXV010000004.1, read as the reverse complement.
TCGTCAGGGGGTGGCAATCGATCCGAAACCGGAGCCCGAATATGTTCACGCTTATCGCTCTGGGCACGGGCGTTGCGTATGCCTATAGTGTGGCTGCCGCCCTTTTTCCAACGTTCTTCCCGGATGCGTTCAAGGATGAGCATGGCCAGGTGGGGCTTTACTTTGAAGCCGCCGCCGTTATCGTCACCTTGGTCCTTTTGGGCCAAGTCATGGAACTCAGCGCCCGGAGCCGTACCGGTGAGGCAATCAAAGCGCTTTTGGGCCTGTCCCCGAAAACAGCCCGGCGGATTCGGGAGGATGGGGTCGAAGAAGAAGTGCCGCTTGCCGATATTCAACCCGGTGAGAAATTACGGGTAAGGCCCGGCGAAAAAGTCCCGGTAGATGGGTTGGTCTTGGATGGGACAAGCTCGGTGGATGAATCCATGATGACCGGCGAGCCTATTCCCGTTGAGAAAAAACCCGGTGACAAGATCATCGGTGCAACGTTGAATGGAACCGGATCGTTAATCCTACGCGCCGAAAAGGTGGGCGCGGACACCTTGCTTTCCCAAATCGTCCAGATGGTCGCCGAAGCCCAGCGTACCCGGGCACCGATTCAGCGGTTGGCCGATCAAGTTTCCTCCTATTTCGTCCCCGCCGTCGTATTGATCTCCATCCTGACCTTTATCGTCTGGTCCATTTGGGGGCCTCAGCCCGCTTTGGCTTATGCCCTGATCAATGCGATAGCGGTTCTCATCATCGCCTGTCCTTGCGCTTTGGGATTGGCCACGCCCATGTCCATCATGGTCGCAACCGGAAAGGGAGCCATGGCCGGGGTATTGTTCCGGAACGCCGAGGCCATCGAAGTTTTCCGCAAAGTGGACACCTTGGTCGTGGACAAAACCGGAACCCTTACCGAGGGAAAACCCAAACTCGTGGGCGTGGTAAAGGCCAACGATTGGAAAGAGGAGGACATAGTCCGTCTCGCCGCGGGATTGGAACAAGGAAGCGAGCATCCCTTGGCAGCTGCCATCATCGCAGGAGCGAAGGAAAAAGGATGGGCCATTCCCAAGGTGGAGGGATTCTCTTCCATCACCGGCAAAGGTGTCAAGGGTACGGTTGACGGCAAGGATATCGCCTTGGGAAATAGCGCATTGATGGAAGAACTAGGGATTTCCCTGGAAAGTTGGCCTAAAAGGGCGGATGAGCTTCGAAGGGAAGGTCAAACCGTCATGTACGTTGCAGCCAACCAACAAGTGGCGGGTCTGCTTGCCGTGGCCGACCCCATTAAAGCTTCGACACCGGATGCCATCCGGAAGCTCCACTCGGAGGGACTCCGAATCATCATGCTGACAGGAGACAATAAAACGACTGCGGATGCCGTGGCCCGGCAATTGGGCTTGGATGAGGTCATTGCGGAAGTGCTTCCCAACCAGAAGGTGGAAGCGATCAAGCGGCTCCAAGCCGAGGGGAAAACGGTGGCCATGGCCGGCGATGGTGTGAACGACGCGCCCGCATTGGCCCAGGCTGACGTGGGTATCGCCATGGGCACCGGAACCGATGTTGCCATGCAAAGCGCGGGGGTGACCCTGGTAAAAGGGGATTTGAACGGTATTGTTCGCGCCCGAATACTGAGCAGGGCCACAATCCGGAATATCAGACAGAACCTTTTTTTCGCATTCGTATATAATGCCGCCGGGGTTCCCATCGCAGCGGGTTTGCTTTATCCCTTCACCGGCTTGTTATTGAGTCCCATTTACGCCGCGGCAGCCATGAGCCTGAGTTCAGTTTCGGTTATCGGAAATTCGCTGCGGTTGAAGAGAGCGAGGCTATAATAAATAGGCCCCTTTAACATGCTGATGCGAGAACTGGATGTGGAAGCCACCGCGGTACTTGTTAAACAAAGATTGTCTCGGCCTTCTTTGTTACCCTATCCGTTATTGTAAATGAGACATCCAATCCGATTTTATCAAGCAAGCGAATCAGTCGGTCCGAACTAAAATGGTTTAGTTTTGCATTTTTTATCCTGGATAAATCGGGTTGAGTAATCTCGAGAATAGCTGCGGCTTTGGCTTGAGTCAAACTCTGCGACTCGATTTTCTGAAGTAATCGAACTGCCAGTTTAACTCTAAGCTTATGCTCCTTCGCATCCTCTAACCCAAGGTCAGTAAAAACATTCCCACTGCTTTTTGTTGATTTAGTCTTTTTCATTGGGTTTCTCTTCATCTTCATTGGCCCCACTAGAAACTTTCTTGTCCAGATACCCTCCTAAAATTATATCCAATTGACTATAATCAGGCAAATTTATACTGCCAATTCCCATTTTGGAATATTGAGCAAATTTCTACGGATTGAACCCAATCGTGCGAATATAGAGGCTATACGGCCAAGGGCAAACAAAATTAACCAGACTGAATATTCCCAGATTTCCTGATTATTAAGCTGAAAAACGCCGCCGTTGCGCCATACGTTGCGCATTTCGCCCACAAAACGTATAATATGTACATAATTAGACTTTTGTAAAATATGCCATTATAATGACCAGGGGGGAATATGTCCAGAGTATCAGTGGCACAAGCGCGGAAGGATTTGGCCGACCTGGTGAGCCGGGCCTCATACGGCAAAGAGCGGATTGTGGTTGAAAAACACGGAAAGCCTGCTTGCGCGATCATCCCTATTGAAGCTTTAAAGGCCCTGGAAGAATGGGAGCGAATGGAAGACAAGGCCGACTTGCAAGCGATCGAGGCTCGTCGGGGCGAACCTTCCCGTCCCTGGGAATCCGTGAAGAAGACTTTGACCGGAAGTACCAAGAAAAAGGCGCGGGCGGCCTGATTGGCTTACCGGATCGAAATTCAACGAAGTGCCGAAAAGGAACTGGCAGCTCTTTCATCAACTTTGCAAGCGCGGATTTTCAAAGCAATCGACGGGCTGGTGACGGATCCCCGCCCCATCGGGTGCAAGAAATTATCGGGCGCAAAAAACGCCTTTCGTATCCGGGTTGGCGAATACCGGATTGTGTATGAAATCTATGATGGGGTCTTGGTGGTCATCGTGATTCGGATTGCACATAGACGAGAAGTGTACCGGGATTAAAAGTCTCCCATAATCTGCATAGAAAGGGGAGTGACAATTTGTCTCTCTCCTTCAATAGACGCATCATGATCCTATCGGGTTTGGATCGGTTGCTAAATTCATAGACATATGTCACCAAGATGGATCGCAACGGTAGTGTGTTTGTGCCTATGGACGCCTGGAACCCCGGCAGAGCTGTTGGCGTATTGGCCCCTGGATGGAAACGTGGAAGAGGTTTCCGGTAAAAACATCTCCACCGAAATCCGTAATTTTGCCGATTAGGGAAGCCTTTGGGTGGCGGGCCGATTCGGCCTGGCTGCTCAATTCGACGGGACCGGCGGGCATTTCGCCGTGGAAGATTTCGATTATGGTTCGGACGGTTCCTACAGCCTGATGTTCTGGTACAGTGTAGACGCTCCGGACACCTCTCAGTACCGGTACATATTCAGCCACGGGACCATTTATGAACCCAACAGCACCCACGTCTATTTCTCCCCGCTGACAACCCTTAGAACCAATATCATGGATCAAAATGATACCGGCAATATCCTGGACATGCCGCCCGAGGAGGCCCATTACGATGGCCTGTGGCATCACTACGCGGTAACTGTGGGAGTCAATGGGCTTCGGGTCTATATCGACGGAGAGCTGAAAGGTGAAAATCCCAACCAGACTGGTGACCCGTTGGATCCTGAGGGCAACATCATCCTGGGGCATCGAAGCGACCTGAAGGATCCAAGGGCTTATGATGGAAAGTTGGACGAATTTCGGCTGTTCGGGGAAGAACTCACGGCGCCCCAGGTGCGGGAGTGGATGGATAAGAACAATACCTCCGCTATAATAGGTTTTGTCCGTCCCGAAGGCCTTCCGTCACCAGCAGGAGGAATATTTTCCAGAACGGGCCTCCGTGATGCCAATGGCCGGATGTTCAAAGACAGCCGCCCACTTTCAACTTTTAGGACTCGGTGAATCATAATAGCAAACAGGGGCAATGACTTCCCGCTATATCAAGGTGTCATTGTTGCTTTTTTTTCCACAAAAACTGGCGATTATTTGTTTCAATTGGTTTTCGGTTTTTCAACATACGGAAGTGGTATTGAAATTTTTGGGGGAGCTGGACATATCCTTCACAAAGACAGCAAAGGAAGTGGTTGGATTCGAAATATCGGCGCACTCCTTACCTACAATGACTTTTCGATCGATTACACATTTTTAATACACGAAAGCGGAAAGTCCTATGACCCGACTGAGAAGATTGAAGAAAAATATTTGAATTAGCGGGCCTGCGATTGGTTAATGCTTGCCTGGGAATATATGGGCCATTTCAATTCCACGAAGGTGATCCCACCAATGCACCACTTAGGAAATGAACTGCTTTCGATTATCACAACGAATATAGTCCAGAGCCCCATATTACTCGACAAGGGCATGTAGAACTCCTTCCACGTTTCCTTCTCTAAAAATGGACCGATATTTCCGTCGCACTTCACCCTCCCCATCAAGCGTTGGATTACAAAACACCGGCATCTGTTTATTTTTCAGAAAAGGAGACCCACGAAACCATCGAAAAATCGTTCAAGAATTCCAATTTCATCATCAATCAATGACCGGATTTCTTAGCTTAAAAACACCGATTTTTTGTCCAATGATCGGGGTCCACCCCAGATTGAACATCAATCTTTTGGAAAGGAAATAACATGAAAAGAACACCACTCCTGCTGATGGCCCTGGCGATGACGGCATGCCTGCAATCGACGAATAGCGGCTCCGACGCAACGATCGCAGAAATTGCCGCCGTGCAGGGTAGAAACGGCTTTACCGGGCAAGTCGCGGAGCTCGACGCCTTCCTGGCGCTCGTGGTGGGAGACACGGTGGCTTTCGCCTATCTCTGCAACGGCGAGCGGAAGGTGTCTGAATGGTTTCGGAGCTCAATCGAGCGCCCCGCCGACTTCACGCTGGAAAACCAGACAGGCGGCAAGCTGACGGCCACCTTTACCGGAAGCCGATACGAGGGCGATATCACCCTTCCCTCGGGTAAGGCGTATGCCTTTACGGTCGTTGCCGACACCTCTTCGGAATCGATGGGAATGTACCGGGTCATGGGCGATGATGCCGAAGGCGACAAAGTCGAGGCCGGCTGGGTCGTGGATGCGGACGGTAACGGCAGGGGGTCGCTTAGGCTATCGGGCACCTTCAAGACCACGACGGCACTACCGACACAAAAACTGGTGGTCGGGGCAAAATCCTACACCGTTTTCAGGATCCAAATGCCGGACTCCAGGCCTTCTCCAGGGCCCTTCACCCCCATCCCCTATCCGAACATTTCCAGGATCACCTCCCAAACCGTGGCACAATAATGAACAAAGAACACACCATAGCAAGCAACGATTTCAAAAAAGTGGCGATTGCGCAGATTTCCCCCGTATTTCTGGAC
>CAYNXV010000003.1:14355-53476 GCA_964401245.1 uncultured Bifidobacteriales bacterium | reverse complement strand
GGTCTTCAAATCGTTGAAGGTTTTTTCCTTCAGCTCATAGGCCTTTTTCTTGTTCTGCTCGAGAACGATGCGACGGCGCTCCACCTGGACCAATCCATCAATGATGCTGTTGATATCCAGCCCCGACGCCAACCCTCCCACTGATAAATTGTTGCTCATTTGGTCTATCCTGCTTCCGTACCGGAGACCCGGTCTGAATCATGGCGCCGGAATTCCGGAGCACCTGTTTGTTTATCGACTTCGCGGGAAAATTCTTGAGCCTTATCACTTCCAATCCCACCCCCCCCTAAATAGGCTGAAAACGCCGATCCCAAACTAGAGTCATAATTTGTGACTAACTCTTTAAGGTGTGCAAAAACTTTGCGCCTTTTTTACAAGATTGAAACAAAGTAAACTAGAGATATTTGCGTTAAACGGTGCAATTAGTCATTTTTAGTGACTTTATAAATATACAGTCAAAATTTATGACTACATTCCCCAAAATAACGGTTGCGTATTCCATTTTTGGGCTTAAATTGGGATGACCCTTGATGGAATGACTCTTGCTTACTACCAACTCGTAACCCGAACAAGGAAAATAGATGACCTTCGATACCAACGACGAGACTCTGAAGCGCTATCTGGAAGATATTCGCAAAACCAGTCCCATCGACCGTAAGGACGAGCACATGCTCTTCAAGCTGTGCCGCGAAGGCAATCGTGCCGCCCGCGAAAAGCTGGTCAGCGCCAACATGCGTTTTGTGCTCAAAGTCGCCTTGCAGTATCGGGGATGCCCCATTCCGCTGCCGGATCTGGTCAGCGAAGGCGCCATGGGCCTTATCCGGGCCATCGAGAGCTTCGACCATTCCCGCGGCCTCAAGTTCATATCCTACGCCGTCTGGTGGATCAAGGCCTATATCACCCGTGCTATCAATGAGCAGGGATCGCTTATCCGTCTGCCCGCCAACCAGCACTTGCGCGTACGCAAGGCCCTGAAGGAAAAATCCAAGGGTAAGGAGTTGAGCGACGACATCCGTGAGCTGATTCAGCTCGGCGAAGCCGGGATTTCCTTCGACGCCCCTTTGAAAACCGACACCAAGACCACCTATCAGGAAGTCTTGCCGGATGAAAAGGCCGTCAATCCCGAAGCCGAAGCGGAAATCCAGGCCGTGGAGCATTTGGCGAAGGATCTTCTCTCCGAGTTGCCCGAACGCGAAGCCCAGGTCATCAAGGGTTTGTTCGGAATCAACCACGAAGCTCCGCAAACGCTGCGCGAAGTGGGCGAAACGCTCAACATCTCGCATGAGCGCGTGCGTCAGCTGCGGGATCAGGCCCTGCGCCGCATCCGCAAGAACAAGAACAAGGAAGTGCTTCGCGAGAAATACGAAGGCTACCTCCAGGCGCTGAGCAACTAAAACCGTTGCCCACCGTCCCGAAACCTTAAAGGTCCCGGCTAACCAGCCGGGACCTTTTTTTATGCCCCGGAAAAATGAAGTCTACAGCCCCGGTAAATCATAAAGCCGGGCGTATTTTTCCCGCAAATATTTAACGAGATGGCGCGAATCCGCCGGCTCCCCCGTAATCCGATGTAACAACTCGTCGCCGCTGAACGCGCGCCCATGCCTATGGATATTCTCGCGCAACCAGGCCAATAGGGGCGCGAACTCCGCCTTCCTTATTTTGCCGGTCAGGTCGGGAATATCCTTTTCCATTTGCCGGAAAAACTGGGCCGCATAGATGTTTCCCAAAGAATAGGTGGGAAAGTAGCCGACCAGCCCGAGACTCCAATGCACGTCTTGCATATAGCCATTGGCCGGCTTGTCGACCTTGACGCCCAAAGTCTTCAGCATGGCTTCATTCCAGGCGCCTTCCAAATCCGATGCGCGGAGTTTGCCCTCGAACAGCGCTTTTTCCAAACGGAAACGCAGGGCGATATGCAGGTTGTAAGTCACCTCGTCCGCCTCCACGCGAATCAGGGAAGGCTTGACGCGATTGACGGCCCGGAGAAAATCCCTGAGCGCCAGTCCTTGGGTCCGGTCCGGAAAAGCCGCCTGGAACTCGGGAAAATAATGTTGCCAATAGGCTTCGGAACGACCGATTTGGTTTTCCCAAAGGCGCGACTGCGATTCGTGAATGCCCAGCGAAACCGCTTCGGCCAGGGGCGTGCCGAAATGCTCCGGCAGGAAGCCCTGTTCATAGAGGCCATGGCCTCCCTCATGCAAGGTGCTGAACAGCGCGCCGGCCACATCCGATTCGCTGTAACGGGTGGTCAGGCGCACGTCGGAGGGATATACTCCATCGGTAAAAGGATGCGCCGATTCATCCAGTCGACCCGCTTCCAGGGAAAATCCCATCTCTTTGAGCACGCGCTGATTGAGGTTTTTCTGCGCCGCCAAATCATAAGGCCCCTCGGGCAATTTGGGATTGAGCTCTTCGCATTTTTCCGCCAGAGCCCGCACCAAAGGCGTAAGCTCTACCTCCAAATCACCGAGCACTTTTTCCAAGCGCGAGGCACGGGCGCCCGGTTCATAGTTATCGAGCATGGCGTCGTAGGGGCTTTCTTCATAGCCCAGATGCTCCGCCTCTTCGCGGCGCAAAGCCATCATCTTTTCCAACCAGGGATTGTAGGCCTTGCTATCGTTGCGGGGACGCGCTTCCACCCAGGCGCGTTGCGCCAGCGAGGCGGTGCGCGCCAATTCCCCCGCCAAGCGTTCGGGTATTTTAAGGGCCTTGTTCCTGTCGCGCAATAACTCGCGCACCAGCGCCGCGCCCTCCGGCGGAATTCCGCCATCCCCACCGGCAGCGGTATCGGAATTTGCCGCGGCATTCCCGACCTCGTCGAGGTAGTCGCCCAGTTGCGGTGCGGTAAGTCTCTGATGCACGATGCGCGACAGGGCTTCCAAGGCGCGGGCGCGACCTTCGCCTCCCTGGGGCGGCATCATGGTTTCCTGGTCCCAACCGCATAGGGCCGCGGCCGAGCGCACGGCGTACATTTCACGGCAATATTCCAAAAGTTTCTCGTAGGTTTTCATGGCTTAAACATACATGCCCACGCGGGCCGGGGCAATTTCATCCCTGGCGGCGACGGCATTTCCACCCCGGGAAATTGTGTACCTTTGTAGCGAAACAGCGCGTAAACGAGAGGGTATTCCGATGGCGGAGAAAAGAACGGGCGCATCCGAAAAGAGCAAAGGCATGACGCTGGGACTGGTGCAAATCAGCGGCAATTGCCTGGCGGCGGATAAGTTCGCGCGCCTCAATGCCATGATAGATGAGGCGGCCGGAAAAGGCGCGGGGTTGGTGGTGCTTCCCGAGCTTATCCTCCACGATTATTTCTGCATCGAGGAAAATATCGCCCACTTCGATTTGGCGCATGACCTCGACGCCGAACCCATGCGTAAGCTGTCCGAGAAGGCCCGTGAAAAGCAGGTCGTGCTGGTGGTTCCCTTTTTCGAAAAACGGGCTCCGGGCCTCTACCATAATTCGGCCGCCGTCTACGAAACCGACGGCAAGCTCGCCGGGGTTTACCGGAAAATGCACATTCCCGACGATCCGGGTTTTTTCGAAAAATATTATTTCACGCCCGGCGATTTGGGCTTCAAGAACTTCCCCACCAGCCGGGGCAACGTGGGCGTGCTCATCTGCTGGGATCAATGGTTTCCCGAAGGCGCGCGCCTGACGGCCATGCGGGGCGCCGAGATTCTCTGCTACCCCACGGCCATCGGCTGGGATGCCGAGGAAACCCGCTCGCTCGCGCCCGCGGAGGCAGAGGCGCTTAAGGCCAAGCAATTGGATGCGTGGGTAACCATGCATAGAAGCCATGCCATCGCTAACGGAGTGTACGTGACTGCGGTAAACCGCGTGGGCAGCGAAGGCCATTTGCGATTCTGGGGCAACTCCATGGTATGCGATCCCGGGGGAGAAATCATCGGCAGGCTGGGACCGGACGAAGAGGGTGTGCTGGTGGTGGAATGTCCCCAGGCCGCCATCGAATCCACACGCAGGGTCTGGCCTTTTCTGCGCGACCGCCGTATCGACGGGTACGAAGACATGACGCGGAGATTTCTGGTATGAGTTCGAATATCGTACTTCCCCCGCCTTATACCCGCATGCGCCTTCCCGCCGAGTGGGAAAAACAAGAGGCGGTATGGCTTACCTGGCCGCAAAACCGCGAGACCTGGAATCCGGTGCGCGAAGAAGTGGAAAAAACCTACGTCTCTTTCATATCGCTTCTCTTGCAACAACAAAACGTGGTGGTTTTATGCGACACTCCGGCCAAGCGGGACGAGGTGGCGCGGCTTTGCGGGAACGGTGCCGCGGGATTGGACGTAAGGGTATGCCCTACCAACGACAGCTGGATACGCGATTACGGCGCGTTGACCGTGCAGGCGTCCCAAGCCGCGGGACCCGATGTCCTGGTCAGCCTCGACTTCACTTTCAATTCGTGGGGAGGCAAATATCCGCCCTGGGATTTTGACGACGCTGTGCCGCGTTTCATGGCCGCCGCGCGCGAAAGACAATGCCTCAAAGTCGATTTCGTCCTGGAGGGAGGCTCCATCGATGTGAACGGCAAAGGGTTGTTGCTTACCACCGCCTCCTGTCTGCTCAATCCCAATCGAAATCCGAAGTGCGATAAGGAAAAAATTGAGGCGACACTCGCGACCTATCTGGGCGCCGAAAAGGTTTTGTGGCTCGAAAGCGGCATCGATGGCGACGATACCGATGGCCATATCGACGATTTGGCCCGCTTCGTGGATGAGCGTACGATTTTCTGCGCGGTGGAAACCCACAAGCAGGATGAAAATTACGAACCGCTGCGCCGTAACGTCGATAAGCTGAACCGATACGCCGCCGCCTTGGATTTGGAAGTGGTGGAGATTCCCATGCCGCAAAGGCAAATCAAAGCCGGTTTGCGCACACCGGCTACCTATCTCAATTTCCTGATGGTAAACGGCGCGATACTGGTTCCCACCTTCGAAGATGCCCGGGATGACGAGGTTCTGCAAATTTTTTCCCGGTATCTGCCCCATCGTCGCATTCTTCCTCTCGATTGCCGTTCCCTGGTTTATGGTCAGGGCGCCATGCATTGCAGCAGCATGCAGGAACCGCGGCTGATTTCCTAAGACCCCGGTTTATCTCCGTTTGCGGCACTCCCGCAAAAGCCTTTTGGCGCGCTATCTCAAAAGCGTATTTAAAGGCAATAGAGGAGATAAGCGATGAAACCCGCATTTACGGTAGTTGTAATCAAAAAAATCCTCGATGGGGCGGCGGGATTGGCAGGGTGCTTCATCCTGGCCCTGAGCTATCCCATACTGGCGCTGATCATCCGGCTGGAATCGCCTGGATCGGTATTTTACGCCCAGGAAAGGGTGGGAATGAATCGACGCCGTCGGCGAAGCGGCCAATACTCAGGTCCGGAGAGACGCCAGGAGGATGTCGGCGGGAAAACTTTCCTGATTTATAAATACCGGACCATGGACATGAACGCGGAGGCGGGAGGACCGGTATTGTGCGCGAAGGGGCATGACCCGCGCATTACCCGGTCCGGCCGCGTGATGCGGGCCCTGCATATCGACGAATTGCCGCAATTCTGGAACGTTTTCAAAGGCGACATGAGCCTGGTGGGACCGCGTCCCGAGCGTCCGCATTTTACGCGGCAATACGGCCTATCGCTGCCGCACTATTCGGATCGCACCCTGCATATCAAGCCCGGCATCACCGGATTGGCGCAAATCGTGCTGGGATACGACGACTCCTATGACAGCGTGATCCGCAAATCGCATTACGATCTTTCGTACCGGGCTTCGTTCTGCAGCCTGACTTCGTGGATCAAGATGGAATGGTGGGTTATCGTGAATACTTTCGGTTATTTGCTGCATAAACCCGAAGCCGACGGCGAGGTCCGCGATTTGGCGGGACTCCGTCGCGCCAAACTGCTGCCCTTCCGGGGCAAATACCGCGACGTGGAAGACAAGGAGCTCACGAAAATAACCGTCAGCCACGATAAAGCCACCCGTCCCTACGTGCTCGTGGGCGAGAGTTCGTCCGATTTGGGGGAGCAGCTCGACCGCATTCCCATGAAGGAGAAAAAAGGGCTGGAAGTCTGGATCAGTCCCCGCAACAAGCTGGATTTGCAGGATTTGGCCTTTCTGACCCAGGTCGCCCATACCACCAAAAGACATGGCGGAAGACTGTTCATCAAGAGCGCCAATCCCGAAGTGGAGAACATACTCAAGGAAATCCGCCTCGATTCGGTGGTGGAATTGCAGCGTGGGCCGCGCGAGGTGCGGAATTTTTTCACCGTGGACGTGGAGTGCTGGTTTCACGCCTATAACATGCAGGGCAAAACCCCCAAAAGCATTTGGCATCTGCAGCCGACCAACGTGGAAAAGAACGTGCGCTGCATCCTGGAATTGCTCCGCGTCTACAATACCACCGGCACTTTTTTCGTGCTGGGCTGGGTTGCCGATCATTATCCCGACGTGGTGCGCATGATAGCGGCCGAAGGGCATGAAATCGGCACCCACGGTTACGACCACAATCTGATAACCGACATGACCCCCGAAGGCTTCGAATCCGATCTGGTAAAATCGCTGGAAGCTTTGGCGCGCCTCACTTCGCAACCCATTGTCGGCCATAGGGCTTCGAATTTCACCATCGTGAAATCGACTCTGTGGGCGTTGGAAATAATGGCCCGCAACGGCATCCAATACGATTCGAGCATTTTTCCCGTCGGGCGCAAGCGATACGGAATTCCCGATTACCCCAATCGGCTTCCGCATATCCTTCAATTGGAAAACGGCGCCGAGCTCAAGGAATTCCCCATGTCCACCGTCCAGGTCGGCAAAGGCGCCATACCCGTGGCGGGCGGCGGCTATTTGCGGCTCTATCCCTTCGCGATGACGGAAAAATTCATCGAAGGCGCCAACTCCCATGGCGAACCGGCCATGGTCTACCTCCATCCCTGGGAACTGGATCAGGAGCATCAGCGCCATTATCTCGGTCTGCTCAAGACCTTCCAACATTATGTGAACACCGACAGCACGGAATGGAAAGTGAACCGCCTATTGCAGCATTTCGATTTCTGCTCGATAAGGGATTCGCTGGAGCTTCCCAGCATGCGCGGACTGTTTCGTGAGAACCGGGTGGAGGTGAAGTTGATTGGCCAGCGACAGGAAACCGAAGGCGTAAACTATCCGGAGCCGCCGGGACTGCATCATTTCGCCGAACAGGCGTGAAACTCGAGAGCGATATCGGGAGAATTATCGGCTACCGTTTGGATGAAACGGTCATGGCGCGTAGGCGAATTGGAAGCGCAGGCTGTGGGCTTCATCCAACAGGCCGGAGAAGCGCCTGCCGTCAGAAATACTGATGTTATCCTCTCCCCACACGGTCCATTTATACTTCACCCGCAAATGCAGGGCCTCCCGGATTCTCCATTGCATGCCCGCTTCCGCCCCCACGCCTTTGTACACGTAATCCCCGCCGGATGCGAGAGCGTAATACTCGAGGTTATAACGAAAGCCCGAAGTAAACGCAAAGGATTTTCCCATAAACCTTTTGAGTTCTAGGTAATCGAGATCGACCTTGAGTTTCCAAGGCCCGCCGATATGCCAATCCACCACCAGGAGCGGATAGGGATCCCATTGGTCTAAGTAACGGATGACGTCGAGACCTCCTCCTACCGAAAGGTTTTTTCGGATCTTAACGGTATGGATATACATTCCCTCGAATCCTAAGTACCGGGAACCGGAGGCAAAGTCGTCTCCGTTATGGCTTACAGCCAGCAGTAGAAATGAGGAATGCCTTTCGCCGGCCGCCAGCATCGAACCGGCCCCCAACCAGATTTGATGCAGTCCATGCGCATTGAGCGAAGTGCCGGCATAATCAAGATCGCGACTGACATAGGTTCCGCGTAGAGCCAGGAATTGGTCCACTCCCCCCACTTTGGCCAGCGGCAAACTCGCCTGCGCCATGACGCGGCCCATGGGAGTGGCCTGTTCAAGCCCGGGAACGGAACTCTCGAAGGAGGAGTAGGCTTCCCCTTCGATGGAGGCGATATCGAAAACGGGATCGTGCAAAACGACATCGTGTGAGGGTCCGGGGGGAGCGGAGAGTGCGCCACTCGCGGCCCCGATCAAAATCGGAATCGCGACTAGCCTGTGCCAAGAGCGCCGGATTGTTCGCATCCACCAATAATAGCACCCCGGGGGAATATCCCAAAGCGGGGCGCCGGGTGCGAGGAACGGGAAACTACATCGCGCTGCCGGGCCGCATCGACGCCGCCGTCGGACCTGGAGCCGGAGCATAATAATAACCGTAGCGGGCGTAGTAATTCTCGTCGGCCGGAGACTTGCGGATATCGTTGACGACGCAGCCGAGCCGGACTTTTCGGTCCTGGAAACGTTCCAATCCCTTGGCCACTTCGGAGGCGGAGGGTTGGCCCGAGCGAATCACATAGATTACTCCCTGCATCCATTCCGCGAGATTGACGGGATCGGCCGTGACGATGACGGGAGCGGTATCCACCAGCACCACGTCGAAGTCGGCTTTGACGAGCTTTATCAGATTTTCCATCGCCGGACCGTAAAACGCCTCCTGCGAACCTTCGTCCAGGTTTCCTTTGGAAAGGAGGTAGAGATTCGCTTGGGGCGTGCGTTCGATATGCTCCGCCGCGGATAGGGACAGGAATTCCTTTTGCGGGGTGTCTCCCCTCCGCAAAATGTCCATCAAGCCTTTTTCCGGACGCAGGCCGAACATATGCTCCAATCGACCGTGACGGAAATCGGCGTCGATGAGCAAGGTGCGGCATCCCTTGCGCGCGAAACTGACGGCAAGATTCGCGGACACCATGGACTTTCCTTCATGAGGCTGGGTACTGGTCACCATCAGGGCCAGATGCTTACCTTCACCGGAAGAGCGGAAATACGATTCCAGCTCCACCCGCAAAGCCCGAAACGCCTCCACGTCGGTGATTCTGTAGGCGCTGCCATGGTAAAGGAGTTGGGGATCTATTTTTCTCCCCTTTTTGTCGCGGGACTGCCCCCCCGGCATTGCGAAAATCGAACCCAGCACCTTGATGCCGAATTTCTTTTCGGCATCATCGCGATTCCACACGCGGGGGAAAAGGAATTGCAAGGCGAGTACCCAGAACAAACCGGGAAACAGCGCCGCGGTTCCCGCGCCCGCGGCCATGGCCACCCGGCTTCGGAAGCCGATTTCTTCGTGCAATGCGGGCCGGGCCCGGTCGATGATATTCACGGCGAACAAGTCGCCCTCCGACGTGACGCGCGCGTGCTCGTATTGCATTTCCAACCGGCTCACCTGTTGCGAAGCCTCGTCCTTCTCCGCATGCAGGCGGCGCGCCTCCATCTGCAAGGCCAGATTGGCGCCGCCATCGGCGCGGGTTTGGCGGGAAGCCTGCTCCGTTTCCACCAACTCACCGCGAAAATCTTCGCGCGTTTGACGCGCCAGGTTCTCGACTGCGCCGAACATTCCCGCCATTTCCCTGTCGACGGCCAGGTATTCGGGATGGGTGGGAGTACGGATCTGGGACAACCTTATTTTTTCCTGCTCCAGGCCGGCCAATTTGGATTCCAACGCCGCCGCCCGGGGAATTCCCTGGGCGCTCATCACCGACAGCGCTTCGTTTATCCACAGAAGTTTATCTTCTTCCGATGCGCCTGACCCGGGTTTGCGCGCCAGGGTTTTTCCGAGTCTATCCAGGTTCCTATCCACTTCGGCATGTCGCGCACCCGCGCGGGCCGCGGAGAAGTCGGGCCCCACGGGTTCCGACATGGCACCCGGATTCGCGCGATAGAATTCGGAGAGCCGCAGGTCGGCGCGTTTTTCCTTTTCGCGCGCCACTTCCATGCTTTTCTCCATTTGCGCCAAAACCGTTTTATCCTGTCCGTCGGTGGTGCGATTATAGGCCAGCATGAAATTATCGGTCAACCGATTGACTATGTCCGCCACCAGTTGGGGATCGCGATCCGTCAGAGACACCGCATAGTTGACCGCCGCCTGTCCCTGATCGAGAGGCTGGACTTCCAGACGTTCCCGGTAAACCTTGAGGGCTTCTTCCACGCCCAGAAAATCCATTTCCAATGCGAAACCCTGCGATACGTCGACGAATCCCGGCTTGAATTTCATCGTCACTCCCGAGAAAACCACCTTGTCATCGCCGGGCACCCGGTTGTCGTGAATGAGGTATTCCTTGGATTGTCCGTAGGGTTTGGCATAAATCTTCAACCGGCGCTCTTTGCCGAAGCGGAAGCGATAGCGGCCCGGCGCATAACCGCCTCCTTTCACCGTATCAATCACATGATGGCGGAAAACCTCGGCGTTGCGTATGCGGAATTTCAATCCCAAGTCGTCCACGGTTCTATGAAGCACGTCGTAGCTTTGGAAGAGCCGGACTATGGACTCCTTCTCGCGCAAGGCGATATCGCGCATCACCAACTCGTCCACGCCCACCACGTGAGGGAAACGCAAATAGGCTTGGGATGTATAGGTTTTGGGCAACTCGAAAATCATGAAGAACAGCGCCAGCGGGATTCCCAGCAAAAGCCATATTGCCACAATGGTCCAGCGTTTCATGTAGGCCACATGCAACAACGTGTGGAAGGACGAAAGCGTGGATTTGGGATTGAGCAATTCAAGCAGGCTTGACGCGGATTTGGACGATTCGGAACGCTCCATGATATTGGCCCCTCGATACGCGGTTCGGCTTAATGGCTTCGACGTTTTTCTGGCGCCGATGCTTTCCAGCTTTTAAATTAAGTTCTGACACCGCGGCATGCCCAAACAAATCGGAGGCTAGCATGAATGGCAATAATCGCGCGGCGCGGCTTGGAATCACGGCTGTTCTTCTGGCCTTGACCCCGGTCGTATCGCAACCCATTCCCGACGAGGAACTGTTCGTAAAAGGCGAAGCGATGCGCATCGAAGTGCCCGCCGATCCCGAATCCTTCTTGAACGGAGTCTATCCTCTCGACGCGACGGGCATGGCGGAATTGCCCATCGTGGGAAAAATCGTGATCGCGGGTAAGACGCGCCAGAACGTGGAGAAGTATTTGGGCGAAGTATGGACCCCGTATTTGCGGGATACGCATCTTTTCGCCAAGCCCGTCATCCGGGTGGGGGTTTTGGGTAACGTGCATGAACCGGGGTATTACTATGTGCCGCCCGAAGCGGTGGTGTGGGACGTGATACAGCAGGCCGGGGGGCCGCCCAAGCCAGGAAAAATCGATGAAGCCGCCCATATGCGCCGGGGAAAATCCGTCAACGGCAGTCTTATCGAAGCCATTTCGGAGCGCCGCACCTTGAAAGAAGCCGGCATCGCTTCGGGAGACGCCATCGTGCTTCCCATACCTCCCGATCCCACCCGCTTGACCGATATCCTGCAGCTTTCTGCATCGGTGCTCAGCATCATGGTCAGCGCCTTGACGGCCTACGCTATTCTAGGCCGGGAATGAGAGGAGGCATTGTCTCTCTCCATCCGCGGCGAAGGATTCTCGCCGCCGAATCAAGCCGATAGAACTTCGCTACGCGGCGTGCCGTACGGAGCGCCATGCGAAAAATTTTCGGAACAGGCGATGGAAAAGGCATGGCTCAGTCTTTGTCGCAGCACATCAACGGAGAAATGTCTCTCCGCCAGCCTGCGCGAACCCGCTCCCAGGGAGCGCCGCAATTGCCCGTCGTCCAGCAATCTCCCTATGGCCTGTTCCCACCCTGATTCTCCCGATGTATACGGAATCAGATAGCCATTTTCGCCGTCACGCACGATTTCGGAAACGCCTCCCACGTCGCGCGCCACCAAAGGCAGGCCCATGGAAGCCGCCTCGGTAAGCACCATTCCCATATGCTCCTTATAAGTGGGGAAAACGAAAATATCGGAATCCCGGTAGGCTTCGATAAGCTTTTCCGGATCCCTCCCTCCGGCATCGCCGATCCATTCGACGCCCACGGGAAGCCGCCTGCCGCGTAATGCGGGATCTCGCGATACGATGCGCAGGACGGCCCGCGAGGAAAAGCAGCGGGAAAACAAATCCAGCAGGAACTCTCCTCCCTTCCGCGCGAAATCATTTCCCACGAAGAGAATCCGCGGCATCGCATTTTGCTCCCGCTGCCCGTCCGGTTTCCATAGATCCAAATCAAGTCCCGCCGGCGATACCACGATTTTACGGCCATCGACTCCGTAATCACTTATGAGTGAATGCGCGCACCAGTCCGTGCGGGGCATGAAAGCTCCTACACGCTCCACTGCGGGAGCGTAGAATGGCGTGGTCATCACGCATTTGATTGCATAGGTCAGCCGCGCGCCGAAGCCCGGATGGGGTCCCAACAGCAAACGATACGACTGGATCTGGGTGGAATCGTGGGCCAGCACGGTGGGCATCAACCCCACCAGCGGGGCGCAGCCCGGAAGCAATTCGAAACTTTGCACGAACATCGCGTCCCAGTTCCGGGCGGGAAGCATTTTGAGTTTCCAGGCGAGAATATGCGCCGCGATGAATTTGCCCGCGCGCCGGTAGGCATAAGGCACCTTGTCGGCGAACCGCGCATAATCCTCCTCTTCGAAAAACACGAAATCGGGTTCCATTTCGCGCATTCCGTCCAAGGCGGAAAGCAGGTGGTTGCAATACGTCTTCCCCCCCAATACCCGGGAAAGCACGAACAGAACCTTTTTGGGAGGATTATCCGTCGGCATTTTTCCGAGCCTTCCCGTTTTCCAGCACCTCCCGATAGAGGGAGAAGATTTTTTCGAAATAGAGATCTTCGGTAAATTCACGTCGCAGACGGGAGTGGCCCGCCGCGCCCAATCTCCTCCGCCATTCTGCGTCGCCCATCAACCGATCGAGTTTTTCGCTTAAGTCTTCCGCCGAATCCGGAGCGAAGAGCAGTCCGTCGACGCCGTCTTCGATTACGGTGGGAATGCCTTCTATGCGGGCACCGATACGGGGCTTTCCGCAGGCCATGGCTTCGAGCAGTACACGCCCCATGGCTTCGGTGCGCGAAGGCAACACCAGAATTCCACAAGCTCCGATATGCGCGGGTATCTCCGAGTGCAAAACCGGAGGTTGATGACGGATGCGCGGGTGGCCTCCCATGGCCCGGCGCAACTCCCGGTCGTCGGGAAACCATCCCAGAATCTTGAGCTCCCACTCCGGATAGCGGGGAGACAACTTCTTGAAGGCTTCGATAAGCAAATCCACTCCCTTAAGAAAAAAGGGGAAACCCACGAACAGTATTTGTTTCGATTCTCCCAAATCGTGGAAGTCTTCCAAATCCACGAAAGAATGGAATTGCCACTCGGACTTCCCGGCCAATACCTTTTGGAATGGGCTCACTTGCCCGGGAAACAGTGTCTTGATTCCGTCGGCCCGGGCCAATACGAAGTGGATGATATGCCGGAACAGCTTCCGTTTCAACCGCGCCGACACACCCGCGCCTCCGTCAAGATAATTGGCGCGCGAGGTATAGACCCCGTTCACTTCGCAAATGAACTTCGCCCCGGTAATGCGTGCCATGGTCAAGGCGATAAGGCCCGAACGGATGGGATCGTAGCTGACGATGAGATCGGGCGACTTTCCCTGCGCCTTGAGTCGGGCGGCCAAAAAAACCGCGTAGAGGAGATAACGGATATTCGTCAGCAAATGGGATTTCGAATGGAACGGCAAAGCCCGGAATTCAAAGCGCGCGATCCGGAAGGGTTTGGGTTCCGGCATGGTCGCCAGTATATGCCCCGAAAAAAATTCCGAAAGACGTATCATCTCCCGCTTCATCGTGGGAGAAATTTCGTGGATGGGTCCCGGACGGACGATAATCAAACGCTGCAAACGATTCCGAAATGATGCCATAACCTAACGCTTGGTGGGATCCCACGTACGGATGCGTTCTCCCTTCGCGAATTTTATCCATGCCATGAAAATCGCGGCATTCACCTGCGCGAAAAAATGCGGCAGCTTCACAACCGGCTTGGAGCGGGATGCAGGAAACAGATATCCCCATGCCGCCAGACCGTATCCGATTAGCTGGCCGGAAAGAAGCAACCAGGTAAAACCGTCGGGACGGCGTAGGCGGAACAGGGTACGGAGCGCCAGCTCGATTAAAATAAAAGGAACCGCCCATCGCATCATTTTGTGGCTGAAAAGCTGGAAGGAGAAAAATCCGTAACGGAAGGGATTGAGCAGGGAAAGGTTGAGGCACAACGCGGTAATTCCGCGCAGAAGGGTGCGTACCTTGCGGTTGAATTCGCTACCCCCTTTGCGGATATCCTTATAATATCCCAGCAAGGATTCGTCCAGAACGGCGCGGTATCCCCGGCGCGCGCAATGGAAAACCGTATTGAAATCGGAGGGAAAATCCTCGGACCAGTCCGTGCACACTTCGCGCCTGGCCGCGAAGAACGAGCCGCTGAGCCCTACCAGACTATAAACTTGTGACTCCAGTCGCCGGAGAGCCATTTCATAGCGCACATACATGCCTTCGCCCGATCCCGGCCCCCCGCCCAGCATCACGTCCTTGGAGCTTACCGCGCCGACATGGGGATCCGCGAAATTCCTGACGAGCAACTCCAGCGCCTCCGGCTCCAACAAAGTAGCCGCATCCGTGAACACCAGAATTTCCCCCCGGCTTTCGGCAATCGCCCTTTTCTGCGCATGTTCCTTGCCCCGCCGCTCCGGCGAACGGCATAGCCGCGCGCGTGAAAAATCGCGGACAATGGAGTCGGTACCATCGGTGGACGCGTCGGAAGCGACGATGATTTCGAGCTTATCGGGGGGGTATTGGATTTGCGCGCTGTTTTCCAGCTTGGCTCTTATCTTGTCTTCTTCGTTATACGCCGTAATGATAAGCGATATTCGCGGTTCTATGGCCCGGCGTTCCACTTTCCTGCTTCCCGCCAGAGCGCGCCAAACCCATAGAATGAGCGGATAGACGAAATAGGAATAGGCCGCGGCCGTCAAAAGGGCGATATCCGTGAACCGGGAGGACCGTAATCTACATGTGGGGAACATATGCAACCTTTGCCAATGTGGGTAAACTAAATTCGCCGCTGCGGCGCGCAAAGGAAGATTTGTTTTTCTTGTTGGGGGTGGGATTAAATCTTTAGTTTCCCCATGAGGTTACCGGCAAAGTCCGCCTTCAATTCCCGGAGAAAATGAAAAACGCCATCCGCATATTCCATTCCATCCACAGCGGCGGTTTCTATGGCGCCGAAAAAGTGGTGTTCGATCTCTTCAAGCTTCAACTCGAAAGGCGGGATTGCGAGCCCTCGCTGCTGGGACTTTTGGATCCCGGCGCGAAGCATAATACCCTGGGCCGTCGCCTTGAAGACATCGCGGGCGACGTCCATTATCTCGAAGGACCTCGGGGCGTAACCCCCGCATCCCTGGCTCGCTACGGGCGGGCGATGAAGGACCTCAAGCCCCATTTGGTGCATTCGCACGGTTATAAGCCCACTTTTTATCACCTGCTTTCGCGCGCGCTGGGGTTTCACGATATTCCCCTGGTCGTCACCGCGCATGGATACGCCAAGGAGTCTGGAGGCGCGAAGGCCGCGCTTTACCGGCGACTCGATCTAAGGCTTTTGACGCGTACCCGGGCGGTGGCCGCGGTATCGCAGGAGATGCACACCTATTTGTCGCGAAGCAATCCCGATATTCCCGTCGTCACCATCGAAAACGGCATCGACACGGCCATCGCCGTCAATGGCTCGCATCCGCTATTAAGCATGCTGGAAAACGATGCCGAAAGTTCTCCCATCATCGGTTCCGTGGGCCGCCTGGTGCCCATGAAAAACCATGCCTTGCTCATCGAAGCCGTGGCCGAATTACGGCGGGAGCGGCCTTGCCGCCTGGTGATTATCGGCGACGGCCCCTTGCGTCCCGAATTGGAAAGACTTTGGCGCGGAAAATTGCCGGACCTCCCGATGCGGCTGCTGCCTTTTCAGGACGACATACTCGCATGGATGCGGGACTTCGATATTTTCTGCCTGCCTTCGCGCGACGGCGAGGGCCTGCCCATAGCGCTGCTCGAAGCCGGGTTATTGGAAAAAGCCGCGGTATGTTCCGATTCCGGAGGCATGGCCCAATTCATCCGGCCCGGCAAGAACGGATTGTCTTTCTCCATGGGCGACAAGCAAGGCTTGATACGTGCGCTGGCGGAAGCTTTGGATAGTCCGGAGAAGCGGGAAGCCATGGGAAGGGCTCTCAAGGAAACCGTAATCGCCAACCACGACATGCGCAATACCGAAGCGCAATACCATTCCCTCTATCTTGCGGCCTTGGCGGATACGCGGAAGGGTTTCGAGGTTTTCGCGTGAAAGTGCTGCAGGTAGGTTATGACCTCAACTTGGGCGGATTGCAACGCGTGGTACTGGATTTGGCGGACGGATTACGTTCACGCGGTCATGATACCCATATCGTATCGCTGCGCGGCACGGGACCGCTGGAAAAAGAAATCCGGGACAGAGGCATTCCCTTGTGGATTATGCCCTGGCCGAAAAACCGCCCCGACAGGCTTCTGTTTCTCAAGCTTCGTCGCTTGATGCGGCGGGAAGGGTTCGACGTCGTCCACACGCACAATACCCAGGCCTTTCTCGACGGCGGATTGGCGGCGTTCCTGGCGCGCGTACCCGTCAAAGTGCATACGGATCATGCCCGACCTTTTCCCGACAAGCTGCGCTATCGGGTGATGGAGCGGACCATGTCGGTGGTTTACGGAAAAGTCGTGGGGGTTTCGGAACATACCGCGGAAAATCTCCGCCGATACGAAGGGATTCCGCGTCGCAAACTGGCCGTTATCGAAAATGGCATCAACGGGGAATGGTATCGTGAGAAGGCCGGCCCGGATGCCGGAAAGGAATTGCGCCGGCGGTATTCCATAGAACCGGATCGCCCCGTATTCGGCCTGGGTGTCCGCCTGGAAAAACAAAAAGGCATCGAATTTCTTGTCCGCGCGCTCCCGCGCATCACCGCGAGCCACCCTCGCGCGCTTTTGCTGATTGCCGGCGGCGGTTCGCAGGAAGTCCCCTTGCGCAAACTTGCGCAGTCGCTGGGTGTCGCGGACTCCGTACGGTTTCTCGGACCCATGGCCGAGCTGCGCGAATTCTATCCCCTGCTCGATGCGTATGTGCTTCCCTCGCTTTGGGAGGGCCTTCCCCTTTGCCTGCTCGAAGCCATGAGCCTCGGCCTTCCCATCGTCGCCACCTCCGTGGGAGGAGTCGGCCGCCTGCTGACCGACGGCAGAGACGCATTGATGACGGAACCGGGAAACGTCGATCAATTGGCGGATGCCGTCAATGCTCTGCTGGCTGACCGGGAAAGGGCCTCGTCCCTGGGAGCCGCAGCCCGTGCCCTATTCGCTTCCCGTTACGACAGCTCGGTGATGGTTGGGGAATATCTGGAATTGTACCGGCAGTTACACCGATGAATCCTTATCGTTTGGGGTTTTGGGCGTTCATCCTATACCTGCTGGTGGACTTCGGGCAAGTACATCGGATGATTCCCGGATTCGAATATTTGCGCCTTGGCCTTATCAGCCAGGTCTTTTTGCTGATCCTGGTCGCATCGCAGGTTTTTTCCTTCCCCTGGTTCAAGACTATCACGCTGTGGAGAGGGATTTTTCTGCTTTCCCTTTTTCCCGGATTGCTATTCGGGGTTACCGAAGGCCGCGTGGCATTGGTATTGGAGGCCGAGTTGCCGCGGTTTTTCACCGGCTTCCTGGGCGCCGTAATCTTTCTACGCCGAATCGAGGATTTGCGGTTTCTCTACCGCCTTTTTCTTGGCCTAGCGTTGCTTATCTCGATTTGGGTGTTCGCTCATGGAGGCAAAGGTCCGGGGTTATACATCGACGAGAACGACGCCGCCTTGATTTTAGTGATGCTGCTTCCCTTCGCCTATATGCAATGGGTCACCTCGGAATCGGCGCGCGGGATGTTTTTGCCGGGACTGGTATTGTTCGCCGCCTTGGCGGGCATCGGTTTCACCAACTCACGGGGCGGTATGGTGGGGGCCCTGGCCGTGCTGATCTTCTGTTGGTGGCAGGGGAAACGGAAAATGCTGGGACTTGCGGGCGCCGCCTGCCTTGTGGTAGGCGCCTTAATCATTGCGCCCGACGACCTCATCTCCGAATTTCGGACCATCGGCCAAACGGATGAGGGAACCGCCGCCTCGCGCCTCTTTTTCTGGGAGCTGTCCATCGACCTTTTCCGCGAGCGCCCGCTTTTCGGAGTGGGCGCGGATTGCTGGGGAAACGCCTTGTATTCGGGAATCATTCCCCGGCCCCCGGGCGCCACCCATGTCACACCGCATTCGGTTTATTTTCAATTGCTGTCCGAACTGGGACTTTTCGGAACGCTGGCGTGGACGGTGCTTTTGGGCGCGGTGGCGGCCACCCTTTTCCGCCTGAAGGGCGGCGCTCCGCAAGCCCAAATGGCCGCGGTGCTCGGCAATACCCCGTCGCCGATAGCCTTGGTGCGTTTACGCCATGACCTCGTATTCATCCGGCGATTCGCGCTGGCGCTGGGTCTGGGCATCGTAGGCTATCTCGTTTCGGGAGCTTTTTTATCGGTGCTTTATTATCCGGCGCTGTACATCTTCGTCGCCCTGGCCCAAGCCGCTCGCCAGGCCTGGGAAGGCGACCTGGCGCTGGCCGCGGCCTTGACGGGGGATTCTCACGAAGCGAGCGGAGCGCGTCCGTTTCCAGATGCGGACCCAACCCCGGCCTCGTCCGTGGAAAAGGAATGAAGCCCGCGGATTCCGATACCAGCAGGGAATCAGGTCCGCCCAAACGCCTTTTCGCCGGCGCCGGCTGGCTCGCCCTGTGCAAAACCTTTTCGCAGGCCTTTTCGTGGGTAGGCACGTTCTACGTCGCCTCGCAATTGGTGCCCAGCGATTACGGATTATCCAGCATGGCCACCGCTTTCACCGAGTTCGCCATTCTCCTGGGAAATCTCGGCATCGGCACCACTTTAATCCAACGGCAGCACGTGGACAAGGAAAAGGCCGACAACCTTTTCACCCTGACGCTCATCCTGGGAATGCTGCTCACCGTGTTCACCTTCGGCATCGCTTATTTTGTCGCCTGGTATTTTCAGGAACCCCGTCTCATCAGGTTGACACAATTCGCCGCCATCGCCTATTTGCTGAATTCCGTAAGCATAGTCCCCTACAATTTCCTCAACCGCGACATGCGCTTCAAGGAGCGCGGCATCATCGACCTCGCCAGCGTCCTTGTTTCCGTGGCCTCCCAGATTGCCATGGCCGCGGCGGGATTCGGCGTGTGGACCCTGTTGGCGGGAGTGGCCATCCGCTTGTTGGTGCGCACCGTGCTTGCATTCGCCTATTCGGGCTACCGTCCCGCGCTGCGTCTCAGCTGGAATCAGATCAAGGACGATTTGGGATTCAGCTCGCAACTTATTCTCAACATGTTCCTGTTCATTTTCCGCGAGCGCAGCATCCCCATCATCCTGGGCCGCGTCATATCCGCGTCGCAACTGGGGCTTTTGAGCTTCGGCGGCACCCTCGCTTCCATTCCCAACGTGAAAGCCGTGCAGCTGCTGCGCGAAGTGCTGCTTCCGCTTCTGGCCAAGCGCACCCACAATCCGCGCGAGCAATTGCAAGGCCTGTGGACGGCCTTCAAGTTCAGCATGCTTACCGTGATGCCGGTTTATTTATGCGGATTCTATTACGGCGAAACCGTGCTGCAATTCATACTGGGCGAACAGTGGCGCCCCATGTTCCCGCTTTTTGAGGTATTATGCCTGGTGCAGGTATGGGTGGTGCTGGCCAGCATTATCGCCACCTACAATATCGCCCGGGGAAAACCCCTTCTTACCACTCGATACGAACTGGCGCTGGCACTGGCCTTACCCGCTCTCACCTTTATTTTCCGGCGCAGCGACCTCATCGACCTGGCCTGGTTATGGGGTGCCCTCTACCTTGGCGCCTATATCGGTTGGATTCTCATCCTGTTCCGTGAAGAGAAAAAATTTCTGCGGGATCTTATCGGCCTCAAGCTCACCGTCATTTCGGTTTGCGCGGCGGGGTTCGCGGTGGACGGTCTATTGGTGCAAGGTTTCGCAGGGGAGAATACGGCTTCACTGACCATTGCCCGGGTAGCGGGCTTCACGCTTTATTACTCCGTATACCTATGGACGTTCCACCGGCCTTTTCTTTCGGGGTTGCGGCGTAAATAAACACCCGAACATCCGTTCAACCCCGGGTAGCGCCTTGCTTTCCCAGGTTACGCGCCACCACGGCCATCCTCGCCCCCAGGCATTTTCCCAAGGCGAGGTAGCAACGCAGCTTTTCCGCGGGTCGTAAAGGCGAGCGGCGGATGGAGGCGTAATATTCCAGGAACCTCTTCGCTTTCGTCTTGGCCGGACTTGCTTTCGATCCCGGGTCGAACCAGGCCGCGGTAGCACCCAGGCCGGGAAAGGCGCGCACCGAGCGCCGGGCATGATCGCGCCGCATAAAATAATATTCGGGAATTTCGCTGAACGTCCCCATCAACGCCAACTCGGCCAACAGGTTTATGTCCGCCGAAGGGTACGAACCCAACAAAGGAGTCCGTTTCAGGGATGCGGTGCGCATCACCCCGTAAAGCTGACAGGCGAGATAATCCCGGCTGATCAAATCGTAGAAGCGTTCATGGGCGAAATCGGAATGACTGCAAAACTCGACCCGGTAATCCCGGATGGTTTTCCCTTCCTCATCGATGAGGCGGGAACGCGTATACGACAGCACCGCCCGGGGACTTTCCCTCAGCGCATGGATGCAGGTTTCCAGGAATCGCGGCTCATGCAAGTCGTCGTAGGCCGCCCATTTGAAAAATTCGGAATTCGCTTCTTCGGTTACCCGATTGAAATTCCAGGCGGCGCCATGATTCCGGTCGGCACGATAATACCGGATACGCGCATCCTTGCGCCCGTATGACCGGCAAATTTCTTCCGTCGCATCGGTTGAGGAATTATCGGAGATGACCAATTCGAAATCGCCATAACTCTGTGCCAGAAGCGATTGCAGGGACTGCTCGAGATACGCGGCACCATTGAAAACCGGCAGGCCGATGGTTAGGGAAGGCATGCTCGGAATAAAATATTTTCCGGCCGGCTATGCCAGTCCCAATCTCGTTTGCAACCCTCGCAGGCTGTTTTCCCATTCGCGCGCGCGCAATGCCCGCAGCTCTTTTATTTGCGCCGCGAATTCCCCGTAATGCTCGCGGAGATGGGAAATCTTCGCCGCCAAATCGTCTATGCGGCAGTCCGTATACACCGCTCCGCGCGAAAAGTAGGCGCGCAAGGCGGGCGAATCCCCCAGCACCAGGGGCTTTCCCATGGCAATGGCTTCGTAGGCGCCGCAAACCAGGGTTTCGGGACGCTTGGTCACCGCCAATACGCAATCGGACTTTCCCATCAGGCGGAAGTATTCCTCGTCGGATACGAAGCCGGTGGGAATGAAATTCGCCGGCCGATCCCGCAATAGCCTGGCGAACTTCGGCTTCACCTTGCCGGTAATCCTCACCCGCACGGCGTTCTTGAGTCCCCGGCACAGTTCCATCACCTCCGCGATGGGTTCGTCGGGTGCCCACGAAGCCACGAAGAAAATCTCCAAGGGCGTGCCCGGCAGGTTCCGACCCGCTTCGGGAAGATCGGGAAAGGGATCGGGCAATACGAAACCCCGGGCCCCTTTCGCCTCGATGCGCTCCTTCAATTGGGGATTCGTGACCACGGTAAGGCGGGCATGGCGCAAGGTGAAATCGCTCACCCATTCGCGCAGGCGCGCCTCCCATCCCCGGTATTGTCCGTCGAAATTGAAATTGCTGTGTCGGTCCACGGCCAGGGAGTAACCCAGCGGTTTCTGCAACAGGCAACCCAGAAAAGCCAGCAGCATGGAGGGGTTTTGAACGAACACGACCCTATCGCGGTTGCGCATGAGTATCGGCAGGGTTTTCAGGATGGAAAGAGGAAACCGCAGAATACCCCTATGCTCGTCGTCGAAAACGTGCAATTCGGCGCCTAATTTCCGCGACAGGTTCAGGCTGCGCCTTTGGGTTTCCCAGGCTATCCACACCGGATTTTGCGTGGCCTGTACCGGAGGGGAGGAGCTGGTAACGGAGGGGAGAGTAATTTCCATGATTATTCCAACGGAGGGCTGTTTCGGGCATTTTGACCAAAAAAAGGCAATTTATCCTTGCCATCCGAAGATACGTTTCGCGCCGGCGCGGACAAAACAGATTTAAAAATAAGGATAAATCAAATCTTCTCAAATTTCGGTGGTTTCTTTACCCTTCCTGGGATATACTGGAAGCATCCATCGTTCCTGGAACGAGTAACCATATCCGCCGCAGCCCTACTCCCAGCGATAAAGGACGGCGGTCACCCACCCCACAGCTCACCGGAAGGACGCCATGCATCGCCTGTGCCCGTATTTCGCAATTTCTTCGTGGTTTCCCCTTTTCTGCCTGTTCTTTGGCCTTACCGCCCCGCTAGCCAAAGGTATCCAGGTTAAGTTTCTTCCCAATTCCCCCGAGGATTCCGTTGCCCGCTATATGTTGTTCCGGTCGGAAAAAGCCGGAGAACCCGGCCTACCCATTGCCGATTTGGTTCCCGTTCTCCCTACCGACACTTTGGTCATTCCCGACAGCTCCGCGGAAAAGGGCAAAGCCTATTTTTATTCCCTTAAGGCCGTCGCGAAAGACGGGGCATCCAGCGAACTTTCAACGCAATCCCGCATCGCGCATCCCTTATTGCTGTTACCTGATACGCTTATCATTGAGGAAGGTTTCACCGTGAAAGAATTTCCTTTGGAACCCGCACTTCTCCCGCTGGGAAACGAGGTTCCTTTGGAATTGCAGCATAGCGACAGCGCGTTGTTCTCCATCCGGGTTGATAGCCTCGCAGGCCGGCTGCTTTTCGAATCGCGGTTTCCCTCGCCTTTCATCCGCAAGATTTCGGTAACCGCCGCCTATTACGGTAAATTCGTCGATACCGCCTCTTTGGTGGTAATCTCAGGTAACTCTCCGGTAACCTCTACATTGAACTCCCGGGCGACAATCCGCGGGGAAGCTAAAGGAAAAACCGGTCCGGTATTCGACGTTATGGGACGGGTGATAAGCCTTGAAGGTGGATTCGACCAGTTGAAATCGCCGGGACGCATCCTGCTGCCGGATTAGAAAACGCACCGGGCGCCTCTCCGCGGTTCTGGCGTCCGCGCACGGTCGAATTTATCTTCGACCTATGAAAATGCAACGCTTCCCCCCCAGCGGCAACGACGTGGACATAGGTGATTTGCTCAAAAGCCGCGATGCCGACTTTTCGGATTCGTTCTCCCGATGGATTGGGCTTCCGCAAGACCAAATCATTTTGGTCAATTCCGGCGCCGCCGCTTTCCACCTGGCCTTGCTGGGTATGCGCCTTCTCAATCCCCGGCGGAAAAAGGTGATCCTTCCGGCCTGGTGCTGCCCTTCGGTGCCCCAGGCGGTATTACAGGCCGGCCTGCTTCCCGTACTCGCCGATTTATCCCCTCAAACCTTGGGCTATGCCGAAGCGGATTTACGGCGCGTCTGTCTCCAGGAAGGGGAGCCGCCCTTGGCGGTATTGCACGCGCATTTTTTCGGAATCCCGCAAACGCCTGGCGCCGCCTCGCAGGAGGCATCCTTTGAAATCCGGGATTTGGCACAGGATTTCAATTATCGTCCTTCGTCAGCAGACGGACTTCCTTGCTTTTACAGCTTCGCCAGAGGCAAGGCCCTCAACGCCGGCCACGGAGGCGCGCTATGCTTTCCCGGTCCCTCTGTTCTCTTGGAAGCTTGCCGGGAAATAGTGCGGGGATGGTCCTACGACAACGATTGGAGCTTTATAAAAGTATCGGCCATCAACCTGCTTTCCCAACCGCGTCTTTACTGGATCCCGGAACGTATGCCCTTTCTCGCCCTGGGACGGACGGTATGGAAAGCCCCTTTGCATTTCGCCCGCATGGCTCCGCAATTCCAGGGCCCGGGTTCGGCCTGCCTCGCCGCCTATGGAAAAAGGCTCGGATATTTTCAGGAATTGACGGGGCGCTACCTCAGCCTTTTCTCCCGCTGCGACAAGGATAAAGTGACTTTGCCATTCAGCGGCCACCCCTTTCGCGCCCATCAAGGACGGACCGGCGAAGCCGGAGTTCCTTTGAGATTTCCCTTGTTGATAAGGGACGCGAAAACCCGGAACGATTTGTACCAAGACCTGAACGAACGCTTCGGAGGAGTCAGCCGCATGTATCCCGACGTGCTTCCCCGCCTGGAAAACGCTCCGTCCGGTTTGTTTCCAAAACGGCGGTACCCGGGCGCAGAGGCGGTGGCGCGCGGCATGCTCACCCTACCCGTAACCTCCCGGATGCGGGATTTCGAAGGCCGTTTTCTGCGGATTCTTCACCATGTTCTGATGGATCATTCCCTGCTTCGCGCCGGGGCCCGGGCCGCGGCATAGCGGCATAGCGACCTAAAGGCGCATCACCAGCTTCCGGCCGTAAAAGGCTTCGGCATAACGCGATTCGGCCCGGCATTCCATGCCCCGCAATCGCATGAGGCTTCGGAAGGTTTCTTCTTCGAACCATCCCTTACCCGCCTGCGTGACATAACTCTCCATCAGAAAGGCGGTTTTGCGGTCGACGGTGGATTTTTCCAGCGGGAAAAAGACGTTGGGAACCCCCATATCGCCGTCGTATTTCGGAATTTCGTATTCCAGGATAAGATGGTCACGGAAAGTGTTCCAGGTCAGCTCGTTTACCATTTTGTGATCCTGATGCAAATCGTGGCGAAAATGCGTGAAAACCACATGCGGATTCATCTCCCTACCCAGCTCTTCGAAGCGGTCCTTCACCTCGGCCCGATGATGCGGTAGAAAACCGTCGCGATAGGCGAAAATCTCCACACGCGATTGCGAAGATAAAGCCAGAAACCGATTCGCCGCCGACCGGGTCTCCTCGGCCCTTTGCGCCGTGGAACTGAAGACCACCCAGGTCATCTCCACCGGACGCCCGAGTTCGCACAATGCCAGCAAGGTTCCGCCGCATCCGATTTCGATGTCGTCGCAATGAGCGCCCAAACAGAGTACCCGGAGAGGCCCCGCCGCTCCGCCCCATAATTCCGGCACATGCATCAGGAAGCCTTCTCCAACAATCCCGCTTCCAGCAAAGCATCGGCGGCGGCGCGTACGGAGGTAAATGGCACGCCGGCCAACTCCGCAATATCGAGAAGACTATGCTCGCCGTCGGCGTAGTTCATAACCCATAACAAGGCGAAATCGCGCGAACCCAGCTTGTTCTTGCCGGCGAGCCCCCGGTAGAGACCGCGTTTTCCCAATTGGGGTTCGCCTTTGGGAGTGAGGCTTCGATAAATGCCGTCGCCTTCCAGCACCTCAAAGGCCGACAAACATTTATTCAGGGTGTCGGCCAGACTTTCGGCCTTGATGAAATCAAGATTGTCGCCGGAGGTGTGGTATTCCGGATAGGTTCCGAAAGGAGTGCGCATCAAGCAGCCCACGGGAAGATTGAAACCGGGAGAACAGAATTGCCGCTCGTCATAACCGTAAGGAGAAAAAGGCTCGCAGCGGGAACCGTCGGCCGTTTGGCCCAATACATGCCGCATGGCCCTGTCGATGGGTGCCTCGCCCCGCCGGCTGCGCTTATAGGTGGCCGATCCGGCATCGCCCACACCGGCCAGCACCAATCCATGCTTGATGCTTTTCAGCCGGTCTTCGTTCCGGCGCAACCAGGCCAAAGGGCCCACCACCGAGGGCGCGAACAGGAACCGGTAGCCGAATCTCCGGGGCGCTTTCGCCAGGTGGAGCGCCGCGAAAACCGCCACGGTCATTCCGGAAAGGTTATCGTTGGCCAAAGAGGGGTGACAGCAATGGGCCACCACCAGAATCTCCTCGTCGCTTTCACCCGGCAGAAAAGCTTCGCCGTAAGTGAGGCTTCCGTCGGCAAGGGAGGTGTCGATTTTCACCCGGTATTCGCCGGGAGGCAATTTTTCGAGCTCGCGATGCGTCAGGCAAAAACCCCAGTCTTTATGGTGATAAGCCGTGCGATAAGGAATCCAATCGGGGTTACCGGGCAAACTGTAAAGGTGGGGAAGCAGCTTCTCCAGGGGAAGCTTTTCATCCACGGGAACGCTATAGGCCATCAGATGCAGATTGTGGGCGGAGAAGTCGGCGATTCTGGTCCCGTCGGGGCTGACGATATAGGCTTCGCGTACGTTCCACTCGAGCGGCGACTCCCAATCGAACAGGGTCTCTCCCGAAGGAGTTTCGTGGATTTCCAGCGGAAGCAGGCGGTGTATCCGGCGCAGGGTTTCGCGGACGCCTTCGCCCGTCCGGCTCCGGTTCAAGGGAAAGAGTTCCGCCGCCAACGCATGCATTGCTCCACCCGGCGAATCGTCTACCGAGGCGGCGACCCTCCGGGCTGTTTCCATGGTTTCACTTCCAATAGAAATCATTGTCGATTTGGCCCGTGCGCAGAAGATATTCCAGTTGTTTCAGTCGGGTAAAGGGACGGGCTCCGAAATCGTCGGGAGCCAAATCGATGCTCGCGAACAAATCACGCAATTGCCTGGCGCCGTCCTCAAGGGTATGTCGGCAGGCGAAGCCGGGGAGGTTTTGTGATATCTTGTCGAAATTCACCCGGTAGCTTCGGTTATCCGGATCGCTGGGGCCGAAACTCAGGCCGCAGCCCGGAAAGGTTTCCGCCACGGTTTCCGCTATTTCACGCACGCGGTAATTGGATTCGTTGTTCCCCACATTGAAAATCTCGTTGTGTATCAACTGGCGGGGAGACTCGAGGGAACAGGCTATGGCCTCGCAAATATCCATCACGTGCACCAGGGGACGCCAAGGCCTGCCGTCACTGGTCATGCGGATTTCACCGGTTGTATGGGCCAGGCCCGCCAAGTTGTTCAGAACGATGTCGAAGCGCATGCGCGGAGACGGCCCGAAAGCCGTGGCATTGCGCAAAAACGTGGGAGAGAAGCTATCGTCCGCCAATTGCCCGATATCCCTTTCCACCATGACCTTGCAGCGGGCATAGGCTGTTTGGGGATTGACCGGAGAGGTTTCGTCGAGAAAGTCGTCGCTTCCCAGGCCGTATACGCTGCACGACGAGGTATAGACGAAACGCGTGACGCCCACGCTCTTGGCCTTGCGCGCCAAATCCGCGCTGCCGACATGGTTGATTTTATAGGTAATCTCCGGATTCAACTGTCCCACGGGATCGTTCGACAATTCGGCCAGGTGCACCACCGCCTCATACCCCCGCAACTCTTCGGCGGAAACATTACGGATATCCCGCGACCAGGAGGCCGGAGAGCATTCGGGACCATGGTATAGCCATCCGGATCGGAAAAATCCGGTGTCCAGCCCCGTTATCCGATGCCCGCGCAGGGTAAGATAAGGTCCTAATAAAGATCCGATATATCCGTCTATTCCGGTCACCAGAATATTCATGGCTCGGGCCTTTCCTGAAAGTTTGGGTTCAGGCGAATACTTTCGCCTCCGGAATGGGGACCATCCATTTGCCGCCCCATTCGCGGATAAAATCCGTTTGCGCCATGATCTCATCCTTGAGATTCCAGGCTCCTATGAAAAGAAAATCCGGTTTGGTCTGCTTCAGTTTTTCGGGAGGAAAAATGGGAATGCGCGAACCCGGAAGCAGGTTGTTCTGCTTGTAGGGATTTTTGTCGACGCTGTAATCGATGAAGTCGACGCCTATGCCGCAATAGTTGAGCAGGGTGTTGGTTTTCCCCGCCGCGGCGTAGGCCGCCACGGTTTTCCCTTCCCGTTTGGCGGAAATCAAAAGCTCCAGGATTTTCCGTTTGGTTTCCCTCACTTTTTCGCCGAAACGGAGATAAATGTCGAGTCCGTGCAAGCCGGCCTCCTTCTCCGCGTTGCGCAGCCTTTGCACGTTTTCCGTAACCGGCTTGGCCGCGTCTTCGGCGTGACGGCCGTAAATGCGAAGCGATCCCCCGTGGGTAGGCAACTCCTCGACGTCGAAAAGGGTGATTCCTCTGGAATCGAATATCCGCTCCACCGTCGAAAAGGAGAAATACGAAAAATGTTCGTGGTATATGGTGTCGAACTGATTATCCTGGATAAGACGCAGCAAATGCGGGAACTCCATGGTGATGACTCCGGAAGGGGCCAGCATGATTTTCATGCCCGTAACGAAATCCATGAGATCCGGAACATGCGCCAATACGTTGTTTCCCAGCAATAAATCGGCCTTGCCCTCGATTTCCGAGGCTTCGCGCGCCGTTTGCGAGCCGAAAAAACGCACCAGGGTGGGAATGCCTTTTCCAATGGCGGCCGCAGCTACATTGGCGGCAGGCTCGATGCCGAGAACGGGGATGCCCCGATTGCGGAAATGCTGCAATAAATAACCATCGTTGCTGGCGATTTCCACCACCTTACTGTCCGCATCCAACTTCAAGCGTTCCACCATCGCCTCGGCATAACGCCGGGCATGATCGACCCAGGAATCGGAAAACGAAGAGAAGTAGGCGTACTCGGTAAAAATGTCGGCGGGACTGACATACTCCGCCAATTGGACCAGCAGGCAGTTTTCGCAAACATAGGCATGCAACGGATAGAAAGACTCGGCATGCTCGCGCTTCTCAAGTTTAACCAGGCTTTGGCATAGCGGCGACAATCCCAGATCGGCGAAACTATGTCTAAGAGGGGTCGTGCAGAATCGACACGGGGATACGGGGCTTGTGGAGCCGGTCATGATTTCCTCCCTTTTCCGATGGTACCGGACAAGCCTACGGGCGGCATTGTCACGAGCGGGAAAGTCACAAGGGGAAACTATGTTTGTGCCGGGACCCGCGCAAAAACTATTTGTGGAATAATTTTTCCGGACCTCGTACGCATAAACAAACCCTGGAGGAAATGCGCGATGGAGCGTATTATTGTGCCGATGCCGACCAAACCGGAAGTGGATACGCTTTGTATTTCCCAGCAAAGAGCGTCTTGGGTGGAATTCGATCCGTCATGAGATCCATTCCCTCGGCCCGTCTGCTGCTTACGGCTCCGCCCGGCGCCCAAGGCGGTATCCATCCCGTGCAGGCGGGAATGCCCTTGCCGCAAGGGTTTGCGCGCACGCGCGGAGATCTGCGTTTGCTGAACCACGAGGGACATCCTCTGCCTTGCGATTTGGATCCCTTGTCGACATGGCACGACGGCAGCTTCAAGTGGGTGCGTTTGCGGTTGCTGGTGCACTGGCAAACCGGAGAAACCGAGCGCGAATTGCGCCTGGTCTCCACAGAAGGCCTGGTTCCGCCCTCGCCCGCCTCTTCCTTTCTGGTGGAGGAGAAGGAGGAGGAAATCCGCGTGGATACGGGTACGGCTCTTTTCGTGGTGGACAGACGGAGATTTTTTCCTTTTCGCCAGGTTACCGTGGCCCATCAGGATCTCCTGCGCGCCGGAGGTAACGCGCCGGTTCTCCTGCGGAATGCGCGGGGCGGAAAATACCGGTTGCATCTGGAAGAGATGCGCACCGAATATGCGGGGCGTCTCTGGCATGGGCTGGAATGGCGCGGCTCCTTCAAGAATGCCTGGGGGCTCAGGTTCTGCCGGGCATACGGACGCATCGCCTTTTTCGCGAATACGGCGCTATGCCGCCTGGAAATTTCGTTGTGGAATGCCGGAGAGGGCAGATCCCGATATTTCCGGTCCATTACCGTCCCCTTCCGATTGTCAAACCAGCAAACCTGGCGCGCCACACTGTCGTCTACGCCAAGTCCCGCGCTGTGGATGGACGGTGGCGAGTTTCAAGCCGCTTTCGCGCTCGAAGAATTTTGGCAGCGGGTTCCCGGCCGTCTCTCGATGACGGAAGGAGAGGCGCGGGTGGAACCTTTTCCCCACGTCGACCGGCAAAAATTCGAGATGCAAGGCGGCGAGCGCATGACATTTGCCATGTGGACCGACTTCGCCCCCGCGGAGCACAGCGCCTCGGAAGCCTTGCCCGCCGCGCGTCTGTCCCTAATCGCCGCTCCCGATCCCCATTGGACGGCCGCCACGAGAGCCGTCCCTTATCTGATCCCATTTGAAAAACCGGGTGATCCCCCGCCGGTCTCGTTGCTTCCTTCCGCATGGGATGAAAAGGACGACTTGGCCCATTCCTTTTTCCACCGGTTTTTGCAAAGTAGCGACGCCCGTTGGCACGGGCTGGGCCGCGAATGGGCGCGGCGTGCGATGGAACGGGGCGATGTGCCGACGGCCTTCAACCGATATCCTTCCGACGAATACCCTTTCACTCCCGGGCTGGCCCTGTATCACCTGCTGTCGGGCGATCCGTCTCCCAAACAATCGGTATTGGATTGGGCCCGCCGGGTCGAGAGTAGGCGGGATGGGGGCTATTCCGTCAATGCCTGCCTGGACGCCTTCATCTTGAGTGGCGACAGGCGCTGGCTGAATTCAGCGGAGGAATTCATCGCCACCGGCATCCATCCTCATGACGAACCCGAAGCCATGGGTCTTTTGCGCGGCGAAAACCAGTGGTCGTACCTGGTTTTTCTGCAAGTGCTGGGACGCTACCTCGAAGAGAAACGGGGCATGCGCGAGTATGACGCACCCTTCTGGTATGCGCGTACTGCGCTTACGAATTACGTCCACTGGATGGCGCGTCGCGAATCTCCCTATCTCGACAAACCGGAGGAACTGAAAAATGCCGGCTCCACCTGGACGGCGCAGGATTTTCGGAAGGCGGCGGTTTTCGCTTTGGCGGCGCGCTTCGGTCCCGCGGAAGAGGCCGCAGTGTTTTCGGAGCGGGCGGCCTTCTTTCTCCGCAGGGCCCGAGCGGATTTGCGGAAGCACGACGACAAGGCGACCGTTCGCAATCCGGCCGCCATGCTTTTCTGCCTGCCGGTTTTGGAAGCCTGGGAAAACGATGATAACTGGAACCTCAGTCTGGTGCCGCCCCGCAGGCTGACTTTTCCACCAAGGCGGGAACGGAAGACGCAAAAAATCCCGGCCATGGAGCGCGCCAAGCGTATCCTGCGCACGGGGGGATAGACGGGAATCGGCTAGCTGTCGGGGTCAGGCTATAATTTTTCCGGTCCACAACCTATCCAGGAATACTTTCCAGGGAAGAATATCAACCTCTCCGGTCCTTCGAGGTGCGGCTTCATTGGATACCACAATACTCATGCGCGGTTTTGCATCCTGACCGAAGGTCTCCAATCCCTTGTAATCGGATCTATTCACCCTGGAGCTTCCTTTGACTTCTATGGCGACTTCGCCCTCTCCGAGAATGAAGTCGACTTCGAGACCGGTTTTGGTACGCCAATAACAAATGTTGAATTCCGCCTCGGTATAGGATCGATAGGCCAGCAACTCCATGAATATCCAATGCTCGAATGCCCGCCCGAATTCCGGGCCTTTGGTTTCCACAATTTTTCGTTTGGCGAGAATCCCAGCCAGTCCCACATCGAACAAATAGAATTTGGGGGCCTTGGTCATTACGTCGCGACGTAGGGTCTTTGTATACGGTAGGACGAAGTCGCCCATCAGGGTGTCTTCCAGTATCTGGAAATATTCACGCACGGTTTTGGAATCCACTCCGGTATCCCGCGCAATGTTGGAAAAATTCACCACTTCGCCCAAGCTGAAGGCTACAACGTCCAGAAACTTGGAAAAGGCCGGGACGTTCCGGGTCAGTCCTTCCGCCAGCACTTCCTCCTTCATGTAATTGTAAATGTATGCTTGCAGGGATTTTCTATGAAACTTCTCCAGATAATGGGAAGGCAATAATCCTTGATTCAAAATGCGCAACAGATCCAATTCCCGGCCCGAAGAAATAAGCTCCACGCTCGTAAGCGGATGAAGGTGGAACTTCCAGGCACGCCCTCCCAGCAGATTCGCCTGTCCCCGTTTCAATTTCCGGGCACTGGAACCACAAAGAATGAAACTCAATCCATGATTCTCAATGAGGTAATGCACCTCGTCCAGAATCCGGGGAATTTTCTGAACTTCATCCAGAATTATGGGATGGAGCAGGGCATGAGACTCTTGCGCCAGAATCCGCTCCCGCAAAAGGGCTGGACGTGTGGATAGCTCGAAGAAGAGATCCGTTTGCAAGAAGTCATATCGGAGGCTTAAGGGAAAGCGTTCGCGGAGAAAAGTAGATTTACCCGATTGCCGGGGCCCCCATAAAAACGCGCTTCGCCCCCGGGGAAGATCCAAATTCAAGAGTCGGGGAATTCTTACTATTTCGGAGCTCACTCCCTAATAGTAAAACTATTTCGGAGTAAGCTCCAGAAAAGTTGTCTAAATTCGGGATTTTCAGCCCATTTTCTACCTTTCCCAGTCCGGAAGGGGCCGTTCGTAAAAAACCAGGTATTTGCGCCCGATAAAATTCAGCAGCAGCCCGCCGGCCGAGGCCATTACCTTGGCAAAACCCTCGCTCGCTCCCGAAATGATGAGAAAAGAGGTTGAGCCGACATCGAAAACGGCTACTCCGCAAATCAAGGCGGTATAAGCCGCGATTTCGAGAGGCTTCTTGTACATCGCCCCGCTGCGGAAAAGCAAACGGGTGGAGAGCCAATAGTTCAGCGCCGCCGCGGAAAAAAAAGCGGCCAGAGTGGCGGGCCACAACGAAACCTCCAGTCCGCGCAATCCCAGGAACAGCAACAGATTGGCCAAAGCCGCCAATCCCCCGATAAAAACGTACATGGCGAATTGCACCGGAAGCGGAGCCTTGGGCATATTGTATTTGATTATGCAATACAAGGCGCGCAGGCCATCCTTCAAACCGATTTTCTTGCCTTGCG
The DNA here is from genome assembly GCA_964401245.1 of uncultured Bifidobacteriales bacterium. GTDB lineage: Bacteria > Fibrobacterota > Fibrobacteria > UBA11236 > UBA11236 > JBGTHM01. The sequence continues at coordinate 20,689 of CAYNXV010000003.1, read as the reverse complement.
CATAGGTGCGCCCGTCGTAACTGATGCCCATTTCATAAATTCGAAGCCTCAGGGCCGCCACCTTGGCGGTGATTTCGGGTTCGAATCCGAAACGGTTTTCCACGATGTCTATTTTCCGAATCACGTCACCGCGAAAAACCTTGTAGCAGGTTTCCATATCGGTCAAATTGAGATCCGTCAGCATATTGCTGAGTACGGTCAACACCCGGTTCGACAGCGAGTGCCAAAAATACAGGACGCGATGCTCGCCCGAAGTCAAAAACCGGGACCCGAAAACGACGTCGGCCTTTCCCTCCCGCAGCGGCTTCAGCAGGCGCAGCAAGTCTTCCGGATCGTATTCCAAATCGGCGTCCTGCACCGCTACGAAATCGCCGGTGGTCCGGGCGAAGCCGGTACGCAAGGCGGCGCCTTTGCCTTGATTGCGCTCATGGCGCAGCACCTGGACCTCGGGGTATTCCTTGGACAGGGATTCGGCGATGGCGAAGCCGGAATCGGTCGAAGCGTCGTCGACAACCAGAATTTCCATTTCCAACTCGTCGCTCTTGAGTCGAAGCACCCTTTCCACGCAGGTGCGAAGGGTATTTTCTTCGTTAAAGCAGGGGATGACCAGGCTGAGTTTCATAGGGAGCCAACCAGAGTATAAGCTTCAACAGGGGCCTGATTCCAGGCTTAATTGGCAATCCGGCGTTCGGTTTTTTACCTAAGCCGACGAAATGCAGGAATATCCGGCCGAGGAGATCGTAAACTAGTTGCGTACTCGACTCATCCGGATTGCGCCTTTGGCATACGAATTCTCGACTACTTCCGCATGATTTCGCGATCCAAGGCATTCGCCCTGAAGCTGGTATTCAGCATAAGCCTGTTGGTTTTGTTGATTTGGAAAATCGACGGGCGTGAAGCCCTAGCCACTCTGGGGAAAATCCACTCGGGATACATGACCATCGCCATTTGTCTGGTCATAATCGATAGGGGAATGGGCGCTTTCAGAACCTACCTGCTGCTCAAATCCTCGGGTGCTGAAATCCGGTTCCCCGAAATGCTCCGGTTTTCCTGGATGTGCGACTTCATCAGCCACTTTTTACCCGGAAGCTTGGCGGGCGACGCTTTCAGGGTCTATGGAATATCGAAAGGATATTCCGCGCTTACCTCCGCTTTTTCCATAGTCGCGTTGGAGAGACTTTCCGGAGCGCTGTCCCTCTTATGCATAGCCTTCACCGGCGGCCTTTTCGGCTTTATGTCGGGGCTGATTTCTCCCAACCAATTCCTGCTACTCGCCGTGGCGTTCGGCGGCGGGGCCGTCGTAGTAGGAGCCGCGATAGTCATGGCTCCGTTTCTTCTGGATAGTGCGATTTTTCGCAGGCATGCCTTGCTTATGCGGGCCCGCTCCTTGTTGGCCGCGATCATGGAATTCAAATCCGAAAAAACCGTCATGTCCGCGACTTTCGCCATTTCCCTGACCATGCAATGCTTCCGTGTTCTCATAGTCATGGCGATCGCCTCGGGAATCGGAATCGATATCGACGCGATCTATTTTTTAATCCTGGTTCCGGTAGGAACTGTGGCGGCTACGCTTCCGGTTTCCGTCGGGGGTTGGGGAGTTCAGGAAGGCACTTTCGTGCTGCTTCTGCAGGTCGCCGACGTGCCGGGTTCGCATGCTTTCGTGCTGTCGATATTAACTACATTGGCCGTGGTTATGGTCTCATTACCGGGTTTGTTTTTTTATGTGAAATCGGGTTTGGCCAAGAAACGGCATAAGGAAACATGGAATCCATAATCCTGACCGGCGGCGCAGGCTATATCGGCTCCCACACCGCCAAATACCTTCAGGGCCGAGGCTATCTGCCCGTAACGGTCGACAACCTGGCTTTGGGTCATGAAGAATCCGTGCAATGGGGTCCCCTCGAAAAAGGCGACATCGCCGACGCGGAATTCCTCCGCCGGGTTTTTCAAAAGCATACCCCTTCCGCCGTCATCCACTTCGCCGCCTTCGCCTATGTCGGCGAATCGGTTTTGGACCCCGCCAAATATTACCGCAACAACGTGGCGGGAACCCTGGTTTTATTGGAGGCCATGCGTGAGGCGGGCATATCCGATTTTATCTTCTCGTCCACCTGCGCCACTTACGGGGTGCCCCAGCGCATTCCCATCGACGAAACCAATTCCCAAAACCCCATCAACCCTTACGGCAAAACCAAGCTGATGGTGGAGCAAATTCTGGAGGATTACGGAACCGCCTACGGGTTGAAATCGGTGGCGCTGCGCTATTTCAATGCGGCGGGCGCGGACCCCGACGGCGAAATCGGAGAGGATCACGACCCCGAAACCCATTTGATTCCCCTGGTTCTGGAAGCCGCGGCCGGCAAAAGAAAAAACATTTCGGTTTTCGGTAAGGATTATCCCACGCGCGACGGTACCTGCGTCCGTGATTACATCCATGTCACCGACTTGGCCCAGGCGCATTTTCTGGCTTTGGAATATCTCAAGGCGGGAGGAAAAAGCGATCGCTTCAATCTGGGGAACGGGCTTGGATTCTCCGTCAATGAAGTCATTGAGGCCGCCGGCCGCATCACCGGAAAAACCGTGCCCGTTCATTACGCCCCCCGCCGGCCGGGCGATCCTCCCGAACTGGTGGGCAGTTCCGAAAAAGCCCGCGCCGTATTGGGATGGAAACCCGAATTCGCATCCCTGGACGCCATATTGGAAACGGCCTGGCGTTGGTATGTGAAAAAAAACGCGCTTTCTTGACTGCTACCCTATAACCGCCACATAATACCCGCCGCGACATATCCGCTGCAGAATCCCCTTTGCAAGTTCCGGATTCTTTCCACGGATTTTCTTGCGCCCCTCTCCGGCAATCCCTTATTTAGTAGAATCCGGGTTTTTGCTTTTCAGCCCGGTCGAGTGAACCCGCACAACTTGCATATGCCGCATACGCAGCGCCGGGATACCGGCATGCCCGCGGCCCGGAGGAAGTCATATGCCCCTCGAAAACTGCGCCCTATGCGGATCCGGCAGGCTCATGACCTTTTTCAGAATCGAGAATCTCCCGGTTCACTGCGCCATACTTTGGCAATCACCCGAGGAAGCGATCGCCTGTCCCAAGGGTAATCTCGACCTTTATCTGTGCCGGGATTGCGGCCTGATCGGCAACCGCGAGTTCAGACCCGAATCAATGGAGTATTCCGAGGAATACGACAATTCGTTGCATCATTCGCCCCTCTATCAGAGCTATGCCCGCCAAGAAGGCCAAAACCTGATCGACAAATTCGACTTGCGCGGCAAGCGACTGCTCGAAGTAGGTTGCGGCAAAGGGGATTTTCTGGCGCTGCTTTGCGAACTGGGTCAAAACACGGGCATCGGTTTCGATCCCAGTTATGACGGTAAATTCCGCCATCGCGAGCAAACCGGCGAACTGACTTTCGTGTCCGATTTTTTCGGACCCCGATACCAGCATCTCCAGGGCGACTTCGTCTATAGCCGCCATGTTTTGGAGCATATCCCCCAGCCGGTGCCCTTCCTCACCCGATTGCATGCGGCCATCATACCGGGAGGAACCTTATACATCGAGGTTCCCAACTCGATGCCCGTTCTCGAGGAACGGAAAATATGGGACGTCATTTATGAGCATTGTACCTATTTCACCGAATTGTCCTTGTCGAATTGCCTGAGACTGGCGGGCTTCGAGCCGCAAAGGATGGAAGTCGCCTTCAACGGTATGAATCTAATCGCCGAAGCCGTGCCCGTAGGTCGGCCGCTGGAATTGCACCGGGAAGACGCGCGTCTGCAAGAACTGGAAAGGTATGCCCGGGAATGGGCGGCTTTGTTCGAAGATAAGTCGGATGGACTGAAAATGCGCCTTGACCGCTATGCCCGCGAAGGCAAAACCGTGGCGGCCTGGGGCGGCGGGGCGCGCGCCACCACCCTTGTCAATGTATTGGGTTTGCGCGATTCCCTTGCCTGCGTAGTCGATCTCAATCCGCAAAAACACGGACGATTCCTGGGCGGTGGAGGCCAGCCGATGGTGGCCCCCTCCTATCTCAAGGAGTCGCCACCTGAAGCGGTTCTCATCGTGAATCCCGTTTACGGCGAAGAAATCATCGGCATGCTCGGCAGAATGGATTTGCATCCGGAGATTATCTATGCCTGAGGCTCATGCTTTCCTGAAAGTTTTTTCAATCACCCAATAACCCGGGAGCGTGTCATGAAAGTCGTGATTTTTTGCGGTGGAATGGGAATGCGCATCAGGGACTATACCGATGCCGTGCCCAAGCCCATGGTCCCCATCGGATATCGACCCATTCTCTGGCATGTAATGAAATACTACGCGCATTTCGGACACAATGAATTCATCCTTTGTCTCGGCTACAAGGCCGACTCCATCAAGAATTATTTCCTCAATTATAACGAATGCCTGTCCAACGATTTCGTGCTCGAAAAAGGCGGTCGCGATCTCAGATTGCTCAATACGGATATCCAGGACTGGAAGATCACCTTCGTGGACACCGGCCTCAACGCCAATATCGGCCAACGCCTCAAGGCAGTGGAACCCTACGTGAAGGACGAGGAGATGTTCCTCGCCAATTACTCCGACGGCCTCACCAATTGCCCCCTGCCCGACCTGGTGGAACATTATCGCAAGCATGACGCCGTAGCCACCTTCATGGCCGTAAAACCCACGCAAAGCTTTCATGTAGTTGCAATGGGTCAAGGCGCCTCCGTAGCCGATATTCACCATATCAGCATGAGTCCGTTCCGTATCAACGGGGGTTATTTCCTGATGAGCCCCAAGGTTTTCGACTATATGCGCGAAGGCGAGGAGCTGGTTTCCGAACCCTTCACCCGTTTGATTGGCGAAGGCCGGCTTATCGCCTATCCTTACGATGGATTCTGGGCCTGCATGGATACCTTCAAGGACAAACAGGTTCTGGAAGAAATGTATGCCGGTGGCAAAGCCCCTTGGGCATTGGGTAACGACGGCTTTCATGCCAAATCCAGGTCCAACGGCAAAATTCCGGAAAAGGAGTTGGCGGTATGAAGCAGGTCTTCGGCCTATGGTTGCCGGTCTTGTTTCTGCAAAGCTGCCTGACCAACAGTTCGGTGGCTCCTTCCGACGATCCCGGAATCGAACCGAAACCTCCTGCTTTCGTTATGCTGGTCATCGATACCCTGGGACTGGGAGAAGTGAAAGTTTCTCCCGAGACTTCGGATTTCCTCAAAGGGGAAGAGGCCGATCTCACGGCCCTGCCGGCCGAAGGATGGAGATTTTCCGCCTGGAGCGGCGATGCCCAGGGGCAGAATGCCGTGATGCGAATCAAGCTCGATAAGGACATACGCATCGTCGCCCACTTCGAATTGATACCCGATACAGTGCCGCCCGTGGTTGAATTGATTTCCATGGAAGAGGATACGGCTTCACTTACCGTCCGCTTCAAGGCCGACGAACCCGTCACGGGAAGCCTCCGCTACCGGCTGGAAACCGACACCGTCGAAAAGGAAATATCCCTGGCTGGTTTTTCAAGTGAACACAAAAGCGTGGTTCCCGGCTTGAAACCCTCCTCCAGCTACCGCATCCGGATTATCGCCCGTGACAGCTCCGAAAATGAAACGGTGTTGAGCTTGCCGTCGGCAAAAACCTCGAATCGTCCGCTTCCACCTTTGGTATCGCTGGCAACCGTTGTGGAAGGACAGGGTAAAATCCAAGTCCTTCCACAACGGGAGACCTACCGTCGGGGTGACTCGATTGAATTGAAGGCCGTAGCGACCTCGGGTTGGAAATTCGTCGGATGGAAAGGCGATGCCCAGGGTAACGAAAGCGTAGCGCGCCTCATACTCGCAAAGGACACCAAGGTGACCGCGCGGTTCGAATTGCTTCCCGATACCACGACACCCCCTCCTCCGCCGCCTCCGCCCCCTCCCCCGCCGGTGATTTCGGTTTCGGTGCAGGTCGAAGGACAAGGTAACGTCGACAAGACTCCTCAGAAAGACGAATACCGTCTTGGGGATAAAATCAAATTCCAGGCTTATCCTGCCGAAGGTTGGAAATTCACCGGCTGGAAAGGCGACGTCCAAAACGCCAATCCGGTGCTGCAAGTCGAATTGGCGAAGGATCTTTCGCTGGTAGCCCATTTTGAAGTGATTCCCGACACCACCCCTCCCGTGATCCAATCGCAGTCGGTGGAAGCCGACACCACCGAGTTGGCCGTGAGGTTCAAATCGGATAAGCCCGTCACAGGACATATCCGCTATGGCCTCACAGCCGATGCAACCGGTAAGGAAATTCCCTTCACCGGACTCTCGCAGGAACACCTCGTTTTCATCAAGGATTTACAACCCT
>CAYNXV010000003.1:3177-14255 GCA_964401245.1 uncultured Bifidobacteriales bacterium | reverse complement strand
CCCTTCACCGGACTCTCGCAGGAACACCTCGTTTTCATCAAGGATTTACAACCCTCCACCACGTATCATATCCGGATTATCGCCCGCGACAGCTCGGGAAACGAAACGGTGCTGGCGCTTCCCCCCGCGAAAACCCTCGACCCCCCTCCGGAGCCCCTGGTTTCCGTATCAGCGTCCGCCGAAGGGCAGGGAAGCATTGAGGTTACCCCGGAAAAGACCGAATACCGGCGTGGAGACGAAATCGAATTCAAGGCCATTCCGGCCCCAGGCCATCAATTCGTGAATTGGAAAGGCGATGCCCAAGGCGATGTTCCCATCATATTGATTAAGCTCGACGGGGATAAGCAGGTCATCGCCGTTTTCGCGGCGATTCCCGATACCTCCCCACCCGTCATCGAATCGCATTCCGTGGTGGCGGATACCCATGCTCTTACGGTGGCATTCAAGGCCGATAAGTCCGTAAGCGGCAAACTGGCTTATGGTCTTTCGGCCGCGCAAACCGGCACGGAAATACTTTTTTCCACGCCGGCCAAGGAGCATACGATCTTTCTCACGAACCTGCAGGCCAACACCACCTATTACATGAAAATCACGGCCGTCGACAGTCTCGGGAATACGACCGTTCTGACGCTCCCCCCCTATAAAACCCTGGCGCCGCAATCCCCGGGACCCGCTCAAGATCCTTTCGCCCTTTGGCATGGACAAGGTTCCACCTTCCATAAAACCGGGGTACCGCAAAGATTCATCAACATTCTGGGACGCGTGCCCACATCGGGATTGACCGGCCTCAGCTATTCAGTCAACGGAAGCGCGGCCAAAAGCCTTACCGTGGGAGCCAACTTGACCCGCCTGGCCAGGCCGGGCGATTTCAACGTCGAATTGAGCCGCACGGGATTGCTCACGGGTACGAACGCGCTCACCCTTAAGGCAACCTATTCCGGGGGGCTGACCCTCGACACGGTCGTGAATTTCAACCTCGGCCAGGGATCCACCTTGCATCTGCCGCGTACCGTGTCGTGGAGCGGAGTGGGCGACATCAATTCGGTGGGTCAGGTGGTGGACGGCAAATGGATAGTACAGGGCGGGGCTGTCCGAACTTCGGGAATGGGATACGACCGGCTCATCGCCCTAGGCGACGATACCTGGATCAATTATCAGGTGACTGTGCCCATCACCGTGCATGCCGTGGAGGAGGAAGGCTTTCGCGCGCCCAGCAACGGCCCCGGCGTGGGCGTCATCATGCGCTGGACCGGGCATTATGCCGACGGCAACCAGCCTTCGGTGAGATGGTTTCCGCTGGGAAGCATCGGGATGCTCCGATGGAGGGTTCCCGGTGTGCATGACCGGGCGCTTCCTACCCTGTACGGATCGCAAGGCGGCTCCATCGCCACCGCGGCCTCCCATATGACTGTGGACTTCGGGGTAACCTACATGTTTAAAATCAGGGTCACCACCGATTCGCAGGGACCGATTTATGCCTTGAAGATATGGAAGCAGTCCGCAACCGAGCCCTCCGCATGGACGCTTACGGGGCGCGGCCAGTCCACGGATACCGGAAGGGGCTCCCTGGCTTTCATGGCCCATCATGTCGACGCGAGTTTCGGAACCGTGAACATCGAGTCCGTCGGCGCGGCTTCCGATTGATGGAGTAATTGACAACAACAAGGAGAATCCTCTATGCATTCGGATGAAATGGCTTGCAGGTCTTGCGGAAAATGGGGATTGGAACAGATTCTGGATCTAGGAAACGTACCCCTGGCCGATCGATTGTTGAAGCCGGAAGAATTGCAGGATCCGGAGCCGCTGTTTCCCTTGGAAGCGGCTTTCTGTCCCCGTTGCAGCCTGATTCAACTAACGTCGACGGTGGATCCGGAACTCGCCTATCGCGGTGATTACCATTATTTCACTTCGGTGTCGCCGCAGCTTGTGCGTCATTTCGCCGAAGGCGCGAGCGAAATCATGTCCGATGCCACGCTTTTCCAGCGCCCGGATCCGCTGGTGGTGGAAATCGCCAGCAATGACGGCAGCGCGCTCAAGCCATTCGCCCAAAGGGGATATTCCGTGCTGGGCATCGATCCCGCGTCGGCCCCCGCGGCCGCGGCCAACCGCGACGGCATCGAAACGCGGACCGAATTCTTCAACCGCGACTCCGCCCAGGCTTTGGCTCGGGAGAATCGGCGCGCCGACGTAATTCTGGGTAACAACGTGCTCAATCTGGTGCCCGATTTACAGGATTTCGCCGAAGGCCTTAAAATCCTACTCAAGGAAGACGGAGCCATCGTGCTTGAGGTGCCTTATGCACTGCCTTTGATCCAAAACTCGCTTTTCGACAATATTTTCCACCAGAACATTTCCTACTTCTCCCTTACCGCCATCGACCGGCTCTTCCGCCAATTCGGATTCAAGATAACGAAGGTCAGGCCTATCCCCACCTTCGGGGGTTCGCTGCGGGTTTGGCTGCGCCGCCGGGGCGAAGTAGAAGGCTTCGTGGATCAAATGCTGCTTCACGAAGCGGAAATCGGAATCCATGACCCCGGGTTTTATCGGGAGTTCGCCGACAACGTTCGCTTGAAAGCCGCCCGCATCAACGACCTCATAGATGATTTGCGCTCCCAAGGAAAACGTATCGCGGTTTACGGCGCCGCCGGGGGCATGGCCACCACCCTTTTATCCTATCTCCATCTGGACTCCACCCGTGTGGATTTCGCCGTGGACGCCAATCCCCATAAGCAGGGGCTTTTTACTTCGGGTAGCCGATTGCCCATTTCGTCGCCGGACCGATTGCTTGCCGACAAGCCCGATTACGTTCTGCTGCTGGCGTGGAATTTCGCCCCGGAAATCTTTTCGCAGCAGGAGCGGTATTTGCGGGAAGGCGGCCGTTTCATTATCCCATTGCCCGAGCTCCAGGTGGTGGAGTGGCGGAACGGCATGGTGAGCATTCGGGAGGAACCGGCGGGAGTTCAACGGGAACCCGTGGATTATCTGGAGGCCGAACGCAAATAGCGATCCCGGATTTCGGCGCCGATGGCCAGTGAAGCGGTGGCGGCGGGAGAAGGCGCATTGAGAACGTGCAGGCTCCTTTCGCCTTCCGCGAAATGGAAGTCGTCCACCAGCGAACCGTCGCGGCGCATGGCCTGGGCCCTGACTCCGGCCTCGGCGGGTTCCAGGTCCTCCTCCGAAATGGAGGGAATGAGCCGGCGCAAAGCCCTCACGAAGGCGGGTTTCGAGAGGGAACGGAAGACTTCCATGAGACCCATGTTCCAATGGCGCATGGCCAGCTTGTGAAAGCCCGGGTTAGTCAATACCTCGACGGTATCGCGCCAGTTGAAATCCGTTTTGTAATAACCCTCACGCTTCAATGCCAACACCGCGTTGGGGCCGCATTCCACCCCTCCCCCCACCATGCGGGTGAAATGTACCCCCAGGAAGGGAAAAGCCGGATCGGGCACGGGATAGATGAGGTTGCGCACTTTTTTTTGCGCCGCGGGCTTCAGGGTGAAATATTCCCCGCGGAAGGGAACGATGGCGACGCCGGGATCCCTGCCGTCAAGCCGCGCCAGGCGGTCGCTCTGCAATCCCCCGCAATTGATGAGGAAGCTTCCGCGATACTCCCCGCTTGCGGTGCTCACGGTTTTTCCCTCCTTCTCCGTGGTGATGGCATCGACCCGGCTGAGCAGTTTCACCTCGCCCCCGGCGGCCCTTATCCTGCCGGCCAGCTTGCGCGACATGTCCACGTAATCCACTATGCCCGTTTGCGGCACCCACAGGCCTTTGATACCCGTCACTTCGGGCTCCCTGTCTTTGATTTCCCCGGAGTCGAGAAAGCGCACTCCCTCCAATCCGTTCGCCCGGGCCCGCTCCTCCAGCACCGCCAGCCGGGGCAGTTCTGAGGGAGCCACGGCTACGATGACCTTGCCGCAGATTTCATGGGCCACGTTTTCTTCGCGGCAGAAGCGCAGCAAATCCTCGTAGCCCGACCGGCACAGGCGGGCCTTGTAACTTCCCGGCTGATAATAGATGCCCGAATGGATGACTCCGCTGTTGCGTCCCGTCTGGTGGAGAGCCACGGCTTTTTCCTTTTCGAGCAAAAGCAGGCGCGTGGCGGGACGCGCTTCGAGTATGCGATAAGCGGTGGACAGTCCTACTATCCCGCCGCCGATGAGAATCACGTCATATTGCGTTTCGATTGCCGACCTCCGACCCTTCGGTTTCTTCGAGAAGGCGCTCGTAGCTGCGCCAACCGCGCCCTCCGGAAAGATGTCCGAGAAAGGCGCCCGCCATGGCGCCGATCACATCCGTGATATCCGCATGGACTTCGCGGAACCATCCCTGTGTCCATTCCAGGCTCAGCGCCATGGCGCCGGCGACAACCACCGTCGTGACCATCGCCTGGCGCGACGGCCGAAAAAGGTAGGAGAAAAGAAAGCCGAGCGGATAAAAAGCCAATCCCATTTCCATGAAATGCTGCAGCGACAGAAAACCCGTCCGACTCCCATAAGCCAGAAAAGGAACGAGGTTGAAGCCGGTGAAAACCTCGGAGGGGCGGAAGGGGTAGAGGCTCATCATCGCCGCCGAAAAATAGATGAGTCCCGACCAGAGCGCCGCCCATACCCAGGGGTAGGCGCGCCAATCGCGTTGCTTGATGAGCGCCAGGGCCGCCAGCGCGCCCATCCAGGCCGTGAGAATGTCCTGCATTTGCGGGGAGCGCGACACCACCAGGATTTGACAGGCTTCCAGGATGACCGCCGCCGTGCCCGCGATGAGGCCTCCCTTCAGCAGGGGATGGGTGGTTCCCAAATCACCGAGAAACCGATAAAGCGCCAGGGAGAAAATCACATAGCGGACGAAAATCAAACCATGGTCGCCCGGCCAGGCGAAATCGAAAAAATTCCGGACCATTCCCTGCCAAACCCCGACCACATCTCCCTGCACCATCGAAAAATCGAAGGGCATCCAGGCGCCGGCCAGGGTTACCAGGAAAAACACCGCCAGCGGATAAGCCGTGCGCGCCCGGAAGTAACGGCGCATGGCCGGATCCAGGAGAAAGCGCGAAATCAGTTTATACGTCTTGAAAGCGATATAGGCGCCGGCCAGTGCCCCGAAAGTATTGGTGAGCACGTCGACGGGGGAGGTATGCCTTACGGGCGAATACAATTGCAGGAACTCCACGGTCATGCTGAGCGAAAATCCCGCACCGGCGACCAAGGCCACCTTGCTGCGATTCGATAATCCGCTGCCCATGGACAAAAATCCCAGCACACCGAACGGCAAAAAAAGGAGGATGTTTTGCACCAGGTCTCCCGTGATTTGCGAGGCGTTCATTTTCGTTTCCTGCAGGGAGAAATTCCGGAATTCGGCCAGGAGCGAGGGGATGTCGCCGGGCAAATCGAATTGGAAGGGGACGGTGGTGCCGTATACGATGAAGAGTGAGAAAACCGCCCATAGCGATTGGACGAAACGCTTCAGGGCCGGGCTGGCTATCACCATGGCGAGGGCATGACCTTGGGCTATGGACGTCGGCATTCCGGTCGGCAATCCAGGGGGCATTTCATGCCGCGAAATGGCCGCGGATTCGCGGTCCCAGTGCGTTCGCCCAACCGACAGGGAGATGCGTCCAGGCCTTGGCGGCCAATTCCATTTTTCCGGAGGAGGCATGGCCGATTTTGTCGAGCAGTCGGCCCTGATTGTCGAATTGATACCAGTTGAGCGGCTCCTCTTCGGCCAACCATTGTTTCTTGAAGCGATGTGTCCCCTCTCCCAGCGAGCTGCGCCCGAAATCCACCCGCTTAATACCCCGCTCGAAAGCCGTGGAGAGGCTTTCCCAATACAGGGCGTTGTTGGGACAATGGACGCGGAACTCGCGCAAAGTGGAAGCCCAGGGAATGATCATTTCATCGCGCCAGGCCACCCGTACCAGGCCGCCGATGCAGACGCCTTCGCGATAGGCGGCGCCCACTTCGACTCCCGGCACATGGTCGATAATCGCTTCGAAAAAGGCCCGAGGATGCACGGGCGAACCCAAATCGCGCATATTCACGCAAAACACTGCGTAAAAATCGTCCAGATATTCCTTTTTCCCCCAGCGGCATGTCACACCCGATTTTTCCGCCTTACGAACCTGATTGCGCACCCGGGCGTCCAGTTTTTTCCAATAGCCGTCGCGTCCGGCGCCTTGGTGCCACGCTTCCAGCGACAGGGCCATGCCGACCTTTTCATTTTCGGGAGGCGGCATTTCGCGCAGGGGATGACGGCATCGCAATTCGAGGCCCGCCTGCCGGTTCTGCGCTTCTTCGAGCAGACGGCTGAGCAGGGCCGCTTCCGCCGCTTCGGTATCGGCGGCGATACCCCCGAAGTCGAGATAGGGCAGGGCCACCAGCCGGCGGCCGAACAGGGGGTGTATCAGAGCCGCGCAAGCCGCCACCCCATCGGTAACGTCACCTGTGCGATGCCTAAAGACCAAAATCTCCTTGCCGTAGGTTTTCCGGATGACTTCCAGCCACCCCGGCTCCTGAGCATAATTGGCCTTCGGCGAAGCCGCGAGATAAGCCGAAACGTCCGCCAGCGCTTCGTCAGTGACTTTTTCTACGGTAATGTTTCGCTCCTTTTCGGCAGCCCGGACCTCCACATCAAGCAATATTGCCATTTTTTCCTGCTTGAGCAAGCATACGACGCATTAACTTCGTGATGCGGTTGTTGTCATCCTCTTAAAGCATTATTTTTCCCAGACACGAACCAAGGAAAGCACTATGGCCTATTCACTTCCTCCCTTGCCCTATTCCACCGACGCGCTCGAGCCTTTCTACGACAAGGCCACTCTCGAAATCCACCACGGCAAACACCATCAGGCCTATGTGGACAAGCTCAACGCGGCGCTCAAGGACAACCCCGAATTGGGCGAGCAGCCGGTGGAAAAACTCATCGCCCAGCTCGACAAGGTTCCCGAGAAAATCCGCGGAGCGGTACGCAACAACGGCGGCGGCGTGGCCAACCACACCTTTTTCTGGAACATCATGGGTCCCAACAAGGGCGGCAAACCCGCCGGCGATATCGCCGCGGCCATCGATGCAGCCTTCGGAAATTTCGACACTTTCAAGGAACAGTTCACCGCCAATGCCCTCGCGGTTTTCGGCAGCGGCTGGACCTGGCTGGTCGAAAAAAACGGCAAGGTCGAAATCATGAATACCTCCAATCAGGATAGCCCCTATAATTCGGGCATCAAGCCGTTGCTCACCATCGATTTGTGGGAACATGCGTATTACCTGAAGTTTCAGAACCGCCGCCCGGAGTGGATTGCCACCTGGTGGAATGTGGTCAATTGGGACGTGGTGGCGCAAAACCTCGCCAAGAAATAATCCGTTCCGATTCGGTTGGATTGGACTCACATCCCCGGCCTAGGCACAATCCTGGGCGGGGATTTTTCAGTTGATGTTTTCGGGTGCGGATGACTGCGCGGCCATACGATTTCCCGGCGGAGTATCCTCGGTTTGCATCAGGGCCATCAAGCGATCGCGATGGGCCTGAAAATATTCCCATTCTTCCTTGGCGATGCTTTCCTTCGCGTCGAAGGTCAGGCCGGTGGGATCAACGTATTTTCCGTGTACCTCCACCCGGTAATCCAGGTGCGGACCGGTGGATAGGCCGGTGGAACCCAGGTAGCCTATCACTTCACCTTGCTTGACGCGGGACCCTGCCCGCAGGTTTTTGGCGTAGCCGTTCAAATGCGCGTAATAGGTGGTATAGATGTTATTGTGTCGGATCTTGATGGTTTTACCGTAGCCACCCACCCATTTGGCGTATACCACCACGCCGTCGCCCGCCGCCAAAATCCGGGTTCCCGTAGGAGCGGCATAGTCGACCCCCCAATGCGGGCGGCGAACGCCCAATACGGGATGCAGGCGGGAGCGGCTAAATCCCGAGGAAATCCGCGCATAATTGAGCGGCGCCTTGAGCAGCATTTTCTCCATGCTCTTTCCTTCGAAATTATAATAGGCGTCCTGGTAGAACACGCCGGTGAAGGCATGTTTGCTCGACTTGTATTGCGCGCTCAAAATGCGTCCATAGCCGATGAACCGATTCAAATCGTCGTATTTCTTTTCCACCAGTAATTGGAAGCCGTCGCCCTGACGGGGATCGCGGAAAAAATCGATGTCCCAGGCGAAAAGCTCGGTTACCTTGTGCACGAGTTGGGGGCCTTCGCCCACTTCCTGAAAGGCCTCGTATAGACTCGTGTTGAGGGTGGCGCTCATCGAAACGGTGTCGACGCGCAGCGGTACCTCTTCTTTGGCAAAGACGAAGCCGGCCGTGGCCGTCCCTTCGGTTACGGTCTCTTCCCGGCGCAATACGGAGCGCACGGGTTCATGCCGGGAGCGCATTTGAAAGCGCTCCACCACGCGTTCCGCTCCCTCTCCCCGCAATACCGCGCGGTATTCCTGGCCGGCATAGAGTCTGCCGTCGAAATGCGCGAAAACGGAGTTCCGCAGCAAAGCCGTTTCCTTTTCGTTCAATTCCAGGTTTTCGATGATTTTAGCGTAGGTTTCCCCGGATTTGACTTTATCCAGGATGCTGTCGAGAGGAGGGGCGGGTGGAAGTTCCGCGACTACGGCCGGGGAAGGGACCGTTTCCTGGGATTTACATGCACCTAGCAGAAGCGATACGAAGCAAAGCGTGATTAATAGAGCAGGGGGCATGATCCTCCTTTAGTCGAACACAAAAAACACAAGGGGTGGGCGGATGCAGACCCCGTTTCCAATATAGGAGTGGCGTTTTAGTAGCGCCAGATAAAAATTCCCAAGCACTACCCAATCTATAAAGATGCGGGCCCGAGTCAAATTAGCGCCATACCTTGAGAGAAAACAACTTGGCGAGACTGCAAAGTCGCTTGTCTTGGGGGAGATTGACCGGATTGAGACGCACCATACGCACTTCGGTGGGCTTGTCGCGGAATTGGGCCATGAACTCGAAAGTGTCCTCGTTTTCCCAGATGACTCCCTGGAACGGCTTTTGATCGGGGCATTGCGCCTCGCCGGTTCCCCTGCCTTCGCCGGAAATCATGGTTTTGAGTCTGATGAGATGTCCGAATAAATCGCCCGACTCCCGGCTTTCCTTTACGGATACATGCACCCCCCACAGGGCGCTTTCTTCGTAGGCCAGGGTATTTTCATGGAGAGCCCCCTGATGGACGAAAGTCTCGCGCATGTTACCCGCGGGGGTTTCGGTGAAGCGCTTGCCGGGATAGGAACGCATCACCTCGCTATGCGAAGCGCCCCAGCCCACCGTATAGGTTCCCAGAAGGGCCATGCTGCCGGGAAGTATCACCTCGGTTTCCTTGAAACGGGGCATTCCCTCGCCCAGCTCGATAACGGTATCGGTTATGGCGGCGGGGGTTTCGGGTGGAAGCTGGGGCGGTGGGGAGCCTACTGATTCCTTGACCCAACCGGTATAGGCGACGGCGCGTAATTCCTGGGCTTCGTCCAAGGAAGGATCCAGCGCCAAGGCGCTGTCGAGGCTTTGGGTGGCCAAACCGAAAAATCCCCGATGCATATAGGCCTGCGCCAGGGTCAGTCGCAAGGGCGCGTTGCCGGGAAATTTTTCCACTTGGCGTTCCAGCAATCCGATGGCGAAGGAGGCTTCTTCCTGCCTGGCCCCACGGGCTTTCGCCGCCCGGGTTGCGGCGCCGGGATGGGTTGCGGAATCGGATGCGACCGAGGGTGTAGTTTCAGAGGCGGCGTTGACCGGAGATGCGGCTTGCCCTTGCACCAGGGCCTTGCCCCTCATCCAGCCAAGCACGGCCAGCCCGAGGAGAATCGGTAGGAGTAGGAAAAGACCCAGTCGCCTGCTCATGCAGGGATTATAACCCTATTGTCCTTCGGACATAAAGGGTAAGAGCTTGTCTTTATATTCTTTGGAGCGGAGAAGTTTCCGGAGGGATTTGTTCTTGATTTGGCGGACACGCTCGCGGGTGAGCTTCAATTCCTTGCCGATTTCGTCGAGGGTGAATTCGCGGGAATAGTTGATGCCGTAATACATGCGCAGCACCTTTTCCTCGCGCTCGGACATATGGCCCAATACCGAATCGATGACCCGCCTGAGTTCGGCCCTTTCGCTTTCGGGCTCCTGATTGCCTTCGGTTCCCAGCACGTCCATCAAAGTGGTGACGGCGTCGCGCCCGTCCCCGTCCGAGCCGATGGGAGCGTTGAGGGAAACGTCGGCGATTTTTTCCATCACCTCGGCGATTTCGCGCTCATGCTCGGCGAAGTCGCCCGTATTGATGGTCTTCTCGTAGTCGCCCCCGTTTTGCACCAGGGCCTTTTTGAAGCGGTTCACCATGGCCAGTTTGTTGGGAGGGACGCGTACGGCTCCCACCTGTTCGAAAAGGGCCTTTTGAATCGACTGCCTTATCCACCAAACCGCATAGGAGATGAATTTGACTTCGCGGGCGGGATCGTAGCGTTTGGCGGCCTTATACAGACCCAGGTTACCTTCGTTGATGAGTTCCAGCAGCGAAAGGCCCTTGCCCTGATATCGGCGGGCGATGGAAACCACGAAACGCAAATTGCCCAGAATGAGCTTGTGCATGGCCTTGGTGTCGCCCTGCTTGATGCGTTGGACCAGATCCTTTTCCTCTTCCAGCGTAATGATGGAATGCCGATAGAGATCCCGGAAGTAAAGCTGCTCGTTTTGATCGACCAATCGAATGTCCCCGCATTGGTTTCAGGCAAAAATGCATGAACCAAGGTATAAATTATCGGCCGTGAACTCCAAGGCCTCCCGCATGTAACCCTCTATTTGATAATGGGTTAGCCCTACGGAATATCTCACCATTTTGCCCGTTGGTTGCCGGTTTGTCAACCCGGAAGCCCGTTTCCGCCTTTCCCGTCCAATTTCCGCAGAAAATCATAAGCATAGATGCCGGTGGAATGGCCGTCGGACCAATGGATTCCCATGGCATAGCGCCCCACGGAATGGATTTTCAGAGGATGGATGTCATCGGGGATGCTTTTGGGATCGAGCATTTTTTCGCCTGTCCATTCATTGACGCATACGGCGCAGGGGCAAACGGATCGTAATTCCGAAAAGGG
>CAYNXV010000003.1:0-3077 GCA_964401245.1 uncultured Bifidobacteriales bacterium | reverse complement strand
GCCTTTTTTCGCGTCCAATACGCTCACGTCCTGGGGAGTGGTGACGATGACGCCCCCCGAAAGCGGCGCGCTTTGGGTCAGGGTGAGCTGCACGTCTCCCGTACCCGGGGGCATGTCTATGAGCAAATAGTCGAGTTCGCCCCAAACCACGTTGTGGACGAAATTCTGGATCATTTGCGAAACCATGGGGCCGCGCCAAATGACTGGTTTTTCTTCTTCGGAAAACATGGCCATGGAGACGATTTTGATGCCGTTGACCACTACCGGATGCAGTTTCTTGTTGTCGTCGAGCACCGGAGCCTCGCGCACCTTGAACATCATGGTTTGCGACGGGCCGTAAATGTCCGCGTCCAGCACCCCTACCCGGGCGCCGGTTTGGGCGAGAGCCACCGCGATATTGGCCGTGGCGGTGGACTTGCCGACGCCGCCTTTTCCCGAGGCGATGGCCAGGATATGCCGGACGTTTTGCAGGTGTTCGGTGCGCTTACCGCCGACGGCGGGTTTCTGCACCTGGGCGGTCATATTCACCGCCACCGAGGTGACTCCGGGAATGGCATTCACTTCTTCCAGGCATTGGGCCCGCAAATCTTCTTTGACGGGGCAGGCGGGAGTAGTGAGCTCGACGTCGAAGCGCACTTCGCCGCCCTTGATTTCCAGGTTTTTAACGAAGCCCAATTCCACGATATTCTTATGGAGGTCGGGATCGCGGACCTTGGCCAATGCCTGTAGGACTTGCTGCGTTTCTACTGTAGCCATTGCCCGACAATATAGCTAATTCGGCTGCGGCGTGTATCGAGCCGACTTGAACGCCCTTTGATCTGAACGGCATGGTTGTGCTGCATACAAGGCAAAATTATTCTAAAATGTAGGCCTTGCCCGCTTACCGTGGTTGCAACAATCGGGGATATGGAAAATGAGCGCAAATCGGAAAATCGCCGTAGTGGGTTTAGGGTATGTGGGATTGCCCATCGTAGTGGCATTCGGTCGAAAAGGTCCGGTAACGGGCTTCGATATCAACGTAACGCGCATCCGGGAATTACGGGAACATCATGACCGTAACCGCGACGTGGCCCCGGAGGACTTCAAGAACTCGCAGGCGGAGTATACTTCGGAAGCAGCCAGGCTGCGTGAATGCGATTTTCTCATCGTAGCCGTTCCCACGCCGGTAGACGCCTCGAAGCGCCCCGATTTGCGTCCGCTCACCGCAGCCACGCGCACGGTAGGCCAGAATCTGGCGCGCGGCACCATCGTGGTTTTCGAATCGACGGTTTTTCCGGGCGCCACCGAAGAGGTTTGCGTTCCCATTCTCGAAAAGGAATCGGGCTTAGTATGCGGCCGGGACTTCAAGGTCGGCTATTCTCCCGAGCGTATCAATCCGGGCGACAGCGAGCATACCTTCACCAAAATCATCAAGGTGGTGTCGGGCCAGGACGCCGAAACCCTGGATACCGTGGCCGCGGTTTATTCGTCTGTGGTCAACGCGGGCGTATACAAGGCGGCTTCCATCAAAGTGGCCGAAGCGGCCAAGGTAATCGAAAACACCCAGCGCGATTTGAACATCGCCCTGGTCAACGAATTGGCCCTCATTTTCAACCGTCTGGGCATAGACACCACCGACGTGCTCGAAGCCGCGGGCACCAAGTGGAATTTTCTCCGTTTCTCTCCCGGTCTGGTGGGCGGGCATTGCATCGGCGTCGATCCCTATTATCTCACCGACAAGGCCGAGCAGACGGGGTATATCCCCCAGGTCATTTTATCGGGACGGCGCATCAACGACGGCATGGGCACCTATGTGGCCGGGCAACTGGTCAAGATGCTGCTCCAGGAAGGACGCATCAGCGCTTCGGCCTGCCAACCCCTGGTCACCATCATGGGTCTCACCTTCAAGGAAAACGTTCCCGACCTGCGTAATACCCGCGTGGTGGATATCGTCAGCGAATTGGAATCCTACAATTTCAAAGTGCAAATCGTGGATCCCATGGCTTACCCCGAAGAGGCGGAAGAGGAATACGGCATCAAATTGACGAAAATGTCGGACCTCAAGCCCGCGCATGCGGTGGTGATGGCCGTGGCCCACCAATCCTTCCGCGAGGGAGGCTGGAAGCTGGTGCAAAGCCTGCTTCTCGAAGGCAAGGGCGTGGTGGCCGATATCAAAAACAGCCTGCCCCGGGACCAAAAGCCCGCCGGCATCGAACTTTGGCGTCTTTAAGTAAAAGGATTTCTCCCAACATGTCCGAAAAAATTCTGGTTACCGGCGCCGCCGGTTTCATCGGCTTCCATCTTTCCCGGCTCCTCATGGAAAAGGGCCATAGCGTAATCGGCGTGGACAACCTCAACGATTATTACGACGTCACCCTGAAAAAAGCGCGGCTGACGATTTTGCAGCAGAATCCCAATTTCACCTTCGAGAGGCTCGACATAGCCGACGCCAAGCGCTTCATGGATTCTTTCGAGGGCCATAAGCCCAATCGGGTGGTGAACCTGGCCGCGCAGGCGGGGGTGCGCTACAGCATCGAGAATCCCAAGGCTTATATCGAAGCCAATATCACCGGCTTTTTGAACGTACTCGAAGCCTGCCGCCATCATCCGGTCGAGCATCTGGTTTACGCTTCCTCGTCGTCGGTGTACGGCGCCAATCTGCGCAAACCGTCGTCCATCCACCACAACATCGATCACCCGGTGAGCCTGTACGCCACCACCAAAAAATCGAATGAGCTGATGGCCCATACCTATAGCCACCTCTACGGCACCCCCACCACGGGATTGCGGTTTTTCACGGTTTACGGTCCCTGGGGTCGGCCCGACATGGCCCTGTTCAAGTTCACCAAGAGCATTCTCGCAGGCGAACCCATCGACGTTTACAACGAAGGCCATCATCGCCGCGACTTCACCTATATCGACGATATCGTCGAAGGGGTTTATCGCACGTTGTTCCATACGGCCCGACCCAACCCCAAATGGGACGGTATGGATCCGGATTGCGCCACGAGTTTCGCGCCCTATCGCGTCTACAATATCGGCAACGGCAAACCGGTGGAATTGATGCGCTTTATCGAGCTTATCGAAGAGAAGCTGGG
>CAYNXV010000002.1:26931-60221 GCA_964401245.1 uncultured Bifidobacteriales bacterium | reverse complement strand
GGTGGAGGATACCGAAGGTAATGAGAATTTTATAACGCGAAGCGCCGTGGTCGAGCCCAAGGATCCGTTGGTCGAAATCATTTCTCCCTCCAAGGACACTCTTGTCAATAAAGTGCCGATCAAGATATCCTACCGCGTGGACAAGGGACCACTTATCGATTCCGTAATAAGTTCGTTAAAGGAAGGCCCCAATCGGGTGGTGATCTCCCACTCAAATGCCGGAGGCACAGGAAAAGATTCGCTGAATATCATTCTGGACACAAAGGGTCCGACTATTGACTCGGTGAAGCTAGATGGATTCCTAATCCGCTCGGATCACTATTCCGTTACCAACAAATCGAGAGTCCTGGTTACCTGGAAAGAAGACGGTGTTCCCAAAAGCAGGAATGATTCCTTGAATGAAGGGCAGAATTCCCTTCAAATCATTGGTACTGATAGTATAGGCAATGAAACGGTTGTCACCGCGCTCTGCTACCGCCGCTCCCATGTGGTATTCGTCAAGGAAGGCGGGACCGGAGACGGTTCATCCTGGGATAATGCTTTGGGAAGCCCGTATGATGCCTTTGAGGAATCCAAATTGAATGGTTACGTACCTGGAACTCAAATTTGGGTGACTTCCGGAAATTATGCCAACCCAATGACCACTATCGATAAAGAATATCCACGACGATGGCTGAAATCCGATCTTTCCCTCTTTGGCGGATTTTCGAAAAGCCGCCCCGAACATAGCGTTGACCAGCGAAAAATTCAACAGAATCGGACCGTCTGGGCGGGAACAAATACCGAAGTACTGTTTTCCGCGTTTGGCACCGGGCTTCTTCGAAATGTGGAGATCAACGGCTTTGATTTTATTCCAACCGTATATGGATTTTGGGTATCAGGGGCTTACGATATCACATTTAAAAATTGCCGTTTTAGGAATTCGAAGAACGGAGTATTGGGTTTAGAAATCCTTGAGTCTTGGAATATCGCCCTTGACAGTTGTGAATTCATCAACAACGCTCAGCTACACTCTCCTGCCTTGAAAATTTCTTTGGGTAATGTAGGCTACCGAATTGACATAACCAATTCGGTTTTTTCCGACAACGGCGCATGGGCAGAAGGTGCAGGGTTCTCCATCGAAAATGGTACGGTGGTAATCCGCCACTCCAGGTTTTCTGGAAATCGAAGACTTAGCACAAACAGCCTATCCCATTTTTACGTTTATGGAGATGGCAGAGTGGATATGGATTATTGTCAAATTGAGGGATTGAATGTCGGCACCTACGAGACTGCAACAGGTGCAACAGTTTTATTCGGAAGTAATAATACTGACCTGCCCTAAAGAATTTCCGCTTTGACCGGCGGCCGGGCTATATGGGAACCGACCACCGGAGATATGAGCCTTAAAGATTAGTTTGAAGCTTTATCGCGTAGTACCAGTGGGAATCATCCACCAAAATGGAATTCTCTGAAACCACCCGCGTAAATCTTCTCCCGCGTAGATGATCGCTCGCGATTTGGGCCTGAAGGGAGAAGCCCTCGATCAACTGCTTACTCAGGAATACTGACCATTTGATATCATCAGCCGACCAATCATCTGGATCATACCCATCGATTTCGTAGTAAAAATAGTCCGGCAAAGGCAAACGCCCTTCCCGAGCCGTGCGATACCCATTGACATACTTGGCGGTCAGTCGCTCCACTTCTACGTTGAAGTTATCGAGTAAACCGAAAGTGGGGATATTGAAACCCAGCATCACTGCCAATCTGTCCATCCTGTTTTCATAGTAAATCGGCCGGTCCTCCCATCCCATCAATATAGCTTCGGAGTAAAGCACCATTTCATCGCCGTGGAACAAGTCGCCGCCAAACAAAGCCTTGAAATCGAGGGAGGCCAAGGCCATTGGTTTTATGCCCTTGAAGCTGTGCTTTTCAAGGGCAGGCCTCAGGGATGGATCAACTTCCCATACTCCCCTCAGGCTATCCACTAGATTTTTAACGGCATCCCATTGGGCAGCTTCAGCAACTTTTCCGTTGGTGGTGGCCCCAGTGGAAAGGGCTCGATAGTATTCCGGATTATTGGCGTAAATTACACCCTCATGAGTGAAATAAGTGTTCTTATCATCGTTGGGAGTGGTAAGGCTGGGCGTTACCGGAATCAGCCGATCAAATTGTACTCCCAGCCCAAAATTCAAGAAACTGCCTTTAAACTGGGCCAGATAGCTTAGGGAGAAGTCGTGGAGAGGATAGGAATTACGTTCGCTTGTAAAAAACAGGTCTTGGGATAAGATTTCCGAGAAATTGTGGGTCCATTGGGTTCCCAACACCGGTGTCGAAGCCGTATTTACCGCCGTGTATCCGTTACCGGTTACGAGAAAACTTGGATATGACCCGGTCCGGAACAAATATTCACCCAGGTTTTTAGACGGCCCATATTTCACGGGGAAAAATCCCATTTTACCTCGTAAAGTGGGAATATCCTCATCGCCGAAATTAAACTCCGCAAAAGCCTTGGTCAATATGGCGTCACCATAGAAAACCTTACTAGCGCTTTGACTTGTGATGGCTGGAATGGCATGCCAGAAAATACTACCGGCGCCGAAATACAAGTTGAGATTGTCCCCGCGACCGGCTTGTATATCAAATGTTCCCCCGAACCGTTGTGTCCACATATTGTCAATGGTTGTCGTAGCCAATTCCAACCCGTTGACAATGCCTCCGAATTCATAAAAAGCTTGTACTCCCTTGAATTCGATTTGACTGGATTCTTGTGAAAATACCGGAGTAGCATTTAGGACTCCGATCAGTAAAAGAGAAATTATGATTTTTCGCATGACACCGTCCTATGACAAATGGGATGTATTCCGATTTTAAGGAGATAGTTAAGGATTTTTAAATCGTCATTGCAAATTGACGATTTTTGTCAGCAAATTTTCTCCCGATTTGAATCGAGCCAGGACGATTCCTGAAATATTACTTTGCCGACTAATGGAATAGACTCCCTCGGCAATTTTAGAGTGAGGCACGGAGCGCCCATCTATTCTTGCTACCGAGAAATCCGAATGCTTGGCGGAAATACTCACCATGACCGTTCCCGAAGCGCCGTATACAACGGATACCGCAGACAATGCAGGATGTTGTGCCGATTTGATTCCAGCAGTTATGCAACCGCTATTATCTTCCACCTCTGCGGTCGGATCAAAATTGGTCGCCTCCGGATTTGTGCACCCTCTTTTTCCGAAAACATAATCCTGCGGTAAATTGTCCGGCCACTTGCCGTCCGGGAATTCCCGAAGAAAGGGATGAATCGGCAATTCCTTCGCTTTGAGATTTCTGTAAGTGATTCCTTGTTCACCGTGTTGCTGAAGCAGAATTCCTCCGGGATGGATATGATAATACCTGCCGTTATTTCCGTCACTAGCATACTTGCTGTTATTGTAGGCCTGTATAAATGCTGGGGTTCCTATTTTATATTCCAACAATTTTTTACCGTTTCCATAATGCACATAATTACTGTCATAAGCGACGATGCGAATCTGGTTCCATTGTCCCGGCGGATTATACCAGGTATTACGAATGGACTCCTTGACCCCGAACATGTCATAGCTGGATCCAAAGTGTTTGGTATCGCCAGTGCAATCACTATTACTCGGTCCACAAACCTGTAGTTCAGGTCCGGAACGGAAATTACCTTCGGTTTTAGCCGTTTCCTCGTAGCGGACGAAAATTCCACTATTACCATCAGCCGGCGTCTGAACATCGACTTTCAAATCAAAATTTTTGTATTGCTTGTTGGTTAGGATGGACTTTTTATCGGTGCCCACAGTTTCCATTCGAGGCCCGAGGGGCGCATTGCTCCTGATGCCCCAAGTGTCGGTAACTTGATTAAGCCTATAGGCATGCCAACCGCTAAAATCCGTCCCGTTGAACAAAAGGTCGTACTTCGCCTTGGTTTCGGCGGCTGTTAATTTATTGTGCTCTTGTGAAGCGACGTTGGAAATCAGGCAACCCGTTAAGCAACCCATCCAAGTGAGTTTCAGTATTTTCGCGTTCAGCATGGAATTCTACCCCTCATTTAATTACGGTGCGCCGGCTTTCACTTGAAACCAACCAAGACCAGCGAAGAAAGTTGATACGTCCCTAATTTAGGCTTAAATGCCAAGATTCGTGGGCTATTTTTCAAGCTACTTGAAAATTATTTGCCTCTGTTGAAAAACCCTGGATTTCTTGCCATTCGGAGGAGAGTGGAAAAGGAGGGGTTTTCTCAAATTCCCCCTTTTTCCTTCCGCCTACCCTCAATAAATCCTTTATTCTTTGTGCTCGCTCCCTTTCAAAGGGTTCGAGGGGAAGGGAAATCCTTTAATTTTCCTCAAATTCAACAATTCAACGATTAATATCGGTAAATCATGATAAACCGATGCAACCCTGGTGAAAAATTTTTATACTGTCTCCCATGGCAGTCTTGGGGGCCCAATATGGCCTATTTCCCGGTTCGTCTGCCCACGATTCACAGCTTTCAGAATTCCTCTTATAAGGAGCCCTCATGTCCAGACAACTCTTCACCTCCGAATCCGTATCCATGGGACATCCCGACAAGATGGCCGATCAGATTTCCGATGCCATCCTCGACGCCTTCTTGGCGCAGGATCCCAAAAGCCGCGTGGCTTGCGAAACCATGATAACCACGGGTCTCGTGGTCATCGCCGGCGAAATCACCAGCAAGGGCACCGTGGACTACCAGCAGGTCGTGCGCGATGCGGTCAAGCGCATCGGGTACTCCGACGCTTCCATGGGATTCGATTACCGCTCCTGCGCGGTGATGACCGTGGTGGACAAGCAGTCCCCCGATATCGCCCAGGGAGTTACCGAGGGCGAAGGGCTTTTCAAGGAACAGGGCGCCGGCGACCAGGGCATGATGTTCGGTTATGCCTGCGACGAAACGTCGGAATTGATGCCCCTTCCCATCCACCTCTCCCATCGTCTAGTGGAAAAACTCGCCAACCTGCGCGAAACCAAAGCGTTGCCCTGGCTGCGGCCCGATTCCAAGTCGCAGGTGACCGTGGAATACGTGAACGGCAAACCCAAGAGCGTGGACACGGTGGTCATTTCCACTCAGCATTCCGAAGACGTGGATCATAAGACCATCGAGCGCGAAGTGATTGAGAAGGTCGTCAAGGCCATCATTCCCAAGGAATTGCTCACCGAAAAAACCCGTTATCTCATCAACCCCACCGGCCGTTTCGTGGTCGGCGGCCCTCAAGGCGATTGCGGCCTCACGGGACGCAAAATCATAGTGGACACCTACGGCGGCATGGGACGTCACGGCGGCGGCGCCTTTTCGGGCAAGGATCCTTCCAAGGTGGATCGCAGCGCGGCGTATGCGGCGCGTTACGTAGCCAAGAACATCGTGGCCGCCGGGCTCGCTTCCCGCTGCGAAGTGCAGCTCGCCTATGCCATCGGCTATCCCCGTCCCGTGTCCATTTACGTGGATACCTTCGGCACCGGCAAGCTCGACCAGGAGAAGCTGGAAGCCATCGTGCAGGACGTATTCGATCTCACGCCCGGAGGCATCATCAAAATGCTCGACCTCCTGAAGCCCCGTTATTTCATGACGGCCGCCCATGGACATTTCGGACGCAATCATGAGAACTTCACCTGGGAAAAAACCGACAAGGCCGACGCATTGCGCCAGGCAGTCGCGAACCTGGGCGCGGCCAAACCCTCCGTCGCCAAAGCCGAAAAAGTCACCGCTTAAGAACCCGCGGGTTCGTAGATTTTGAACAATAGAAAGGAATTTCATGATATCAGCAACCTCTCCCACGCAGGCGCCCGCCTCCGCAGAAAAAAACCGGACCGCCGGAACCCAGGCGCCCGACTATAAAGTCGCAGACCTGAGCCTCGCCGATTGGGGCCGCAAGGAAATCGAAGTTTCCGAAAAGGAAATGCCCGGCCTCATGGCGGTACGCAAGAAGTACGGTAAGGAAAAGCCCCTGCAGGGCGCCCGCATCATGGGCTCGCTCCACATGACCATCCAAACCGCCGTGCTCATCGAGACCCTGAACGATCTCGGCGCCGACGTGCGTTGGTGCTCGTGCAACATTTTCTCCACCCAGGATCATGCCGCCGCGGCCATTGCCAAGGCGGGTACGCCTGTTTTCGCCTGGAAGGGCGAGACTTTGGAAGAGTATTGGGAATGCACCCTGGACGCGCTCACCTTCCCCGACGGCAAGGGTCCGCAAATGATAGTGGACGACGGCGGCGACGCCACCTTGCTTATTCATATGGGTGCCGCGGCCGAAAAGGACGCGTCCATCCTCGACAAGACGCCCGAACATGAAGAAGAAGCCGTAATCCTGAAGCTGCTCAAACGCACCTTGAAGGAACGCCCCGGCATGTGGGCGAATATCGTCAAGGAATGGATCGGCGTGTCCGAGGAAACTACCACCGGCGTGCATCGCCTGTACCAGATGCTCGAGCGCAAGGAATTGTTGATTCCCGCCATCAACGTGAACGACAGCGTGACCAAATCGAAATTCGACAACCTCTACGGTTGCCGCGAATCGTTGGCCGACGGCATCAAGCGGGCCACCGACGTGATGGTGGCCGGCAAGGTCGTGGTCGTATGCGGATACGGCGACGTGGGCAAAGGCTGCGCCCAGTCGATGCGCGGCTTCGGCGCGCGCGTCATCGTGACCGAAGTCGATCCCATCTGCGCCTTGCAGGCCGCGATGGAAGGCTATAAGGTCACCACCATCGAAGACGCCCTTCCCGAAGCGAACATTTTCGTGACCACCACGGGCAATGTCGCCATCATCACCGCCGAACATATGAGCAAGATGAAGGACCAGAGCATCGTGTGCAATAGCGGCCATTTCGACAGCGAAGTGGACTTGGCGGGCCTGAAGGCCTTGCCGGGCGTGAAGAAGCGCGAGATCAAGCCCCAGGTGGACGAATATATCTTCGCCGACGGCCGCTCCATCTTCATTCTCGCCGAAGGCCGTCTGGTCAACCTGGGTTGCGCCACGGGTCATCCCTCCTTCGTGATGTCGTCGTCGTTCACCAACCAGGTGCTGGCCCAGCTCGACTTGTGGAAGAACCGCCGTCCGGTGGGCGTTTACGTGCTGCCCAAAGCCCTGGATGAAGAGGTCGCACGCCTGCACTTGGACAAGCTGGGAGTCAAACTCACCAAGCTGACGCCCAAGCAGGCCGAATACATCGGTGTGCCGGTGGATGGGCCCTACAAGCCCGACCATTATCGTTA
Organism: uncultured Bifidobacteriales bacterium; assembly: GCA_964401245.1. Classification (GTDB taxonomy): domain Bacteria; phylum Fibrobacterota; class Fibrobacteria; order UBA11236; family UBA11236; genus JBGTHM01. The sequence continues at coordinate 52,978 of CAYNXV010000002.1, read as the reverse complement.
TTGAGCCGACTCCTCAATATTCCAAATTCGAACCCCCGCCCTCGCGGGGGTTCTTTTTTTGTCTTTTCCTCATGCCAGGACCAAATGCCCGCCTCCCATTGCGCCGATAGCCGGACGAGGCTATTATTGTTTCGAGACTAAAAAAATATGGCGACCATGCACGATGTGGCCAAATTGGCCGGACTTTCCCTATATACCGTTTCCAAGGTGGTTAACGGCAACTCTACGGTTAAAAAAGCCACGCGCGAAAAAGTGATGGAGGCCTGCCGCCGGTTAGGATATGAAAGGAACCTGCACGCCGTAAACCTGGTAACCAAATCCACCAATACCATCGGGATGATCGTTTCGCAAATCGTGAATCCCTTCTATGCCGAAATCATCGAAGCGGCGGAAAAGAAAGCCACCGCCCTGGGATACCAGTTGGTTTATCGCTGCTCCTACATGGATGCAGCCAACGAAGCCGCGGCCCTGCGCCATTTCCTGTCGTTGAAGGTTTGCGGCATCATACTCTCCCCCGTCATCACGCGCGAGAACCAGGACTTACTGGCCCAATTGGAAGAGCGCCTGCCCATGGTCTACATCGATCGGTTTTTCTCCGATTCCAGTCATTACGTCGTAAACGACAACTTCCAGAGCGCTTCCATGGTTACGTCCCATTTGCTGGATCAGGGAGCCATTCCGGCCTATCTGGGAAGCTTTCACGGCAAACTCAACCGCGCCTTCTCCGAAAGGGAGCGCGGGTACCGCGAAACCATGCGAAAGGCGGGCAAGGACCCTCTGGTCATTCCCGGCGCGCAAACAGGGGCCAAAACCGATAACGAAAATCACGGTTACTCCTCCTTCAAAGCTTATCTGGAAGGTCATCAACCTCCATCGGCCCTATTCTGCGCCACCGATTCCATCGCCATCGGAGCCATGCGCGCCTCGGAAGAGCGCGGATTGCGCATCGGGCGCGACATGCTCGTGGCTGGACACGACGACTTGCATTTCAGCGCTTTTCTGACCCCGCCTCTTACCACCGTATCGCAACCGAAACAGTCCATGGGCGAAGAAGCCATCAAGGCGATCAAAGAATTGGTGGAGTCGAGTCCGGAGTCTCCCCTTCAGCAGACATTGCATTCCCAGCTCCGTATCCGGGCCTCCAGCTCCATCGCGCTGCGTACCCTAGCTTCGATTTAGGGTAGAGTACGCAGCCGCCTTAGAAGCCGTCGAGCACGTCGTGCTTCGCATCGAGATGGCCCAGAGCCGCCGCGACCTTTTCCGTTTCCGAGCGACGTAAATCGAATTGCAGGGGATTTTGGGTGGGAAGCGCCTGACCTTTCTCGTTATATAAAATGGAAACCGTGGGTCGTTGCAGGTCTTCGGGATGCGGTTCCACCACTTTCGCGATTTTTCCGCTGGTCAACTTGACCAGCGATCCCAGCGGATACATGCCGAGATAGGCGATGAGCGTACGGATATGCGCGGAGTCGAGAAAGCCCACCTTGCCCATTTTGATGACGCTTTGCAAGGCCTCGGCCGGAGTCTGGGCTTCGCGATGGTTGCGTTTATGCGTCATGGCCGCCAAGGTGTCGGCGATGCCGACGATGCGGGCAGCATGGGTAATCTGTGCGCCTTGCAGGCGTCCGGGGTAACCCGCGCCCCCCAACCGTTCGTGATGTTGGAGCATGGCCGCGAATACGCTGTCGGACAGACCCTGGGTTTTTTCGAGCAGTCCGAAGCCGAGTTGGGGATGCTTGTGGATTTCGCGCAACTCCTCTTCGGTCAGCCTTCCGGATTTTTTCACCACCGCGTCCGGAACCAGAAACATGCCCACGTCGGCCAGCAGCCCTCCTTGGGCGATATCCAAAACCTGCGCCCGCGCGAAACCGGAAGCCGAGGCCGCCGCCATCGACAGGATGCAGACATTGAGGGAATGCTGATACCGGAAGTCATCGCCCGAATCGATAAGTCCCAGCGCGAAGTTGAGAAGAAGGTTCCGATCCTTGGAAAACATGTCGGCCAAGGCCATGGTCAGCGTCCGTACGGGTCCCGCGGTCAGCAAGTCTCCCCCCAGGATTTGCGCATACAACTCTTTGGTTTGAGTAATGGCGGTGCGATACTGCAATAAGGCGTGGTTTTTGTAGGCTGAGGTTCTTTCCGATGCCAATAACTGCATCAGGCTTTGCGAATAGGGCCTTCCCGCCGGTACGTCTTCTTCGCGGGCCGCGCGCCACTTCTCCTCCAATTCCCGGTATTTGGCTCCGGCTATGATTCGATCGAGAATATGAACCTGGGACGCGGAATCGGCTGATTGGGGGGCTTCCAACTCCTTGAAGGGATCGTGGGAATCGATGCCGTTCAAGGCATCCAAATCCATGGCCAGGATTTTTTTAATCTCTGCGTCTTCTCCGGGGGCGGAAGTGGGAGTCATTGGTTCTCCGATTAGAAAATTTTCAGACGGCCATCGCCATAGACGATGGTCCTGGGACCCGTAAGCGTTTCATTGATGGTGATGATCTCTCCGCAAGCCTTGATGACCGTGCCGGGGTGGATCATTTTCTCCACTTTGAGCTTCAAGTTCTCCCGGAAAAATTCCTGCCTGATACACTCCTCGACATCCAGTTTTTTGGCTTCCAGGAGGGGAAGTTTCTCCTCGATTCCATCGCACACCATTCTCAATTCGAAAAGCAGCGCCGCTTCGTCCGGCGCCAAACCCTCCGACCCGTTTTTATCTTTGAGGCGTTTCATCGTCAGGATGAGGCGGGCCATGGCCGCGCCCAGCTCTTCGATTTTCCCTACGATGGCGGCGTAAGTCTCCTGCAGAAAATAATCCTTGCCCAGCTCGATTTCGGTACGGATTCCCGCGTCGTTGCCGATGGAGCCCACCTGCACCAGTTCGCCGGCCATCACCGATCCGCCCACCACCTGTCCCAGAACCTGGACGATTTTGGCCCCATAGAGGGTGGAATTGACGCTATCGCGTTCGATGAGAATCCCCCGCCGGCTTTTAACCGCCTGATTGGTGGTGAATCCGATTTTTGCGTTGCCCTTTATGTTTATCAGCCCTTGGCCCGATCCCACGCATCCGGTCAAAATCACCAGATCTCCGGAACAGAGAATGAAACTGTCTTCCACCACTCCGTCTATGGTCAGGTCACCGCCGACATTCAAACGAAATCCGTTACGCACATCTCCCGCCACCCGGACCGAGTGGAGATAGGTGATATTGCCGCTGGAATAATCCACGTCGCCTTCGACGACGTAATGTTCCCCCACTTCGACGACCCCGGACTTGACTCGCAGAAATCCCGGACGCTGAGCTCGATAAAGAGGAGAGGCAGACTCGATCAATTCCACTCCCGAACCGGGAACGGGAGCCGTGTTCATGGGCTCGGGCGGCACGACCTCCTTTCCGAGCAAATCGATGCCGATTTTCCTGGGCTTGGCGGGATGCCAGCGCGCCAAATCCTGGCCGGTTTTCACCTCGATGATGTCCGTTTTTTCCCGGAAATCCATTTTGCCCGATGCTTCAGTAGACTTCTGAATAAGACTTTCGGCGAGAATTTCCAGTCTACCCGGCACTCCGACATCGGGTTTGTCGGGGGATTCGGCAACCTCGATGTTCTCCATGGTTTTTTTGATTTGATTCCAACGCGGGACGAATTTTCCCAGAAAATCGACGTTGATTCCCCGAATGACTCCGGCGCCCTTCAAGGCCTGGAGAACGGCGTCCATGGGCAAATCACCGGCATTTCCCTCCCCGGCTTGAACGGAAAGGAAAGCTTTCATTCGATCCGGACTCAACTTTACCGAAACGATGGGCGGAGAAGTTCGACCGACTGCGGCCGCTGCAGGGCTACGCACTGGCGCATTGTGCGGAGCGGATTGTCCATCCTGTGAGTTCACACGGCCTCTCGATCCCGATTTTCGCATGGCCCGACCCTGGAAAATAGTCGATGGCGCGTCGAAACCGGGTAACATTGATTTGAGAACGGGAAACCCCTTCCCGCCTATCCACCCCTCCGCTAACCGGAGACTCTCTGTTTCTCCAGAGATACCCGATTATTATATAGCGGGGATCGGGTTCGCTTCAATTTTAAATACCTCTAAAAGCCCCATTTCAATCCCCCGGGAACCTAAAGGCCGTATTTTCGGTGTCAAGTAGCCGAACCGTCTATATTTGTACACCCTGACCGCCTGTGGAGAATGCTTATTCCCGTGCAAAGCCCAATTTTGCTCAAAGTGCTGCTTACAGGCGGCATGCCGGACCTTTTCTGGTACGATTCGGGAAACCTCCCCGCCGACGAAATGCCCGTAGGAAGCATAGTCCGGGCCCCCCTTCGCGGTCGGTTGCAAATCGGCTTGGTAATCGAAACGGGTAGCCCGCAACTGGATTTTCGCACCAAACCCGTTCATGACGTGGCCCAAAACGCGCGCCCCATGCCGACGAATTGGATTAGGCTGCTGGAATGGCTGGGCGACTATTATTCCACCCCCCTGCCGGCCGTGGGGCTTGCCTGCCTGCCCAAAAACGCCTTGGCACAATTGTTCGCGGCGCCCAAAAAAGCCAGAGTCGTCAAACCCAAAGCCGCGCCTGCGCAGGACGGCAGCCTTGCCCATTTGAACCCAACACCCGAGCAGCAGCAGGCTATCGCTTCGGTGGGTTCCGCCTTGGCGGCCGGCCGCTTCGAACCTTTTCTGGTGCACGGCATAACCGGCAGCGGAAAAACCCTGGTTTATCTGCACCTGGCCAAACAAGCCTTGCAACAAGGCAGGAATGTGCTGGTATTGCTTCCGGAAATCGCCCTGACGGCCCAGACACTTTCCCGTTTCCAATCCTTTCTGCCCGAGAAGGTGCATGCCATGCATCACAACCTGGGCGCCCGCGATAAAAGGGAATTATGGCAGGCCCTGTTCGCGGGAACGGCCCGGGTGATAGTCGGCGCGCGTTCCGCCGTTTTGGCGCCCATAGACAATCTGGGACTTATCGTGGTGGATGAGGAACATGAAAGCAGCTACAAACAGTCGGACGCCGCTCCGCGCTACAATGCCCGCGACGTCGCGCTGTACCGGGGCAAACTGGAAGGGTGTCCCGTGGTGCTGGGAAGCGCTACTCCCTCGCTGGAATCGTATCATGCGGCCAGTTCGGGAAAATACGGTTTGCTCAAACTGAAGCAACGGGCCAGCGGCCGGCTTCCGAAGGTGCGCATCGTCGATATGCGGGAGCAATTGGAATTGCAGGGCAGCCTTCCGCTTTCCATTCCCCTGCGCGAAGCCTTGCAAGATCGCCTGCAACGCGGCGAGCAGGCCATTCTTCTGCAGAACCGCCGCGGTTACGCTCCCAAAAGGCAATGCTCCAAATGCGGGCAACACCGGCAATGCCCCAATTGCCTGCTCCCCTTGGTGTACCACAAACGGGCACAGCGGCTGAAATGCCATTACTGCGATTATGCCATGAACGTGAACGAAGGTTGCCGCGAATGCGGCAGCCATGAATTCGTCGATTTCGGGCTGGCCATCGAGCGCGTGGAAGAATATGTGCAGGGTATTTTTTCCGGGGTGGGAATTTCGCGACTCGACCGGGATACCACCGGCGGTATCGGCGGCGCGGATAAGGTACTGGAGGAATTCAAAAGCGGCGCCACGCAAATCCTATTGGGTACCCAAATGGTGGCCAAAGGCCATGACTTTCCCAATGTCAATCTGGTAGGCGTGGTCGACGCAGACACGGGCATGGGACTGTCGGACTTCCGGGCCCAGGAAAGACTGTTCCAGCTCATCACCCAAGTGGCCGGTCGCGCAGGACGTCACGGCGATTCGGGCGAGGTCTTCTTGCAAACCTTCCGTCCGCAGGACCCGGTATTGCACCATGCCCTGGCGCAGGACTATGAAAGCTTCGTCGCCGAAGAGCTCAAAGTCAGGGCCGAATTGGAGTTCCCCCCGTTCCGTAAACTCCTTTTGGTGGAAATCTCCGGACCGGACGAAGAGTGGGTGGAGCGGCATATGGTGCAGTTCGGAGCGGCATTCAAGCGCCATGCGCAGCAGGTCGAGGCCCGCGTGCTGGGACCCGCCTTCGCTGCGCTCAAGCGCATAAACCGTCAATACCGCGCCCAGATAGTCGCCAAAGGCCACGCCGCGAATCAATTGCAATGGCTGCTTCGGCAAACCTTGCAGGAGTACCGTCCCGAAAGGCCCCAGGAAACCAAGTTAAGGGCGGATATGGATCCCCTGACCATGCTTTAGAAACAGCCCTGCATTTGCAGACCAGGGAGGGCTGAGAGTACCTTTCCCAATGACATAACCGGGCCATCTCCCGGAAAAACGCAACAAAGGTTCTTCCATGAAATTCGGCCGCAAGTGCATCCAGGCCCTTAAGCCATACGTTCCGGGGCGTTCCATCGCCGAGGTGCGCGAGCAATACCACCCGCCCCGCATAGTCAAGCTGGGGTCGAACGAAAATCCCCTGGGCGCCAACCCCAAGGTAGTGGAGGCCATACAAGGCGCTTTGACCCAGGTGCACCTTTACCCTGACGGAGCCAGCCGGGCTTTGCGCCGCGCCCTTTCGGGACATTACGGGATGCCCATGGATTGGTTCATGGCCGGCAACGGTTCCGACGAAGTGTTGCTGCTGATTGCGGCGGCCTTTCTGAATGCCGGTGAAAAGGTGTTGGTAAGCGAGAACACCTTCTCGGAATACGAGTTTTCGGGTCGCATCTTCGACGGCGAGATCGTCAAGGTTCCCCAAACCGCGCATCGCTACGACCTTTCAGCTTTCCGCCAAAAATTGGACGGAAATACCCGCCTGGTCTTTCTATGCAACCCCAACAATCCTACAGGATCCTATTTCACGCATGCCGAGCTTGAGGCTCTGCTGGAGGAGGCTTCACCACAAACCCTGGTTGTCGTGGACGAGGCCTACGCCGAATTCGCCGTCGCCGGGGATTTTCCGGATTGCCTGGGATTGATGCGGAAATTCCCCAACCTCATCGTCTGCCGCACCTTCAGCAAGCTCTACGCGCTGGCCGCGTTGCGCCTGGGTTACGCCATCGCGCATCCCGACCTGCTGCTCGAAATGGGCCGCGTGAAGTCGCCTTTCAACGTGGGTTCGCTGGCCCAAGTGGCGGGCATCGCCGCCCTGGAAGACAAGGAGTTCATACGCAGGTCATTGGAAGTGAATAATGAGGGGCGCGCCTACCTGGAGTCGGAGCTGCATCGCCTCAATCTGGAATTCATTCCCACCCAGGCGAATTTCATCTGCTTCCGCACGGAGCGTCCCGCGGTGGAATTTTGCGAGGACTTGGCGCGCCGCGGCATCATCATCCGCCCCCTTAAGAGCTTCGGATTGGATGAGTGGAGCCGGGTCACCATCGGTACCCGTGAGCAGAACGACGCCTTTGTGGAGGAAGCGGAGAAATTGCTGCTCGGCTAGAAACGCTGGAGTGCGATTCGTTTCAAGTTGAATTTGTCGAGCGTGCGGATAAGATTCAATCCCTGTTTGGCCTGACGCGCAGCCGCTTCGATTTCGATTTTGTTTTCTATGAGTTGCTGGTTCTGCGCCTTGTCGATGCCTCCGTTGGCGATGAACCGTCTTATCTCCTCGATTTCTCCGGCGTCGAGCCAGATGCCGTGACGGATGCAAATATCGATCATGATGCCGGATAGGCGCGCGAAATTCATCCGGTTCATCACCTTGGCGCAAATTGGACACTTGATGTAAGTGAATTCGGAAGGCGGCGGCTTCCGGATGAACTTCCGGGGGATGTCATCGCGCTTGTACACGTCGCGCTCCCGGGTGATTTCGGCGAGAGTGTCGTTTTCGCACCACATCCCTTCGCAATCCGGACAGACATCCAGGACGGATTCGATTTCCTCCACCTTCTCCATGGGTTTGCTGCAATGGGGACAGGGAAGCAGCTTGTCTTTATAGCTGACCTCCACGCGCCAGGCGCAAAACGGGCAATCGAGCAGCTTGGAATTGAAGGTGCGATCGCAATTTCCGCAATCGATGAGTCGGGGATGGGCCGGTTTCGCAGACATACCTTCCATTGTATCCCAAATCGGATGGGAATGCCCGCCTGCACCAAAACTCCTCGCAACTTCGGCCTTAACACATGAACGGTATGTGTGTATCTGTGTATGCGTGAAACGCGGAACGAGTCGGGATAACCAGGATGGGCTGTCGCCCGGGGAGGCGCTGGAAACGAAGCGGGAGGCTACGCTGGAGGCGGGGCGAAAATCGGCGCGAAAATTGGTACTCCGGTTCGGAGCCGCTTCAACCGCCTATCCCATTCTCAATCCGCGCATGCAGCTGTGGTTTTCGCGGAATTTTCAGGGGGTTGTGGGCTTCCGCGATTTCGGCGAATACCGGGTGGCTTCGGGTGGTCCCGTTTGCGCTCCGGAACTGGCGGTCACGATAGCGCGAGAATTCGAAAGGGATGCCGAGGGGCAAGGCAGGCGCATCTGTTATTTCGGCGTTGAAGTTCTCCCGATCACCGGTCATACTTCGGTGGTAATCGGCTCCCAACCCGCCTGGAACCCCGTCGAATGGAAGGGCATCTTGGCAAGGTCGCCTTCGCTGCGCGCCCAACTCAACCGAGCCCGCAACAAGGGAGTTACCGTGGAAATCTGGCCTTCGGCTCCGCGCGGGCAGGTCGACGGCGTTACGGTGGACGACTTGAGGCCCCTCTTGGCGGAATGGCTTGCCGGTCGCCGCATGCCGCCCATGCATTTTCTGGTGGAACCGGATTTACTGGATAATCTGGAGGATCGCGGACTTTTCGTGGCACTCCGTAACGGCCGCCCGGTGGCCTACCTTATCGCCACTCCGATACCGGCCCGGCGGGGCCGACTCATCGAACAAATCGTAAGAGGGAAATCTGCCCCCAACGGAACCTCGGAATTGCTGATTAACGCGGCCATGCAAAATGCGCTTGCGGAAGGCGAGGAGTATTTGACATTGGGATTGGTTCCGTTGGCCCGGCATCCCGCGCAGTCGCTTGAGGTAAACCCCTGGTGGCTGCGCCTGGTATTCGCCTGGGTACGCGAGCATGGACGCCGCTTTTATAATTTCCAGGGATTGGAGGATTTCAAAATGAAATTCCGTCCCACCTTGTGGGAGCCGGTATACGCTGCGATGCCGGGAAAGGCATTCCGTCCGGGTGCTCTTTATGCCGTCGCCGGCGTTTTCGGGGGCATGTCTCCGCCCAAATTCCTGGTTTGGTCCCTGGTCCATGCCTTGCGCATGGAATTGCGCTGGGTGCTGGGCCGCTTGCGCAAAATCCGAATTAACCGGATATTCTGAATTATCTTTTTCGAAAAACCCTCGGATAAAGGAAAATCCATGTCCTCACAAAGTTTCACGGGCGTTACCGTTCCGGCCAAGGCCAACATCTACTTCGACGGAAAGGTCATAAGCCATTCCCTGCTTTTCGCCGACGGCTCCAAAAAGACGCTGGGAATCATCTTTCCCGGAGAATTCCGTTTCGATACCGCCGCTTCGGAATTGATGGAAATCGTGGCAGGTCAATGCCGCGTGCGCCTGGCCGGTAAAACCGATTGGGAAACCTTCGGCGCCGGTACATCCTTCGCGATACCGGAGAACTCTCATTTCGAAATCGCCGTGGACAAGGGCCAAGCCGAGTACATCTGTTCGTTCGGCGTTTGAATACGTTGCGCTAAGAATAATGAGCGGGTGCGGCTATCCCGTTCCCGCAAAAAGGAAGTGGGAAATTCCCAGCACGGCGCCGAAAACCACATGGGCGACCATGACGGCAATGGGTGTGGTGATACCATAATGCAATGCCATGAAACCGGGAGGTTCCAGCAGGTTCCGGGCGGACGGCCCCCGATACATACTGGCCATATGCGGGTGGATGCCCGGCATCGCCGGCATGGCCACCATGAGCACGAAGGCCCCATGCACCATCCCCATGGCGGGACCGAGCCACCAGGCATTCTGCGCACTCCGGTCCGACATGGAAAACGCCAGGAAATAGACGAAGGAGAAAATCCAACCGTTAATGAGGTGAAGGCCTATGCCCCATACCTTGGCGCTATCGCGGTCCGGGGTAAACATGGTGCCGAGAAGATAGGGAATGCTCATACGCGTGATGCGCAGCCATTGGGCGCCCGCCATGATGAGGGTCAGCAACACCGTGGCACCGAAACCCATGACCAGCCATTCAGTCCAATTCATCGGCAGCCTCCTTTTCCCGGCGGGCCAGCGAAAGTGCGGCATTGATGAGACCGACATGACTGAAGGCTTGGGGGAAGTTGCCTAACGCCTCCCCGGAAATAGGATCGGCTTCTTCCGCTATCAGTCCCAGAGGACTTGCGGTTCGCAGCGACTGGAAAAAAGCGGTTCGCGCCGCGTCAACGCTTCCTCCTCCCAACGCCAAAAACTCCGCCAGCCAGAACCCGCAAATTCCGAAAGTACCTTCACCGCTTACCAGGCTTTCCTCATTCCGATACACATGGCCGGGTTTCGGCTGCAATCGTTTCAGTATCATCTCGCAGGTCTTTTTCATCCGGTCGGAATTCCCCATCTCAAAACCGTACCACGACAGTAATAGCAAGCCGGCGTCCAGGGTTTCTCCATTCAGAATCTGAGTGTAATACCCGCCCTTTTCATTCCATGCTTGATTCCGAAGCGTGTCCGAAATCATGTCCCGGTTTTTTTGGAAAAAGCTTTTGGGTATCCGGCTCACATCAAGCTTGAGCTTGCCTTGCTCCTCCATTTTAAGCAGACAGTCCAGAGCGGTCCAACACAAAACCAAAGAATGCGTATAGCGTTTCGGCTCCCCACGCGGCTCCCAAATGCCATGGTCGGGCTCTTCCCAATGCCGGCAAACGAATTCCCCCAAATCGACCAACATGCGGCTGGTATCGCTATCCATCGGGCTGTCACCGTCGAACAACCCCGCGACGGCGGAGATAACCTCTCCGTATACATCCAATTGGAATTGGCCGCGCGCATCATTGCCTTTACGGACGGGCCGGGAATTCCGATAACCCTGCAGGTGGCGTAGTTCGGATTCATGCCCCTTGTCTTCCCCGAATAGATCATAAAGGACACGCACCTCCGGCCGTGTGGTCCGGGTCGCGTTCAGAAGCCAATTGGTGAAAGCTTCCGCCTCCTCACGAAAACCCAGCCCCAGAAAGGCGCGCACGGTAAACGCGGCATCGCGCAGCCAGCAGAAGCGGTAATCCCAATTGAGGTCTCCGCCCATTTTCTCGGGCAAAGAAGTTGTGGGAGCGGCAATCACTGCGCCGGAAGGCGAATATTGAAGCAGCTTCAGGGCCAAGGCGCTGCGATTGACCGCCTCTTTCCCAGGTCCTTCATATCGACACCGTCCCAGCCAATCGCGCCACCAGGAGAGGGTCAATTGCAGCAGGTCCTCCGCCTCCCCCGGTTCCGGAGGCAGGACGGCCGGACCTTCGGTGTCATAGGCCAGGGCAAAGTAGGCGCTTTGACCCTCGCTCAATTCGCCTTTTCCCTGCAGAGCGCCTTGTCCGACGGCTTCCATGGGAAGGGAGGAGCGGAGGAAAAGAACTTCGCCCTTCCATTCCACCCGCCGGAGCGATTCTCCGAAAGGACGGATACGGGGCGGAATTTTTCCGAACGCGGGTCTGGGCATGAAGTAAGATTCCAGCTCGACGGAACCGGAAAGGCCGGTGACCTTGCGCAACAGCAGGCTTTCCGGTAGGAGACGGGATCTCCGCCTACCTTCCGTGAGTGCGGGCATCCAGTCGGTCAGCACCATCGCACCATTATCCGTGGTAAATTCGATCTCAAGAACGTTGGTTTCCTCGACATACTTGGCCGAGGATGCAAACGGACCTGTCGGACGGATGCTCCAATATCCGCCTTTGCCAGCATCCAGGAGGGAGGCGAATATCGCTTCGCTGTCGAATCGCGGCCAACAGAGCCAGTCCAAGGTCCCGGAAGAGGTGATAAGAGCGGCGCTACGGCCATCGCCGATTATCCCATGGTCATTGATGTCGGCGTAATCGTTCACACGGCGAATCTTTTTTCAAACTCAACCCCCAAAAAAAAGATATCCGGAAACCCCATGTCCAATTCTTTCGGCGCCATGATAAGTAGAGTGATATCCCGTGCTTGCGCGGACGGACTCGGAATTTTATTTATCTACCGGGGATCCAGAGAAAGACTATTTTGCGTTCAATATTGATTGTGTGGGGATTGATTGCCGGCACCGCTTGGGGCCAGGATGGAACCCTGCTGCGGTCGCAACCCGCAGAATCCTCCCTCCGTTATCGGGTCGAACATCCGTTCAATACCGTACACGCAACAAGCCGGGAGGCGGATTGTAGGTTTTGGTTGGCTCCCGATACCACGGTAACCGGCGCCGAATGTTCCGTTCCCGTGCGCAGCTTCGACAGCGGCAACAGTTTACGCGATTCCCATGCCATGGATGCCGTGGAGGCGGATCGATTTCCGGAAGCGGAGTTTACCGCACAAAGCATCACCCCTGTTGAGGGCCGATTGGGAGACTATGAAATCTTGGGATCGTTGACATTCCATGGACAGACGCGGGAAATCAAAGTCATTGCGACACCCGAATTGAAGGAAGACTCGTTGGTAGTCAGCGGAAAACTCCCCATACGACTTACCGAATTCGGCGTGGATAGGCCTTCCTTGCTCTTTATTCCGGTGCGTGACGAAGTGCGCATATCGTTCCGCCTGGTCTTTTTGCGACCCTAGCTTCGTCCCATGGCCGATAATAGCGGCCTCCGCGCTGACGGTGGGGATATTCCCTATTCCACCACGGTAATCAGCCGCGGCAGCGTTCCACCGATACCCTGTGAGCCAATGTAAATCTTTCCCCGGGATAGCTGTCGGGAATCGGAATGCATCCGACCGGCGGGATCCACCAGCGACCCTTGCCGCATCATTACCCCCAGGTCCGCCATGCCCATGGGCATAGGAGTCCGCCCGGCAAGTGGCGAAGTCTCCGCCAGGGTAGCAGGGGCATTCATGGTCACCAGCACGTCGACCCATCCATCGTGATTCCACACCCCTTCGTTGATGCCGACCGACTTGATGGTGAAGCGCCCGTATTTGTCCTGATATTGCTTGCCCACCTCCAGGTAGGCGTCGTTGAAATCATTGTTGCCGTTCTGGGATCCCGGGGTCATGTCCAATATCGCGGATTGCGCTCGGCGACCGGAGATGAAATATCCTTCCAGCCGGACACTCACGCCCTTACGGGTATTGTAGGTGGAGGAGGAGGAGGTGGTGTAAGCATTGCGATATTCCAGCCAGTAATGGTATTTGGGATCGCCGGATTGTATGCGCAGGGCCTGGACCTTACTCGATTTGACGGGATTGTCATGGGCGTAGATACGGTAGGAACCCGACTTGTTTACCTGAATCACAGAGGCGCTGTCCATCCAGCCCAGGGTTCTTTTGTATAAGGCATTGAAATAGCCGTTGATGCCGGCGCTTCCCATGACATCGTTCCGATCGCCATACTCGACTTTCTCCCCTGCCGTTCCGGGCGTGCCGATGATGGCGCTGTCGGCTTCAAGTCCCGTTGCATGCGGGAGACCAACGGCATGACCAAGTTCATGTGCCAAGAGGCTGGAAAAGTAGGTCCCGTTCATGAAATTCGAGCCGCGAGAAGGGCCGTAGGAATACCCTCCCCAACTCATCCCGATTTTAGGAAAGCTTACGACGTAGCGGTCCCAATCCTGGCCCTTGAGCAAACCTTCGCTTTTGATTTTATCCTCCATCAACTTGGTGAATTCCGACCAGTTCGCCTGGTAATATTCTCCGGTTTCGGGAACCGACCACTGCTCCGGGTGTATCGCGAAAGTCAATTTCACCTTGCCGTAGGAATTATCCTTGAAGTATTGAATGACGCGGTTGTTTACCTCCTCGATGGTGGATGTCGTGAAAGTGTAGGGCTTGTCCTGGAAGGCCACCCGGAAAATCAGCACGTGGATATCGCCTTCCACTGCGGCGGCCGAAGTTTTGGCAAGTGGCTCCCCGCTGAAATCAGTTCCGCATATGAAGTCTTCGGTCTGTAAGGGTTGCGCATTTGCAATGGCGGTCAGGGAACCTGCCAGGAAAAGGGAAAGGATGGGCGAAACATGATTTAACAACATCGCTACCTCCAGGGTATGGAGGTAAGCTAACGCGGTTCGGTTTTTTCCGCCCCTGGAATTTTCAATTATTCATGTTCGAAAAAATAACCACAAAAATATGTGGTATCGCCCATAACTCCATCGCCGGGATCGATTTTCGTGTATTTTAAGGATCAGCCCGAATTCGGGGCATGCGGCTCCTCTCGGAATCGCCATCACCTATGGTGGACTGATTCCTGAAAAAAAGGAACGGGGATTAAATGAAATGGATGAAAATGAACCGAAAACCGAAAATCCGAATCCATCTCACCCTCCTTATCCTCTTTCCAGGCATATCCGCGGCTTGTAGTTGCATTGAACCGGGCAATTTGATTGAGCGCAGGAATAAAAGCGACATGGTTTTGGTAGGCCGGCTGGTTTCCGAAGCGATCGACACGGTACTGGAGGAAAAGGAAATGAAATTTTCCGTACGGAAGCTATGGAAAAATGGAAAAAAGGAAGAAGCCAAATTCGTTACCGTTCGAAGCAACGTCGAATCGGCGTCATGCGGTTATGAAATCAATGTCGGGGTAAAGGCGATGCTATTCGTAACCACGGAGGAAAAGGAGGGTCAACTGATTCATAGGACATCACTTTGCAGCGGAAACATCATCAAGCCGACCGGGGCTCAAAAAGATTCCCTGTGGATGCCGTTGCAGGAAACTACCCCGTGACGTCAATCGTTCGGAAGCTTCGCCAGAAAACCGGCGAGGTAGAGCGGCACCTGAAACGCACCGCGCGACCGATCCCTGGAAAAATTTCGGCCGCTTAGGATGATCCGACGAGGCGATTGGTATTTCTCCGTGAATACCTTGAGACTCTTGGCCTTGGTGACCCAGCCCGATTTGATTTCCACCGGCACGACCACTCCGTCCCTTTCCAACAGGAATTCCACCTCAGCCGTGTTCTCCCGCCAAGAGACCACGGTTTCACCAAGCGCGATCATTTCTTGCAAAGCGAAATTCTCGGCGATATACCCCTTATAGGAACCGAAGGAAAAATCCAGCAGGACTTTAGGCGAAAGTCCTCCCAGAGCTCCCAGCAATCCCACATCGAACATATACAGCTTGAAGGTGCTTTCTTCCCCATAGGCGGAAAGAGGGAGCCATGCCTTGTTGACGATGGGAACCTTGTGGACGATTCCAGCCGCCTTGAGCCAATCCATGGCTCCCGCCATGCGCGCATATCCCTGTACTCCCGGCACCACGCCCTTAAATTGGAACTTGGGCGCTGAGCCGTCCTGGGTCCGGGCCAATTGCGCCGGAACGCTGCTCCATATCCTCTCGATATGCATGGAGTTGACCTTGCCCGCATGCTTCGCCATGTCTGCAAGATAAGCGGTAATGAGATCGCGCTGCTTTTTCCGCACTTCCTCGAAGGCCCGATAAGGATCTCCTTTCAGGGCGGCATAAGTGGAAACGGCCTCAGGCAATCCTCCCACTATGAGATAGATTTTCAACATGTCCCATAGGTGGTTATGCACCACTTCCGGCACCGCTTCCTTGAAGTCGAAACTTTCCAGAAAACGGAATGACTTTTCATCACCTATTCCCTGGAGAAACTCCGCGAACGACATGGGGTGAAGATCCAGGAATTCCACCTTCCCCACGGGAAAGGGGCTTCCCGTGAGGTGGATGCCCAGCAAGGATCCGGCTCCACATAGAGACAACCCGGGGCGCTCCTCCGAAAAATATTTCAACGAGGTGAGGGCTTTGGGAGCGTCCTGGATTTCGTCGAACACCAGGAGATCCCTTTCGGAATCGATGGTCGTGTCAAGATGGAAGCTTATTTCCTGGAGAATGCGCTCAGGTTTCAAGTCCTTTTCGAAAATGGCCGCCAATCCCGGCTCCTCTTCGAAATTGAGGTATCGGGTGTTGCCATAGGAAGCCGTTCCGAATGTTTTTAGCGCAAAGGTCTTACCCACCTGGCGGGCGCCGGTCAAAAGCAGCGGCTTCCGCTCCTTTTTTCTCCTCCATGCCTCCAACTCGTCCAGAATAAAACGTTTCAGTATATATCCCCTCTAATTTCCCTTTAATGCTATTTAATCATACCATTTTTTAACCTATATATCAATTTTTAGTATGAATAATTGACATTTTCGTCAGTTCTACTGAAATAGAGGGGGTAGTGATTTTCAGATTTAAACGCTTTTCGGCTCCGGGCGCGGTCCCGTTCCAATTCCCGACCCATCCTCCTTCTCCAATCGCCGGAGCGATTCCCCGGAGCGCTGCTGGAAGACTGTAAAACCATCCTGTAAACGTTTCTTTTCCCAATCAGGGGCTCCCGGCGGTAGATAGGCATAAAGCCCGGCCACCTCATTTATCGCCATAAAATCTTCGTGGCGTTTCACCCGCCCGACTACTTGGGCCAGCACATTCAAGGCTCGTAGCCGGACGAAGGGTTGCTCCTCGCTGGAAGAAAGGATCGCCTCGAATGACGATGACAACATATCGGGAAACCTCTCCAACACCGAAACAACCCGTATCGCTCCTTGCTTGTCGCGATGATAGGGGGAAGGATAATCCCGTTGCGCCATCCGACTGAAGAACTGTCCCATTCTGTCCAGGCATTTCATGGCGGTAATGGAATCATTCAAACTCGACGAAAGCGAGCGTAAACAGATTTCCACCAGCCTATCGACGTTGTATCCTATGTCCCGCATCGGAGTGCGGTTGGCGCCGAGAATGAAGGCGTCGTTGACCCGCGAGGATAATTCTCCGTGGGGTTCGCAGATGCCGACTACCGTCAGCAGTCCATCGCCTTCAGCCACGAATTTTCCGGAGTTGACATGAAGGATGAAAAGGCCATCCATTTGTTCAGCCTGTTTCACCAACTCATCAATCGATATCGTTTGAATGTACCCTGACCCGTCTGAACCGAGCTCCGCGCGGAAAGGAAGGCCTTCCGTTTCCGGAGGTGGTCCATCATCCCTCTCGATTGGGCCTGCCTTTCCGCCCGCAGGATAAGTGGCGTCCAGCGATTTCTCCGCCTCGCGAGCCACTTGTACCAATTGGTGGTCGATTTGCAGCGATTCCGATACATGATGGATGAAATAAATCAGCAGGCCAATATCGATGATGCTTAGCGCAAGACCGAGAGTTACGGAAGCATGGGGTACTCCCTCGACGAAGGCGTCGCCTCCATCGATTTTCCGAAGAATGAGTAGGCAATACAGGAAGGTGGCCAGGAAAGCGCCCAGCACGGTCTGATTACCGAGGTCGCTCGTGAAATTACGCAGCAGGCGGGGTCCGAACTGGTTGGAAGCCATGGTCAGGGCCACTACAGTTATCGAAAAGACCACGCCTACCACCGTGAGCATGGAACCTGCTATGACGGCCAATATTTCGCGGGCGGCTTCGCCTTCACCTGAATAAATCCAGAAGGGCAATTGCGACTTTTGCCACCGGGAATCCAGGTAGAGCATTCCATAGGCCAGAAAAAAGGTGCACCCCATCAAAAGGGACGGGATCATCCACAAGCCGCTATGCAGCCAATAGAAAAGGTTTCCCAGCTTGGAGGAGGACCGGTGCATGGAATTTGAAGATATATTCCGGAACCGGCGGAGCAACGAATACTATTCCTGCGGTTTCCGCGCTGTCCGCCAAGAACAGCCTCCGAAAGAAAAGGCCTACCCTGTCACTTCCATCGCCAAAATGGTGAGATCGTCGTGATAGGGTTCATCGCCGATAAAGGTTTTGACGTCGCGAAGCAACCCGTCCAAAACCTTGTCGGGGCCTTTGCCATCGATTGAGGCGAGCTGCGACATGACGCGCGGCATCCCGTAAGACAGTTTTTCGGAATCACGCGCTTCCGTCAATCCGTCGGTGAAGATGAGAAAACGGTCGCCCACGCTCAGGTCGATATGCTCTTCTTCGATGATGCGGGTGAAGGTTTCGGAATCAACCATACCAAGGGCGATTCCCTTTGGAGTGCTGGTTTCGAGCTCTGCCTTGTTCCCATGGCGGATAATCAACGGAGGGTGGCCGGCGCGGGCATAGGTCATCGAACGACCGTCCTTGCTCACGATAAGACATAGGGCCGTTACGAACGATTTTTCGTCCAAATCCTCGCTCATCATGTCGTTGACTGCGCATAAGAGTTTCTTGGCCGAACTCTCGTATCGGGCCTCCGCCCGGAACGTGCTTCGCAACATGGTCATCACCAGGGCTGCGGGTATCCCCTTGCCGCTTACGTCCGCGATAACAATCACCCAATTGCCCGAGCTGGTTTCGAAATAATCCAGATAATCCCCGCCCACTTCATAGGCTGGGTGGTAGATGCCTTTAACCTGGATGCGGGGAATGGATACCTTGTCTTGCGGAGTAAATCGCCTTTGAATACCCTGCGCCACGTCGAGTTCGGATTGCACCCGCGCCCTTTTCTCCAGCTCCTCGAAATTGTTCGCATTGTCCAGACTGATAGCCGCCTGCGCGGCGAGAGTATCTATCATGCCCTGTTCCAGGGGATACCAATCCGCGAATTCCTTTACCGCGAGTATTTGCGCCACGGCGACCCGCCTGTCCTTCATGAGCAAAGGAAGGGTCAAGTGCACGGTCAAATGCTCGAGGCCCGGTCTATCGAGGTCCGACAAGGCGGGTTCTTGGCGCCGGTCCACGATGAGGCGGGGCGTGAGGGAATCCGTGCCCGTTGCCAAAGCGTTTTCGCATGCCGCCCGAGCGCTTGGATTATCGAGGCCCGGAGAAACCGAAGTGCATCGCAAGGCGCCGTCGCGCCCTTCGCATAGGGCCATTTCGAGACCGGGATAACATTGGGTGAAAGCACCAAGAATGGCGGGAAGTAAATCGCGCCTGCTGGTGAACTGCGAAAGCTGGTGGGCGGTCGCGTTCAGATAATTCAGCTGCGACACCCGGGTTTCCAGGCGCAGGTTCGACTCCTGCAATTTGGTCTCGCTGTCCCGAAGCGCCTTTTGCATTTTGAGATGCTCGCGGATTTCCTGCACCAGGGCGGAAGTGCGCTCCTGCACGCGAACTTCCAATTCCTCCTTGGCCAGGCGAATCGCCTCCTGGGCGCGAAACCGCTCGGTAACATCGCGTGAAATCCCGACGATGCCGGCCACCTTGCCTTCGCTGTCGTAAAAGGGAACCTTGGTGGTCGAGACCCAGCAGTCCTCCTTGTTGTGATAGGTTTCCTTCTCGATTTTGTCGATTATCGGCACTCCGGTGCGGATGACTTCCTGTTCATCGATATAGGCCTGGCGGGCATGCTCCTCGCTGAAATAATCGAAATCGGTTTTCCCGATGGCGTCCTTGGGAGTTTGGATACCGTCGAGATGGATGCTGCGGCTGACCCGGATAAAACGGCTTTCGGTATCCTTGAAATAAACCGCGTCCGGCATTGTTTCGAGCATGGTATCCAGTAGCATGCTGGCCTTGGACAACTCGTCTTCCATCCGCTTGCGTTCCGTGATATCCCTGGATACGCCTCCTGTGCCTACCGATTGGCCGGCGGAGTCGACCAATACGAATTTGGTCACCAGGTTCCACCGGGTGGTGCCGTCCTTCATTGCGGTTTTTTCGACCTTGTCGATTAAGGGCATCTGGGTGGCCATCAGCTTTTGTTCTTCGGCGAGTATTTCCCAGGCGAATTGCGCTGGATACATATCGAAATGGGTCTTTCCGATAACTTCGGATGCATCGCGAAGACCCATCGCGTTGGCTTTGGTTTTATTGACCCAGGTATAACGCCCCTCCCTATCCTTGAAATGGATGGCATCGGGGATATTGTCGAGCAGGTGGCGAAGTCGGAGCAGCTCCAACTCTCGGTCCTCGTTCTTGCGCCCCAGGCGACCCAAGGCATCCTCCTGCTGCGCGCAGCGTGCTTCCAATGCCGCCACCTTATCCTGAAGGTCGCGTACCATATCTTCGGGGGTCAAAGAATCTTTCACCTGCTATCCAGCCTTTCCCATGCGGCGCTCCATAAGGAATGCGCGCTTCTTTGCGGATCATGCCCGGGGATGGGCGCGACCATAAGTCTCCTTCAGCTTGGCCACCGACACATGCGTGTATTTCTGCGTGGTGGAAAGGGAGGAGTGTCCCAGCATTTCCTTGACCGCCATGAGATCGGCGCCATTGTCGAGAAGATGCGTGGCGAATGAATGCCTGAGTATATGGGGAGACGATTTGCCCTGCCTGCCCATCTCCTGCAAGGCCCGGGTGACATTCTTTTGGACGCTGCGGCCACCCAGCGGCCTTCCCGTGCGGGAAAGCAGTACCGCTCCGTCCAACGGAAGGCCGCGGCTCCGGCACTCCTCCCGGTATTGGTCAAGCGCCTGGCGCGCCGACTGGGTAAGCGGGACGGTGCGCAACTTGTTGCCTTTGCCCAACACCCTGGCCGTGCGCGAGTCCCGCGAGATTTGACCCCATTTGAGTTTGACGAGTTCGCTGAGGCGAAGCCCCGAGCCGTAAAACATTTCCAGGCACAACCGCGTCCTCATGGATGGAAATCCATCGGTTTCGGCAGCCAAGGCGCCCTGCAGGAAATCTTCGCTCGCCACGGCGGCCAATTTTTTTTCCTTGCGGGGAAAGAGCAAACCCTGGGCGGGATTTTTTCCCAGACCATAGCGCGCGGCCAGAAATTTACCGAATCCTTTGAGACAGGCTACCAGCCTTTCCTGGGTGGCCGGGGAGGAGCCTCCGCGTCGGCTCAACAAAAACCTTTGCAGGGTTTTTCTGTCCAGGACTTCCAGGGGGGCCTGGACTCCACCCGGTAGGGAGGAGTTTTCCATCCAGTCGGTGAGCTTGGCGAGGTCGCTCGCATAGGCCACCTGGGTATGTCGGGAATAGCCCCGTTCGTTCCGGATGAAAGCCAAATAAGCCCGGACCGCAGCAGCCACTTCCCTTTCCGTCGATATCGGATTTTCCTGCATGTTCATGGGAAAATAGCAATAACCCGCTTAGGCCCCGTCAATGCAGCTTGGCGAATTGGATTTTGAATTCGGGCTCTTCCACCAAATTCACTACCACCGGGTTCATCTTGTTCTTGTCCCTGTCGTACAAAACGACGATTTCCGGCTGTTCCGGCGCGTCCATGCTGGTTTTTGCCACGATGCCCGTACAACCCGTCAGCCTGCCGAATTTCCGATCCTCCACCACCACTATGCGCGATCCCACGGGGTAAATCGGTATCATGGTGATAAGCGAGTCCACGATGGACTTGTTGAGATGGGTGCCGGCCGCCATGATCAGAATCTTCATGACCTCGTCCGGATTGCGGATAGTGCCCGTTCCGGGACGGGGCGACAGCAATCCCACATAGGTATCGGCTACCGCCGCGATTTCGGCGTATCGATGCATGAGGTTCCGTTCTCCCGTGATTCGCTTGTGGGGCAAGGTGTTGTCTCCCGTTAAACCCCGGGGAAAGCCCATACCGTCCTGCCGTTCATGGTGCTGATAGGCGATATGGGCCGTGGTCAATGCGATTTTATTGTTCTCCCGCAACACGGCATAGCCCAAGGTGGTATGTTCGCGAAGCAGGTTTCGTTCCGACTCGGTCAAGGGCTGGGTTTTGTACACGATGGAATCCGAGATCATCACCATTCCCAAATCCATGAGCAGGCAGCCCATGGCCAATTCCTCCAATTCCTTCATCGAATAACCCATGCGCGCCCCGACCATGATGGCTGTTACGGCGACGTCGAGGGCATGTTGAAACACATAGCCGCTTTTGGTGCGGATGGAACTGACATTGACGATGACGGGTTCGGAACCCATCAGGCTGTTGATGATTTCCTGGGCCGCATCCTTCATGCGGTCCACCGCCACGATATTCTTGAAGCGGGACTTGTCTTTCAAGGCCGCGTTCAGGTTATCCTGGGTGATTTCCTGGGTTTTGAGGGCGGTTTTAAGCGCTTCGGCGTTATCGCGGAGTATACCCTGGGTTTGATTGGCGAGTTGCTCCGAAATCATCTCCTCGGGGACGACGAATTCGGTGCCTTCTTCGTAAACATAGCAGGAGGAAAGGCCGATTTCCTTGAGCTTGGCCAGAACCCTGGCGGTGATGACGAATCCGGAGGCCAAAAGCAAATCGCCGTTCTCCTTGATCAAGGAGCGGGCCAGGACCATGCCGGCCTTTATCTCGTCGATATGCATTTGGATCATGGCAACCTTACTGTCTCTCAACCGAATCCGGATGGAGCTGTAGGCGTCTTCCAGGAATAGAAAACGGACCTCACCCAAAATGGATCGGAACGACCTAATTGTCGGGAAATCCGGGTTTAAAGTCAAGGCGCATGGCTCTTGTCTGCTTGAGCGACGCCGGCGCCTCCCTTTTGAAAGGCCAGCCCTGGATAGTCCGTCGATCCCAATGCCGAATGCGACCGTCGAGCATAATGGAGCTTGGCGCTGGACCAGGACAGGGAAGCTCCCACCGAAAACTGAAAGGGACGGTTCGCCAGGCCGGCCGTCACGGTCAGGGAGGATCCGATATCCAGGCTGTGCGCCACCAAAGCCCGCCATTTCGAGTTTCCCCCGCGACGGATATCAAAAGCCAGGGAGGGGCGGAGCGTTCCCTGGCCCGGATGGGAAACCGGCGGCCCCTCCCTTACCCGAAAGCCCAATTGCAGAATGGGCTCCAACTCCCGGGTCCATATTTTCCGGCTCGCCAGATTCCGGCAGAAGCCACCCAATACCAACGCAGGAAAAGGACGCCAGGTGAATCCGATAGCGTCTCCTCCCAGGGTTTGGGTCAGCTCATCAGGAAGGGCTGCGTGTCGTAGCGCGCCCGTACCACCCAAAGTTATGGGACCGATTCCCAGGGAAACCTGGGCCTCCAGGGTTTGTTCGCGATAAAGGTCCTCGACTTGGGTTTGGAGAAAGCCCAATCCGCCCCCCCAATGCCCGCCGCCCAGATGAAGCCCTCCCTCCGTCACCCCAATGCCGGACATGCCGAAAGGTGAATGACGGGCCAGGTAGCCGCCGAACCCCATTCTTTCGGCCGAAGCCGGATTCTGCCCGCAAGCCATGGGCTCCCAAGCCGTGGCGCCTCCGGCACCCAGCGAAGCCGCGTAAAGCCCCCCCTGCAATTCGTCCAGGAAAAAGCCGGAAGCGGGAATCGTCGCCGATGCCGACACGAATAGGAATACTGTAAAAATCCGGTGGCGGAGCCCTAAACCAAAGAGAATGAGATGCAACCTGAATCGCGGCATGCGGAAACCCCTGCCCGGCCGTCCGGCCCGGTCGGACCAATATAAACCGGCGTTTCCAGGGAAATTGTGTTTCCCATCACGTGTCTTGGAAGGAGCGGTTTTCCGCCCCTATGATCATCGGAATTCGAGCAAGGTCTGATTGAGCCGCTGATTCTCGAAGCTCAGCTTGATCCAGGCCGGTGAACGCGCCAAACGGCTGACCCGGACCTCATCCAGATGTCCGGTAAAGTCGTAAATCGTTTTGTTGTCGCCATGTCTTCCGATTTGAAAATTCGATCCCAGTGTGTACACCATCGCTCCCGATACCGGCATGGACTCCTTCAGCTTTCCGTCGACGTAGATTTCCAGCGCCGATCCGGTATGCACCCCCACGCAATGATGCCAGGAGGTGTCCTTGATATAGACGTTGCGTGTGAAAAGAACGGGCCAGTCCTTGCCGTCGAAAAAGAAGAACCGGATTCCCCCGCTGGGATCGACGCGTAATCCGTAAGTATCGCCCATGGTGGCGATGGTCCCGCCACCCACGTCGGTGGCGCCCACCTTGACCCAACCGCTGAGGGTGACCTGTTTTTCGGGGCGCAGCACCGATCCCGGCTGGACCATGCGGATATGATCGCCTTTCGCCAAGGAGGCTCCTTCCGCTATCAAACCCTGGGCCGAAGGTCCGGCTATGCGATCGTCGCCATGGTTTCCGCCCGGAGAAGCATCCTTGTAGAGATTGTCCGAAAGGGTATCGACCGCACTTTCGTGTAAATGCCATATGCCTGCATATCCCAGGGCGGTATCGAATACCGCGCGGCCATCGGACCAGTCGGGTACGCCGCCTCGACCCCAATGAAGGTTGATATATTGTCTATTGCTGGCGGCATGAACGGAGTCCACTCTCACCCATATCTCCGCCCTTCGCTCAACCGCGTCCCAGCGCTCGATTTCATAACGGAGGCGATTTCCCGCCATTCCCGAAAAGCGGATTCCCTCCCGTTCGGATTGCGTAAAATCGAAGTTTCCGGCATTCAGCCTGACCAGCAGGGGGAAATCCGCCACGCCTTCGCTAACATCCGCCCCCGAAGAAGTCGTATTGAGATGGATTTGTCGCGTAAAGGGCCAAAGCGCATAATCCTCCTCCTCGAAAGACGCCAGTTTTACGCTGTCCGCCCGAGCGGTAATAGCAGACTGCACTTTTATACCGGGTAGGACATGGGGATCGTTCTGGGGTATGGACGTCAAGGCGCGCAAAGTGTATTTCCCTTCCGCCAAATCCTCAATGAGGTATTCGCCGCTTTGGGGATGGGTGCGAACCACTCTATCCAGGCCGTATATCTGCACATAGGCGCCGGAGGACTGTTCCGATGTTATCGATATCACACCGGCAATCGCTCCCGTCGGCTTCAAGCGACTGGGCGGAAAATCAATCCGCTTCAGGTTCCAGTTCAAATCGCATTCGATGAGAGCCCCATTGCCCTGGCCATCGGTGATTTCCATCAGGTATTCGCCCCGGCCCACAGAATCGAAACGGTATTCGCCGGTAGCGCTCACCCGTGCTTCAAGGGTGGCGCCCATGGTTTTGGAAAGGGGCGCCTGCGTGGTATCCCTCAAAAAGCTCCGGGGCCGCAAAAACACCCTGGCGCCTTCCGGCACGCTGTTATCGGGATAGAATACGCTGCCGGTTACCGTCAATCCATTGGTGGTTTCCGACGAACCGCCCCCTGTGACACGGGTAGGCGCCTGTTCGCAGGACAAGAGAAACGCCAAGGCGGCGCCCATGTATAGGGATGGGAAAAACCGATTTTTCATTTCCGCAGCTCCTTCACGGATTTAGCGGGTTTGGCGGGCGGCGCCAGTGGAAAGAGTTGGAAATTGAATTGGTAAACACCTTCGGGATTCTCGTCGTTCGCCACCAGGGTCGCCAGTTCGCGGCGCAACATCTGCAATTTATCCTTGATGGATTCGAAGGTGGCTTGGGAGCAACTTACCGTGAGCGTGGATATGTCCCTTTCCTCCTTGGGAAATCTATCCACGGCATCCTTGGCCAAGTCCAGCGCCTGACGTTGAAAGTGAGTAATGGCCACGGACTTCCAATGCTCGCCCGTGGTAATCGAATTCTCCTTCCGGATGAACCGGCCGTCCCCGTCCTTTACGACTATCCCCAGCCGCAGCAGCACTTCCATCGCTTGCCGCGCCTGCGAAGGAGAGATGGCCGGCGTCAGCGAACGGGCCAGGGCGTGAAAATCGCCGCGGAACGGCCTTACCGCGATAAGCTCTCTTATGGCTGAGTAGTACCATTGTTCATAGAACTCGTATTGACCGGGATCTATCGGCACCCGGGCCGAAGGCCGCCGCAAGGCGATGAGGCGATCGAAGTGATGCTTTCTCTCCTCATGCGATTTCGCCTGGTTGTATTGGACCAGCAATTCGAAGAAGGCGGTTTCGGCCTTGCTCAACCGGAAAACCTCCGCCACTTTCAGGGTTAGACGGGGGCTGAGGTTGCGCTTGCCCTGGAAAACCCAGGTGATGAAACCCACCGACTTGAGTCCAAGACGCGCGGCCAATACCCGATAGGAGAAATTCTTCTCCCGGATCTTTTTTTCCGCGTAGGCATCCCGAAGGAATTGCCTATAGTCGGTATAGGTGTAAATATCGGCCATAAATCCCAGAATTTACATAATAGCACGGTGGCGGCAGCGTCCTTACTTCCCTGCCGTTCCATAAATTCCCAAGGCGCGCGGAGCCGGGGCATGTCTTCCCAGCAGGTCC
>CAYNXV010000002.1:0-26831 GCA_964401245.1 uncultured Bifidobacteriales bacterium | reverse complement strand
CGTTCCATAAATTCCCAAGGCGCGCGGAGCCGGGGCATGTCTTCCCAGCAGGTCCTGCAACCGCAGCACGCCTGCGGGCTCCGCCTGCCGACCTTGCGCGCCCGATACCATCCATCCAGCCGATTTCCCCCCGAATACCGCCAAGCCGGCGCGGTTTGCGGCCTGGACTCGCCTGGGCTGAAGCAGGGAAACCGGAGGAGGCGTATAAAGGGAATCACCCGGAAGGAGCTTGATTTCGAGATTGCGGTACCAGACTTCCACTCCTTCGGATTGCCAACCGATGCGACCGATGCCCAGCATATTGCTGAAATCATCCGGTTTATCGTCGGCCGCCACCCGGGGTTTGAAATACCGGACCGTGGTCACTCCGTTGACTACATGGCGGACGCTGTCCGAGCCGTATACGAAGGCCTCGATGACATTCCATTCGCCTAAAGGCTTGGTGGGATTGGTGGCTCCTCGGCATCTTCGGCCATGGGGATTGCCATGGGGAACAGTGGTACCGCCCTCCTTGAAAACGCGGGGACGGGCATCGGGATCGGCTACGGCTATATCCACCCACACATTGCTGATGGTCCATAATTCCCCCATGCCGCCCGTGTTCCCCTGGCACTCCAATGAACGCGGATAGACTCCCAAACGCGGCTCGGCCTCGCGGATATGCAACAAGGCGCCCGCATTTCCATGTTTGAGGTGACGTATTTCAAAGCGGAGATGATAATGGCTGAATTCCTGTTTGAAGGCGAAATGCCCGGTGGGGGTACCGGTAACCTTCACCACTTCCCCATCGATTTTGAAGGTGTTGTCGGGAAAACTTTGTTCGCTTCCCAGATAGGTGTAGAAATCGGAGGCATTATTCCCCCGGAAAAGCTTGACCCAACCCGAATCGTCGGGGGCAGGGAGCTGAACGGAAGGCTGCCCTAGGCCGAAGCTGACACTGAAAAGCAGCCCGATTCCTACCGGAAGCAGACCCAGCCTTTCGAAGCGGAAGAGGGAAAGGGGTTGGCGTAACAATAATGAAGTGGGAGGAAATCGTTTCACGAGCCGTTCCTTATGTTTTTGGTCCGGCACGACGCTGAACCGGGGTTGGGTAGGGATTCCCGAATGCGGATAATCTACCCGGCGACACTGAGGGTAAATCTACTACGGACCCCGGAGTTTCACATCCCTATTCGCGTATTTTTTCAATACTTTTAGTGAACAACTGGAAATGATTCTCTTCTAAAAAACATCTCTATATTGCCATTATTTAAGCTAAAAACCAATATTTTCCTCCGGTGCGGAGATAAATTTGGGAACGTATAGTTATTTTTTAGTGAACAAAGGTACCCACCAATTCCTCATTTGATCGACCTCGAAATCACTACGGATTTTTTCTGGCTTCTACCCCCCTGAGGCTGGAAAAGCAAAATATATGGGCCGATGGGAAGAACTCTTCCCTTATCATCCTCACCCTCCCAGGAAAATGACCGACTTCCCGCACATTCGTCGCAAAGCGCGCGCACGGGATGGCCCGTCAAATCGAAAATCTCCAGCTTGAAGGTCCTTCCGGCCGAAGCCGTAACCTGGACGTCGATACGCCCCCCCTTATCGGCTCGCAGGATGCGCGGTGAAACTTTCCAGGAGGTCGGCCGATTGCGGTTTTCTTCATAGCCGGGAGTGGCGCCCATCGCATGGGATTCACCTGGCACCGATGAAAGGCCGCTACCCACTCTTTCCAAACAGCCGGTTTTTTCCGAAAGGCGGATACCGCCGTAGGCAACGCTGTCGAGTATCGCTCCCGACGCCAGGGTAAGGCGAACCGTATCTCCGGTATTACGCAATACCTTCCAACCCGGCATTTGCAACAGCCTGAGTTTCAGGTTTCCATGCACAGCGCGAAACGCATTTTCATCTTCGGTGATGACGAGATATTCCCCCGGCAAAAACGGGGAACCGTTTCCCGGGTCGATAATCGGCCTACCCTGCAGCCTTAAAGCGCTCAGTTCCAGCGAATGCGGCGACATGTTCCGCAACTCGACCCATTCCGGGGCGCCGCCGGTGGGAGCGGCGCAAATCTCCGTGAACTTCACCAATTCACCCGAGTCCATGCCGGGAAGCATGAAGGCGAGAGTATCGTTGAGAGGGTTGGCATCGCGTGACAAGGCGAATACCCAGAGAGGCGATTTGCCCTCCTCCAGCCTGAATGCAACGAAGCATTCCTCTTCGCAAGAGTAAACATCCAGGGGATGGGCTTGGGTTACGACATCGTGAATCCCGTCGAGGTCATTGTCCGATAATAAGGATATGGAGGAGGATTCCGGCAAACGGCGCCCCCGGTTTTCAATGCGAACCCGCGCCATCATCGTCTCCTGGTTGTAGTCGACCTCCGTTATAGCCAAATCATAGAGGGGCGGCACCACGCTTACGCTATTGGGATGACCGGGAGATCCCTTGTCGCCGCCGGCAAAAATCGCGCGGCTGATGGCGAAGTCCGAAAAATCCGATTTCCCGTCCCAGGTATTTTCCCAGCTTTGACCGGATTTCGAAGGCGGCACCTCGAAGGTCGATTCCCGCTCTCCATATTTCAAGGAGATGGATAGGGCCCTGCCGTTGGCGAGCTGCAGGCCTTCGGCCTTTTTATCGCAAGCCATGCCTCCGTTCCTATCGGGAAGGGAATCGCGGCAAAGCAGGGCCACACCGCCGGCGGGCAGGGTCAAGTCGTAAAGGATCAGAGAATTCTCTCCAACCTTTATCACCAGTTCCCCGATATGCAAATCCTTTTCCCCGGCGTTGCCGAGTTCCAGATACTCCCCCGAAGCATCCGGAACCGCCGCGGGATCGGCCATCACTTCCGAAAGCAAAAGCTCGCCCCGGCCGTTAACGGCCAGGAAAAGCCAAAGGGCAAGACTGAATCGAAACATGGGGCTTTCTCCTTCCGCTGCAGGGCGGCGAAAGGGAAAACAAAAAAAATCTTGAATTTAGGATTGTGTGCGCGATCACACGAGCGGAGAGTCAGCCCCCGTCGAACTCTACCAGGGAGAAAACGTGGAAGCCGTCGGCTTCGAGCAGTTTGCGGCCGGCCAGCGCCGGTAAATCCACGATGACTCCGCAGGAGAGAACGGTGCCTCCCAATTTGGAAAGCAGATGGCAGGCGGCGCGCATGGTGCCTCCGGTCGCCAACAAATCGTCCATCAGCAGCACTTTCTGGCCCCCTATAATCGCGTCGCGATGGATTTCGATGCAGTCGCTGCCGTATTCCAATTCATACTCATGGCTTTCCACTTCGGCGGGCAACTTTCCCCGCTTCCGGATAGGCACGAAACCCTTTTCCAAGCGGGCGGCCAGGGCGGCGCCGATAATGAACCCCCGGCTTTCGATTCCCACAATGGTGGAAAAATCGAATTGGCCGTAATAATCGGCAAAGGCGTCCACGCTGAGCCGAAACCCTTCGGGGGAGTTCCACAAGGTGGTGACGTCCCGGAATTGAACACCCGGCTTGGGCCAATCGGGAATGGTGCGTATGCGGGCCTTGATGTCCGCGACGATGGCTGCGGCTGGACGGGCGGGATCCGGGTTGTCGGGCATGTGGATTTCCCGGAAAGCTAAGAGCGTCCGTGGTATTTTTGGAGCGACGGCGCCCGGCTCGCGATGAAATCCAGAATTTCGCCGTGGGCTTTTTCCCCGTCCGCCGTTTCCCGGACCGAAACCAGGGGAAGGTATAGCGGCGAATTGAAAAATGTCGCCAGAGGGATGGGATTCTTGCGCATGAAAACCATGCGGGCGAATTCCGAAGCCTCTTCCTGTAGAGCTCCGGAGGCCTTTTTGTCACCGTCGTTGAAAGCGCTTAGCAGGCGCAGGTACAGCTTCGATACTTCGGGAATGTTACCCGAGGCCGTGATGATGCCGGACCCGCCCAATTCGAGCACGGAATGCAGCAAATCATCCTCTCCCGAAACCACCGCGAATGCGTCCCCATCGACCGTTTGCAGAACCTTGCGGGTATCTTCGCGATGACGCCCTTCGGTACGGAAGTCTACGGCCTGCTTTACGCCGATGATGCCGGGATGCGCACTGAGGGAAATCAGGGTTTCGGGTTCGACATAGGAATTGGTGCGGCTGGGCACGTTATAGACCACGATTTTGGCGCCGGTTTCGGCGGCCAAGGTTTCATAGTGGAGCTTGACGCCTTCCTGAGGCGGATTATTGTAATAGCCGGTAACGCATAACACGGCCACTTCGCCCACCGTCTTCTGGATTTTCTGGATCATCTCCACCGATTCGCGCGTGCAATTGGAGCCCGCTCCGGCTATGATGGGCACCCTTTTGTCCACGTAATCGGCGGTGAAGCGGATGAAGTCGAGATGCTGGGCATGGCTGACCGTGGGGCTTTGACCCGTGGTTCCCACCGGAACCAGACCCGACACGCCCGCGGCGATGAGATCGTCGATGATGAGCTTGGCTTTCTCGTAGTCTATCGAGTTGTTCAAGCGCTTGGCGTCGTCATCCTTGAGAGGCGTGAACAGGGCGGGAAAAACGCCCTTCAGTTCGGAGGCGCGGGATATGCTCAGGCGCGCGGAGGAATCAGACATGAGCGGGCTCCGACAGGAGTTCGGGAAACTGCTCCAGAAAGCGGGTGGTGTACTCGCCCTTGGCGAATTTGGGATGACGCAGAATGCGCTTGTGCAGGGGTATGGTCGTCTTGATGCCTTCGATGATGAATTCGTCCAAAGCGCGGACCATACGCTCGATGGCCTGTTCGCGCGTGGGCGCATGGACGATAAGCTTGGCTATCATGCTGTCGTAATTGGGCGGAACCACGTAGCCGCTGTAACAATGGGTGTCGATGCGTACACCCATGCCTCCGGGCAGGTGGAACTCCGTGATGGTGCCCGGACTGGGGCGAAAATCGTTGTTGGGATCTTCCGCGTTGATGCGGCATTCGATGCTGTGGCCGGTGAGTTGGATGCTTTCCTGGGAGAACTCGAGCTTTTCGCCCGCGGCGACCTTGATCTGGGCCCTGACCAAGTCCACCCCGGTGGTGGCTTCGGTAACGGGATGCTCCACCTGAATGCGCGTGTTCATTTCCATGAAGAAGAAGGAAGAGTCCTTGCTGTCGAACAGGAACTCGATGGTGCCCGCATTGTAATATCCGGCATACTTCGCACCCGCCACCGCCATCTTCCCCATCTTCTCGCGTACCTGCGGCGTTACCGCCGGACTGGGCGATTCCTCGATGAGTTTTTGATGCCGGCGCTGGATGGAGCAATCGCGCTCTCCCAGATATACCATGTTACCGTGCTTGTCGCCCACGAGCTGAATCTCGACGTGGCGAGGCTGGGTGAAATACCGTTCCAGATACAAATCGCCCCTGCCGAAGCAGGCCACCGCCTCGGACGCCGCCACGGGATACAGTTTTTTCAGTTCCTCCTCGGAATGGGCCACGCGCATGCCGCGTCCGCCGCCTCCCGCCGAAGCCTTTACGATTACGGGATAGCCTACCGTCTTGGCCGCCGCCAAAGCGTCGTCCAACGTCGCCACCACGCCGTCGGATCCCGGAATGGTGGGAACTCCCGCCTTTTTCATGGTGGTCTTGGCCACGCTTTTATCGCCCATGCTTTGGATGACTTCAGCCGACGGGCCGATGAAAACCATCTTGTTATCTTCGCACATTTCGGCGAATTTGGGATTTTCCGACAGAAACCCATATCCGGGGTGGATGGCATCGGCGTTCGTGAGTTCGGCCGCGGCGAGGATTTGCCGCATGTTCAGATAGCTGCGCTTCGAATCGGGTGGACCGATGCAAATGTCCTCGTCGGCGAAATGGACATGCAGGGAATGGGTATCGGCGGAGGAGTGCACAGCCACCGTTTTGATGCCCATTTCCTTGCACGAACGAATTACACGCAGGGCGATTTCGCCGCGATTGGCGATCAGAATTTTTTTAAACACCGCTTATCCAATTCCTGTCGGAAGTGCCTTCGACACCCCGGACTTTGAGCTCGAAATCGTCGGGATTGCTGGCGTTGGCCAGGGCCGTTTCGTAGCTGATGATATCGTCTTGATAGAGTTTGAGTATGCTTTGATCGAAAGATTGCGATCCGTATTGGGTATGCCCCTCACGGACTGCAGCGTCGATTTGATGGGTTTGCTCGGGATGCGTGAGCAACTCGCGAATGGACGCATTGTTCACCATGATTTCGCAGGCCGGCGCCCTTCCCATGCCGTCTTTACGCACTATGAGCCGCAAGGTGATCACGGATACCAGCACCGAACTCAGCATGAGCCTGACCTGCTGGTGCTGATGGGGAGGAAAAAAGGAAATGATGCGATTGATGGTTTCCACCACGTTCATGGTGTGCAGGGTGGAAAGCACCAGATGCCCCGTGTCCGCCGCGGTGAGCGCGATGGACATGGTATCCTGATCCCGGATTTCGCCCAACAGGATGACGTCGGGGTCTTCGCGGAACGCGGCCTTCAACGCGGCTTCATAGCTGAGGGTATCCTGGTTCACCTCGCGTTGCGAAATGATGCTTTTCTTGTCTTTGTAAAGGAATTCGATGGGATCTTCGATGGTGATGATATTGCAGGCCAGATGTTCGTTGATATGGTCTATCATCGAGGCCAGCGTGGTGGATTTTCCCGAACCCGTGGTTCCGGTAACCAGGATGAGCCCGCGTCGACGCAGGGAGATGTCGCGAATGATTTCGGGAAGTCCCAATTGCTCGAAAGGGGGGATGACGCCGATAATGGCCCGGATACACAAGGCAGGGGTTCCCCTCTGCTTGAAAGCGTTGACGCGAAAACGGCCCACCCCGCGTATTCCCACCGCGAAATCGAGTTCCATGTTCTCCTCGAACCGCGCCTTCTGGTTGCGGTCCATTAAATCGAGGATGAACTGCTCCATCTGCTCGGAAAGCAGGCGTTCGGTTTGCAGCCGGTAAAGCTCACCGTTGATGCGGAAGGCGGGTTGGCTCCCCACCCTGAGGTGGAGATCCGAAGCGCTCCGGTGCATCATTTCGCGCAGCAGAACTTCAAGATTCACGGTTCAACTCGGCCTTACGCGGAACAGTACGGTGCCGTATTCGACGGGAGTTTCGTTTTGTACGCAAATCTCCTCAACGACTCCAGCCACGTCCGATTCGATTTCGTTCATGATTTTCATCGCTTCGATTATGCATACCACCTGTCCCGGCTTGACCGTCGCGCCCACTTCCACCAGGGCGGGAGCGCCCGGCGAAGAAGCGGCGTAGAAGGTGCCTACCATGGGAGAACTGATCTCTTTCCCCTTGGGTGCGGACTTTTCCGACACCGAAGCCGCATCGGGAGCGGCTGCCTGCGAAGAAGGGAGGGAGGTGGGAGCCGATTGAATATATTGAGGTGGCGGAACCTGCTGCATGGGAATGGCGGTTACCACCCCCCCGGTACCCTTTTTCAGCACCACCCGAGTGTTTTCGTCGCTAAAGCTTAACTCCGTTAAGCTGCTCTTGTCCAAAAGCTTGACCAGATGGGCCACATCGCTGAGCTTCATTCAATAACCTTTCAGGTAAATCTTTCAACCCCGCCTCCGCGGAGGCCTGCCGGACCGAGAACCGGGCCGAGTCCCGGGTCTTACTCCTCGGGGTTGCCGGCCTGGCATATCGGATGCATCGTCCTCGGAACTGTCCTCTTCCGTCTTGCTGGCCTCAATCTCAGCAATGCGTTTTTTGGCAGCTTCGTTCTCGGGCTCGCGATCAAGAAGCTGACGGTAGATTTGCAGGGCCTGTTCTTTCAAGCCTTGCTGGAAATATATCTCCGCCAAGGTAACGGTGGCAACATTGGTAGGAATGGCCTCCCCGTCTTCCTCCTCCAGGGGCTCCTCTTCCGCCTCGATTTCCCCTGTGGAGGCGGGAGTGATACCCATTTCCTCGGGTGAAAACTGTACGGTGTCCATTCCGGTCAGGGCCGAAGCAGCCTCCGTGGAAGGAGAATCGGCGGGTTCCTGTTCGGTCGGAACGCCTTCATCTCCGAACATCTGGGCCAGCCTCGAAGAGATGTCGTCCCCCGAAACCATCGGAGCCGGCTTTTCGGATTCCACGACTTGGGTTTCGGATGCCTGGCCATCGCCGGCTTCCTCGGCAAGGATGGGTTCCGGTTGCGCTCCGAAGTCCTCGTCCACCGGCTCCCCGGTATCCTCCGAAACGGTCAGGGCGGACTCCTCCATGTCCTGCGAGGGGGCCGGCTCCTCGAATATCGCCGACTCTAATCCAGGCGCACCCCCCTCTTCGGGGCCATCATGGGAGCCGAACAATTCATTCAGACGCTGGGTGACATCATCACCGTCCACGATTTCGGGATCCTCTCCCGACTTACCTACCGGCGTTTCCTCTTCAAAAAGGTTATGTCCCTCAGGCTCCACGGTATCGGAACTGAAAGGCTCTTTGAAGAGACCCGTAAGGGCGGGTTCGTCCAAGTGTTTTTCGGGAGCGGAAAAAGGATCCCTACGTAAATCCACGGTTTCCTGTACCTCGTCCGAATCCGGCTCGGGTACTAGGGGAGCGAAATCCGGTGTCGCGGAGTCCAATTCCGAGTCCGTTCGGACCAGAAACATGGTTTCGGCTCCCGAAGATTCCGGAAAGGCGGTTTCCGGCACAGGCTGCTCTTCGGAGCCGGAATCTTCGGTGGTTGGGCTTTCGCTCAATCCGGCTCCATCGTCACCAAATAACTCGTCCAGGCGCGCTTCCAAATCTCCGCTCAACTCCTCGATGGAGGGGTCCCCCTCTCCCGGCCCGGCAATTGCGAACGCCTCCGTGTCGGAGCCGATGGGTCTTTCGCTTTCCTCGGTGATCGCGCCTGTTGTTTCCGCGATGCTTTCGACGGTGTTCTCGTCGGTGGTTGGGTTTTCGTAATCCTGCGGCGTTTCCAGCGCTTCGTCGACCGGTGACGACTCCGTACCCATCAGCCAATCCTGCATGGAATCCAGGGCCATACCGCCCGATTCCGACACCGGCGTTTTCTTCTCTTCGGAAACGGCTTCATCACCTTCCAGAAATTCGAATCCGGATACGATTC
This sequence comes from uncultured Bifidobacteriales bacterium, assembly GCA_964401245.1. Taxonomy (GTDB): domain Bacteria; phylum Fibrobacterota; class Fibrobacteria; order UBA11236; family UBA11236; genus JBGTHM01. The sequence continues at coordinate 17,801 of CAYNXV010000002.1, read as the reverse complement.
CACTGAGGGTATCGCTCTCCTTCGGGGCTGCATCCATCTCTATCGCCGCCTCGGGCTCCGGGCTCTCCGCGATTTCATCCGGCGGGGAAGGTAGGGTTTCCGACACCTCTCCAGAAGGGGATTCTTCTTCTTGAAAGAAGCGATCCAGGTGATCGACGACATCTTCTCCCGTCACCGAGCCGGCCGATTCTGAAGTTTTCTCCGTCGCCTCATCGCGAGCCGGTGCCTGAGGAAAAGGTTGGAATGTCGTTTCCGTGGCATCTTCGAGATGGGATAGGAGTTCGGCGCCCGAACGGTCGTGGGAATCGGAAGTTTCCATTTTCCTATCCAACATCACGGTTTCATTGAAACCGGATTCCGGGACACTACTGTTCGCGGTCGAATCCGCCTCGTCCAAGGGGGATTCCTCTCCGAAAATGCTGTCCAACCTCTCTTCTACATCCTGTCCCGAAACGGGATTCTCACCATCCCCTTGGTCTCCTTCGATGGAGACTCCCTCTTCGAGGTTTTCGAATGGATCCGATAACCCGGGTTCGGGTTCGAGGGTGAGGGTATCCTCCTCGGAAATGGGCAGGTAATCGCCCACGTCATCCAAGGAAAACTCCAGGGTTCTATCCTCCGGGGCTCCGGGGGGTTCGGCGGGGGTTGGCTGACGGGCCTGAAACTCGCCGACTTCCATTGTGGGCATTTCGTACCAGGGATCAATTTCATGAATCCGGGCCAAACAGGACTCGGCGCCTTCATCCTGCATGCGCGCGAGAACTTGGGCTAGACCTTTCCAGGCGGCCAGGCAGCGCGGGTCGAGACGAAGTGCGGCTTCGTATTCTTCGCGCGCCGGACGGAGACGGTCGGATTCCAACAGGCACCGGGCTGCCACCAACCGGCCGGTGAGATAATCCGGATGCTTGCGTATTTCCTGCGTGCAAAGGGCGATGGCTTCTTCTACATGCCCTTCTTCCCGGAGGGAATCCGCCTTGCGGGCGAATGCGAACCCGGAATCGGCGAGCCCGTATTTCCCCTGCAATTGTTCGGACGTGTAGCGAATACTCATGATACCCCCGTCGACTTCGTCCCTGAACGGACCGCGCGGTATGGGCACCCCTTTTGCGGTAAGGGTGCGGTTAGACGTGGACGTCCGGACCCAAGGGATCCGGATCGCAGGTCCTGTTTTGCAGGTCCTATTATATCAAACCTTCCAAAGGAATTGCCTCATCAATCAACATAATGGGAATGTCGTCCCGTATGGGATAGAGGTATTTACGATCGGCGCGCATCAGACCCGCCTCCATTTTCTCCTTGACGATTTCGCCGCCGCGGTTTCTCAGCTCGCCCCCCTCGATACGGGCGTTGATTTTTTCGATGAGCTCCCCTTGTTCCAATAAGACGTCTTCCTTGGTTTCGGGGCAACAGAGGATTTCCAGCAATTGAGGATCGACCATGGTTATTTCCTTTCTTCTATCCGGCGAACATGCCCATGGTCGCCAGCTTGGCGATACGGGTTTGCACGCGATCTTCGGGTTTCTGTTTGACCAGCGCGGAAATTTCTTCGATTAGGGCGGCCTTTACCAGTTTGCAGGCCTCCTCCGGATCCCAGTGGGCTCCTCCCGCGGGTTCGGGAATAACCCTGTCCACGATTTTCAATTCGAGAAGATCGTTGGCGGTGATTTTCATGGTTTCGCTCAATTCCTGCTTCTTGCTGCTGTCTCCCCATAGGATGGTGGCGCAACCTTCGGGCGAAATGACGCCGAACCAGGCGTTTTCGAGCATAAGCAGGCGGTCACCCACACCGATGCCCACGGCACCGCCGCTGGCGCCCTCTCCGATGATAATGACCACGATGGGGGTTTTGAGAACGGCCATTTCGCGTAAATTGCGGGCGATGGCTTCGGCCTGGCCTCTTTCCTCAGCCCCGATGCCCGGATAAGCCCCCATGGTGTCGACGAAACAAATGATGGGCATCTTGAATTTTTCCGCCAATTTCATGCAGCGTAAGGCTTTGCGATACCCTTCCGGATGGGCCATTCCGAAATTGCGTCGCAAACTTTCTTTCGTGTCGCTGCCCTTTTGATGGCCCATGATCATGACGGGCTGGTTTATGAGCTTGGCCGGACCAGCGACAATGGCGGGATCGTCTCCGAAATGACGATCACCATGCAATTCGACGAAATCGGTGAAAATATTCCGGATATAATCCAGGGTATACGGCCTGCCGGCTCGACGCGCCAATTCCACCCGGTTCCAGGCCGTAAGCTTGCCGTAAACCTTTTTCTGGAGATTCTCCTTTTTGACCAGGAGTTCCCGCACGTCGCCGGCGGTAATCTCGCTGTTTTTCATCAAATCCTCGATTTTCAGCGAGAGTTCCACAATGGGTTGCTCAAAGGAAAGGTAGGGACCCTTGGGTATCGGCATGAATTACAATCCTTTCCGGGCGAGAAGGCAGGGAGGTAAGATAAACGACTACTTGCCGAAATTTAAGTCAACCAGGGAAATAGATCCAGCCTTCGGCTCACCCACCAGCAATTTCACTTCCAAGGAGCCATTCAGGTTTTCGGCCAGAATCTGCAGGGCTGCCTGGTATGCCCCTTCTTCCACAGCCACGATGACCTGGTCCAATTCGACCTTTTTGGCCAGAGAAGGCAAGGAATTGACGTCTCCGATAAGATTTTGCCGAACCTCATGACTCAGTCGCGCCGGGGGAATCAGGCTGAGAAAACCCACGAATTCATACCCCCGCAGCTGTTCATTTTCCATGAGTTCGGCCAGTTGGGTCGCCCTCTCGCTGATGCCGATGATGGCTACCCGCTTCATGGAACCCATGATTTTGCCGATAAAATGGCCCCCGTGGGTAATCAGCGACCGCCATCCCGACAGGGTGAGGATGCTGAGAAACGCCGTAGCCGCAAATACGATGCGGGAATAGGCTTCTTCGCGGAAGAAATAGCTGAACGCAAAGAACCCCAAAAAGGAACCGCAAAGGGTATAGAAGGCCAGGCGCACCTTGGGAACCCGCCTGCCGTAATCGCCTATGTAGGCCAGGGGCAAGACCACGAAAAGCGACACCAGAATATGCCAGAACCAGTAGAGATTACGTTCGCTCAGGATGATATGGGGCATTTGCATGGAATGCATGTAGGCATAGGCGGTACCTGCCAAGAGGCCGTTCACCAGAGCCAAATCCACCAGCCAACGTGGCCACCTTTGCAGACGGGCCGAGATGAAATTACTGAGGGCCAAAAGCGTGGCGCCCAGGTAGAAAACCGAAATCGGCAAGGTACGCAACTCGAAATGTTTGCGTGAAAAGATGATCATCGACTCGTAAAAATACATGAAGGATTTAACGGGCTTGCTCTTGGCGCTTTCGCCTTTGAAATGGATTACGCTCGTAGCGGGATGGTAAAAATTGCGCTTGCCCAGCAGTTTGATGCGGAAGCAGATGTCGAGGTCCTCGCCGTACATGAAAAAATCCTCGTCGAACCCTCCCACTTGCGCAAAAAGCGAACGCTCGACGCAGAGAAAGGATCCGGATACGGCGTCCACTTCGTGAGTTTTGTTCTCATCCAGAAAGGTAAGATTGTAACGGCCGAACACCCTGCTTTTGGGAAAAAGCCCCGACAACCCCGAGAACTTGTAGGCGGCGACCCGGGGGGACGGAAAGCTTCGTTTACACGCCAATTGCAGGCTGCCGTCCCGGTTCACGATTTTACACCCCGCCACCCCGATTTCCTCCTGGGATTGGAAGAAATCCCACATCACGGAAAAAGTGGATTCACTTATCAGCGTATCGGGATTCAGGAACAACAGCAGAGGCTGGGTGGCCATGGCGGCCCCGCGATTGCAGCCTGACCCGAATCCCAGGTTGCGATCCGAAGCCAGCCAAATCACCTTGGAATAGCGGGGTTTCAATAATTGCAGGGTTCCGTCACGCGAATCATTGTCGAAGACGATGACTTCCACCGTCCCTTCGAACCGGGCGGCCGCGTGATGGATGCTTTGCAGGCAGGCGTCCAGGTATTCGCGGACATTGTACGAAACGATGACAACGGAAATCCCTCGCGCTTCCGATGGGCCCATCAAACCCTTCCCAGGCGCAATCGGATGAGAAGAAACAGGGCTTCCTTGACGATTTTACCCGACATTTTGGAAACCCCGGCGGTCCGGTCCATAAAGATGATGGGGATTTCCTTGATGCGGAACCCTTTTTTCCACAGCTTGAAGGTTACTTCGATTTGAAACGAATAGCCGTCGGAGCGGATGGCGTCCAAATCCAACTCCCGGAGCGCGGAAGCCCGGATGCATTTGAATCCGCCCGTGGCGTCTTGAATCGGAAGGCCGGTCACCCATCTCGCGTACATATTGGCGAAATAGCTGAGTAACAACCGGCTCATGGGCCAGTTGACCACGTTGACGCCCTGCACATACCGGCTGCCGAGCACCAGGTCATTATCTTTGATTTTTTCCAGGAATTCGGTCAAGTAAGCAGGGTTGTGGGAAAAATCGGCGTCCATTTCGAAAACCAGGTCATATCCCTTTTCCAGGGCGTATTTGAATCCGGCAACATAAGCGCTGCCCAGGCCCATTTTACCCGGTCGGCGCATGACATGGATACGGGGGTTTTCCACGGCCGTTTTTTCGGCCCACTCTCCTGTGCCATCGGGAGAATTGTCATCCACCACGAGCACGTCGAGATCATGCCCCGTTTCAGCTATGGTTTTCACCAGCCGGGGTAGATTTTCGATTTCGTTATAAGTGGGTATGACGATAAGCCCTTGGGCCACCCCAACCTCCCTGAATGAAAAGGGCCCCGGCCAGGGCCGGGGCAATTGAGCGTATCAATATATTAAAACCGGGTCACAAGGGTTTTGCGCTTTGTAATTGCGCCGTTACATTCCCGGGCCGGAAACCGGTTTCCCGGATGAATTTATCGATGCGCAATCCGGACTTGAGGGGACGCCTCGCAAGCTGCCGCAAGTCCGCCGTCAGGCAGGGCTGAATCAGGGCGGTGTCAAGGCCATAGAAGCGGGCGATGGCGACCGCCCATTCGAAACGGCTGTTCCATTCGGAACCCGCCACGTGGAAAAGCCCGGAGTGCCCGCCCGTAATCAAGGTCCATATGCCCCGGGCCAAATCGTCGGCCGAGGTGGGATTGCCGAATTGATCGGTGACGATGCGCACGGATTTTCCCTGCTCAAGGCTGGCTTTCACGAAATCCACGAAGCTGGTTTTCATGCCTTTCCCCCGGCCCCACAAGGTCATGGTGCGCACGATCAGCGATTGGCTATGGCGCGACAGCACCGCCGCTTCGGAATCGAGTTTGTCCTTGCCGTACACGCTCAAAGGATGGGTTTTATCCTCTTCGGAGTAGGGACCGTTTTCTCCGTCGAATACATAATCGGAGGAAACCTGCAGCATGGGAACCCCGGTCTCGGCCATGGCAGCCACGGCGTCCCGGTTCAAGGCATGGCTGAGATCAGGGTTACGCTCACAACCATCCACATCGGTATAGGCCGCTGCGTTGACCAGAAAATCGGGCCGGGAGCTGTCGACGCGTTTCTTGATGCCGTCGGGTATGGAAATATCCAAGGTTTCATACGCCGCCAAACGCTCCGCCAGAGCGGGCCGGGGTTCGAGACCCGCTCCCTCGATTTCCAGGGAGTCGGGAGCGGTTCGCAAAAGGTTCTGGCCCAGAAGGCCGTTGCAGCCTATGAGTAGAACCTTCATGGAACCGGTTTCCCGGCAGCAGGAAGTATCGCTTCTTGCGAGGCGGTATCGCCGGGCATGGTTGGCTGAGGTGGAGTAATGGACCCTTCACCGCTGCCGGCCTCGACGGCTACCGGATATTGAATATCCGAAAAACGATGGTTGAGCATTTCACCGAGCAATCCCAGGGATATGAACTGGATGCCCACGATTACCGACGCCACTCCCCCAAGCATCAAGGGACGCACATGCAACGCTCCGGTGACCGCCCAGTCCAGGGCGAAGTAACTCAAGACGGAAAAACCCAGCAATGTGAACAGCAGGCCCACGAATCCAAACAAATGCAAGGGACGGCGCGTATACCGATGCAGGAATACCAGGGTAACCAAATCGAAAAGTCCGTTGGACAGGCGCGAAATACCGTATTTGGATTGGCCGAAACTCCGGGGGCGGTGCTCCACCACCTTCTCCTCCACCTTGAATCCATTCCAATGCGCCAACACCGGGATATACCGGTGCAATTCGCCGTATAACGTCAAATCCTCGACCACTTCGCGGCGATATCCTTTGAGTCCGCAATTGAAGTCGTGGAGTTTGAGTCCCGCCACCCGCGAAGTCACCGCGTTGAAAAGCTTGGAAGGCAGGGTTTTATGCAGGGGGTCATAGCGTTTCTTTTTCCAACCCGAAACCAGGTCCGCGCCTGCGCGCAGACGCCGCAGAATATCAGGAATTTCGGCCGGGTTATCCTGCAAGTCGGCGTCGAGGGTAACGATGTATTCGCCCCGGCAGCGGCGGAAACCCTCGCTGAGGGCGGCGGCCTTGCCGCAATTGCGGCGGAAGCGAAGCCCCCGTACCCGGATGTCGCACTGGGATTCCTTTTCCACCACCTCGAAGGTGCCGTCGCGGCTTCCGTCGTCCACCACGATCACTTCATACGCGATTCCCATTCCGCCGCATACTTCGGCGATTTCCTGAAAAAGCCGCGGAAGGCTTTCGGCTTCGTTATAGGCGGGGATGACAATGGACAGCGTCACGCGGGGAACTCCCTTCCGGAGCGAGGAGTGACAATCGGTTTCCGGAACACAAAGTAAAAACCTCCCCCTACCATGACAACGAATCCCACCACCGAAGGGAGAAATGCCAGGGCCGCGGCCGAGACTCCCGCAACGGATCCCTGGGGAACGCTTTCGATCACGCCGGGCAAGGTATACAGGAAAGTCGCAATGCTTTGCGGAATGCCCCATCCTCCCACATTGATGGGGACCACTCCCGCCAACGCGATGATGGGTATGAAGCAGAAAAAGAATACCGGTGATATGGAGATGCCCAATCCCAGGGCCGCGAACCAATGCACATTGATGCGGAGAATCTGCACCAGCGAGGACACCACCAATACCTTGGCCATGCGACCATGATGGGAGCGATAAGCCAGACAAAGTTCCTGAACGCGGACATAAAGATCGTCCAGCCATTTGAATCCCAGGCTTCGGATAAGGCCGTGCATCCGTTCGGATATTCTTTTGCTGAGCAGCAGGAAAAGCACCCCCACGAAGCTGAAAAACACGAAGCCTACCGTGAACAGCAAATACCTGAAATCGTCCATTTGCAAAGATTCGCGACCCAGGCTGGATACCACCGCGACAAGGGCGAAAAGGGACAGCACGAAAAAACCGAACAACCTGTCCAGCACCGTGGCAGCCAGCACCTTTCCCACGCCGGCGGTGGTTTTCTGCACTTCGTAAACCCTCAACGCGTCACCTCCCACCGTGCCGGGAAGAAAATTGCTGAAGAACAGTCCCGCATAATAGGTCCGGAAACTGGAGGGATAGTTGTATTCCAAATCCTGATACCTGAGCAACAGATACCATTGGTAGGCGCCGGCGACGATGGATAGGAAAAAACTCAACGCCGCCGCGGCGACCCACAAGGGATCGGCGGATGAAAGTGAGTGGAGAATGGCCATCCCGCCGTTCTTCCGGATAACGTAATAGAGTAACCCCGATACAACGACCAGCCGGATGGCGAACCATAGCACCGAACGCGTCCTGCGGCTCAAGGTTCGGCTTTTTGCGGCCTCCACGCTCACCTCTTGCTCTCCATTGCCGTCAGCAATGCGTCGCGCGTGGCGACGTAGGCTGGCTCCCAGTCATGGCGGGCCGCCCAGGCCAATCCTTCGTCGCGCAGGGTCATGGCCAAGGTCTTGTCTCCCAAAATGCGCCCCAGAGCGTCCGCGAAGGCGTTTCCGTCGCCGAAAGGCACGAGAAAACCCGTCTTGCCGTCCACTACGCTGTCGCACAGGCCGGGAACGTCGGATGCCACCACAGGCGTACCGCAGGCATTGGCTTCAATGGAGGTGAGTCCCCATCCCTCCTTCAGCGACGAATTGACCACCGCTTCCGCTTCGCAATAAAGCCTCACCTTTTCCTCTTCTTCCACGAATCCCAGAAATCGCACGCGATCCTGCAAACCCCGGGTTTCGGCATAGGTGCGCAACCTCGGCAAATCATCGCCGCTTCCCGCCACCAGCAAAGTGACATGGGGAAACCGCGCGGCCAATATCAGTACCGCGTCCAGCACCGAATCCAGCTTCTTGTAACGTTTAACGCGCCCCACGTATACGAGGCGCCCGGGCACCTTGTCCACGCCCGGCAAGGGCCGGTAATGGGAAAGGTCTACCCCTTCGGGCGCGAGTCCCACGCGGCGAAAGCCCTTGTGCAATAATTCCAGACGGCTGCTGTTGGAACCGGTGAGTACGGGCGTGTTACGGTATACCCGGGGCATCAAAAATTCGAAAGCCAGGATATACAGCGCCAAGGGCGGCGACGTTTCCCGGAACAACACCTTTCCGAAAAGATGGTGGATTTGCGCCACCACGGGCAGCCGGGTAAAAAGGGGAAGGAAAAACGGAACCTTGTTGGAATCATCCAGCACCGCATCGGGACGGTGATCCCGGATCCAGGCGCGCACATTCAGCCAAACCGTGAAGTTGAAAAGGAATTTGCCGCCGACTCTATGGATATGCACGCCGTCCAATACTTCGTGTTTCACCGCTCCGGGAAAGTGATGCGAGTATTGTATGCAATGCCAACCCGAAGCGCACAGGCGACGGGCGACTTCGTGCAAATGGACTTCGGCGCCGCCGGCGTCGGGATTGCGAGGATCGCGCCAGTTGACGATCAACAGGCGCTTAGCGCTTCCGATACCGTTTTCCTCAGCCATTGCCCGGCGATACGGCTTCGCTTACATCGTTTCCGGCCGAATCCTCTTTCGAAGGCGGGGCGGGTGGATTTTCATTCCCGGGCGCCGTAGCCGGAAGGCCGGGAACCGGCCCGGATTCTTCGCCCTGTGCGGGAGGAGCCACCATGAATTCCAATTGCTGGGCGATGACCGGAGCGTATTGGTGGCCCGGGTTGGATTTGAGCCAACGCTCCAACACTTCACGGGCCTTCTCCGGATTTCCTTGACGCTGGTGCGTTTCGCTCAAGGCGTAATTCATTTCGAAATCGGAAGGATACTTCGCGGTCATGTCGGTGAGCAGGGATTCCGCTTGCGGGAATTTTCCCTGATCCTGCAGAAGCTGGGCCAGGTTCACCGCGAAATATTTGGGGCTGGGCGCGGCGTCGAGGCCGAGCCGGAATTGTTTTTCCGCCAAATCCATGCGGCCCACGGCGGCGTAGAATTGTCCGCCGAAATAATGGTTTCGCCATTCGTTGGGCAGGATGCGGGAATTGAGGTTGATGTATTTCTCCCCAAACGCCACCATGTCGCTACGTTGCAGCCTCATGTCGGCAAGATTCAGATCGCCTCCCGCCGTATCGGCCGCTTCGCCTTGGAAAGATTCCAGCTTGGCTATATCCGCGTCGATTTCACGCACCTTTTCCTGGGCATGGGAGATCAACTTGAAGTTGGTGGCCGAATAATTCGTCAACAACCCTTCGGTGTCGGAGTCTATATAGGCGGAGCCGTCTCCCAGCCCGCGAAATTGGTAAACCGAATCCACCAGCATGGCCGTGCGCTCCACGTTGACTTCCTTCATTTTCTTCTCTTGGGACAGGGTATAGACCATGCCCTCCATGACGAGATATTCCTCGAGGCCCATCATGTTGTCTTCGGAAACCGTGACCGCGAAGTGGATGGGGCGGGCCGGGAAATTGTTCTGCACGATGTTGAGTACCATGATGTCCTGCACCTTGAGATACTGGCGCGGCTGCAACTCCACCGAAACCCGCGTATTGGGAACCTTCCAGTTCACTGCGCCTTTGAATTGCCAGGGCTGGGGTTGCAGATTGGCGATTTCGGTGGAGTCGAATCCCAATACCAGCTTGGGTTCATGCTGCCTGAGTTGATGGATGTACCAGTTGGTATTCGCCAGCGAAAGATTCACCACTTTCACGTCCATGCGGATGTTCTCCACCTCCTGCATGAACCAGAGGGGAAAGGTGTCGTTGTCGCCGTTGGTGAAAAGCACGCTGTTGGGACGGCACGACATGAGAAGATTGTAGGCGTAATCCCAGGGAACGTACATCCCCGTTCGATTATGCTCCTTGTAGTTCGAGAAGGCCGGCACGCCGGCGGCGATAACCAACAGAGTTATGGCCGCAGCTTTGACGGCGCCGCCCGAGCGGCCTCCGCTCCGACCGCGCACCCACTCAAGGAGGAAAGCCATGGCCGCTCCGAACAGCACGCTCATGAAGATGAAGGCGGGAGTGTAGAAGTAATCACGCTCCCGCACCTCCATATGCACGTTGGGAGGCCGGGAATTGGGATTCTGACCGGACTCCTGCCAGTATTGCCAATCCCGCAACTCCATGCGGGTTCCATCCGCGAAATTCATGTAGAAGATGAGTCCGAAGGAGCTCAATCCGTAGAGCAGGCCCAGATATATCCCCATAGCTTTGTTCCGGCGATAGAGAAGCAGCAATCCGTACCCTATGGGAACATGCAGGAGCAGAAAGAAAACCATTTGCATGAACTTGTTGTTCCCCATCAAATCCATCTGGGTGCGGAATCCCGTTTCACCGCGCGTGATGCCGTAGGCTTGCTCCGCTCCCGCGTCGCCCACCTTCCAGGGAAAATATTGCGCCAGCATATATCCCCCATAACCCATGTGGGGATGCGTGAGCAATTGATTGAGGGGTTCGCCGCGACGGTGGAAAGCGCGTTTCAACATGGATTCCGATCCGTATTGCTTCCGCTCCAGAAATTCCTTGAAAGCCACGTAGGTTTCGGGATCGTTCTCGTCTATGCGGGGGTCCAGCGAGGAACGGATGGGTATGAAGGCATGGGTCGAGAATCCGATTACCGCCGCCAGACATAGCCAACTGCAAAACTTCCAGCGGCCGCGCCATACTGGATTCGAGGACAGGAAAATCATGCCCAGACTTACGGCCAGCATGCCGAGGCTGTAAAAGTAGGAGTCGCCGATATCGTATATCACCGACATCAATACGGCTCCGGTAATCCACAGGGGCCAATTGGTGCGCATGTCCTTGTCTACCAGCAGCATCAGGACGAAAATAGCGGGGATGGTCATCATGGTATAGAGGTGGAGGCCCACGCCCAGGAAGGCCAGATAGCAGATGAGAATGAGATAACGCGCGCCTTGCGGATGATTGCGGTTCTCCACCCACAGCAGTGAGAGATAGGAAATGGTCATGACTATGAACATCGCCGCGCCGTAGACCTCGGCCTCCACGGCATTGAACCAGAAGGTGTCGGAAAAGGTGACCAGAAAGGCAGCGCCCAGGCCGCCGGCGAAAGCGGCGAAACGCCCGGCTTTGTCCCTGAGAATTAAGCCCAGGAGTTTTTCCGTGAATAGAAAGACCATCATCACCGTAAGCGCGCTGGAAAGAACCGAGATGAAGTTGACGCGCATGGCGATGTCTTCGAAAGGCATGAAATCGATGAAGCCTTTCGCCAGCAAGATGAAAAACGGCGTGCCGGGAGGATGGGGTATGCCCAGGATATTGGCGGCAGCGATGAACTCCCCGCAATCCCAGAAGGAAACGGTGGGAGCCATGGTGGCCAGATAGGTGATGAAGGCCACAGCGAAGGCCGTCAGGCCTCCCAGCAATCGCAATTTCCGTTCGTTGGACATATCGTGTTCCTTATTGCAGATTCGAATGGCGTTTCGCCAGGGCATCCAGGATTCCGTTCACGAATCGGCCGGATTGTTCGGTGGAATATTTTTTCGCCAAATCGATGGCTTCGCTGATACAAACCCTGACCGGTACGTCCGCCATGTAAAGCATCTCGGTAGTGGCCAGCGAAATGAGCAATCTGTCGACCACGGCGATTCTTTCCACGTCCCAATGGCTTACGGCCGAGCGGATCTCCTCTTCGATGGATGCCTGCATTTCCAGGTATTTCTCCGCCAAGGTGACGCCATAGATACGGGCATCCTCGGTCCATGTCTGGCTGTCGGAAACGCCTTTCAAGGATTCGGGCAAAGCCTGCCGGCCCACTTCCATGGAATACACCAATTGCAAGGCGAACTCCCTGCCCTTGCGTCCGGAAACGGTGTTCTTACGTTTGTTCGTTCCACCTGATGAATTCAATGCGCCGCCTATCCCAACTTTTTCACTTGGTCCAAAACACTTCCCATTTCCATCGCGGCCATGGCTGCGTCGAAACCCTTGTTGCCGGCTTTGCTGCCGGCCCGCTCCAAGGCCTGTTCCAGGTTGTCGGTGGTCAGTACGCCGAATATGACCGGGATTTTCGCCGACAGGGCGATATCAGCCATTCCCCGCGTCACTCCCAGCGCCACCTGGTCGAAATGAGGCGTGGCGCCACGGATCACGGCACCTAAACCTATCACCGCATGGAATTTACCGGACTCGACCAACAGCTTGACCGTTTGGGGTATTTCGAATGCTCCCGGCACCCACACCGTGGTCGCATCTTCCTTTTTTCCACCGTGCCGTGTGAAGGCATCGAGGGCTCCGTTCAACAACGGAACCGTGACCAGCGAATTGAATCGGGAAACCACGATGCCGAATTTTTTGCCCGTCACCCACGAATCACCGGCGCCCATTTTGCCTTCCACTACTTTGGCTTCCTTCATAATCGAACTCCTTGAACTTTTTATTTCGCCTTGGCCCGTTTTTTCGCCGGTCGCGATGCGGCCGACCTGCCCGGCGAGGTCTCCTGCTCCGAAATCGGCGATTGTTTTACGATTTTCAATCCGTAACCTTCCAGGCCTTGTATGCGCTTGGGATGATTGGTAAGCAGATGGATGTGGCGCACGCCCAGGTCATAGAGGATTTGGGCGCCGATACCGTAGGTCCGTCTATCCATCGCCGCGGCATGATGCGACAAACCACCGGCCCCGCCGGCATCTTCCAAATCAAAAGCTTCGAGCCTGTGCCGCAAATGTTCGTCGGGTTGGGCCTGCCGCATATAGAGGAAGATTCCGCCTTCGCGGGCGATGCGCTCCATGCCCATCGACAACAATTCCCCTCCGTCCAAACGCAACAAACCGAATACGTCCCCCAAAAGACATTCGGAATGCACCCGAACCTTGATGGGCTTCTTGGCGTCGATTTCACCGCTTACCATGGCCACATGCAACCGGCCATGGATGAGGTCCTCATAGACGAAACTACGGAATTCGCCCTGCCGGGTCGCCAGCACTGGAGCGGAAACCAATCTCACCAACTTCTCGCTCTGGCGACGGTACTCTATCAGCTTCTCGACGCTGATTATCTTGAGTCGATGGCGTTTCGCGAAGCGCATGCAATCGTTCAACCGCGCCATGGAGCCGTCTTCATTCATGATTTCGCAAATTACGCCGGCCGATCCCAACCCGGCCAATTCCACCAAATCGACGGCCGCTTCGGTATGGCCAGCGCGCACCAAAACGCCGCCTTTACGCGCCTGGATGGGAAAGGTATGTCCGGGACTGACGAAGGCGTCCGATCCCAGTCCCTCGTCCGCCAGGGCTTTAGCCGTGACGCTGCGATCGGCGGCCGAAATGCCCGTGGTCGTGCCGTGCCGGGCTTCCACCGAAACCGTGAAAGCGGTGTCGAATTTGGAATGATTACTGTGAACCATCATGGGGAGGCCCAAGGCCGCCACCCGCTCCGATGACAGCGCCACGCAAACCAGACCCCGCGCATGTTTGGCGAGAAAGTTGATCTTGGCGGGAGTGCTTTTCGAAGCCGCGAAAACGACATCGCCTTCGTTCTCGCGATTCTTATCGTCCACTACCACGATGGCTTTGCCGCGACGGATTTCGGATACCGCCTCGGCTATGCTGTTAAACTCCATAGCCCCATTCCCGGAGCCTATCGGAGGTAAGCGCGCTTTCGGATGACTTAGGGAATTGTCCCATTGATTCCGAACCGGCCGGGTGTGTGACCAATAGCCTTTCGACGTACTTGGCCAGCAAATCCACTTCGAAGTTGAGACGGGTTCCGGCGACGGCTTTTCCCAGATTGGTTTTTTGCAGGGTATGGGGGACGAGCGCAAAGCGGAGTTCGGCCCCCTCGATGGAGGCGATGGTAAGACTCACGCCGTTCAGGGTCAGCGAGCCTTTGACAATGCAATACCGGAGATGGTCCGAGGGAAGACGCACCGTCAACTCCCGATTTCCGGTATCGGACGCGTCGTCATTTTTGGCAGTCGCGCCGTTCATGATTTTAACCGAGGTCACTTCGGCCACGCCGTCCACATGGCCCTGCACATAATGGCCTCCCAGCGGAGCAGTCGGCGTAAGCGCCGGTTCCAGATTTACGGTATGTCCCACCTGCAAGTCCCCGAGGGTAGTGAGGGAAAGCGTTTCGGGGACGGCAAAGGCGCTGAACCCTTCGGAGGTCAAATGCGTCGCCGTAAGACAGACACCATTTACGGACACGCTGTCTCCGATGCGTAGCGGAAATTCGTGCGGGTAACCTCCCTGGAAATCCAGACGCACGCCTTCGGAATGCCGGGTGAGGCCGGATAGAACGCCGAGCGATTGCACGATACCTGTAAACATGGAAAAAACCGCAAAACGCGGATATCAGGACCTCGCCGGATTTTCGGCAGTCCAGAGAATATCGGCGCCAAGGATTGCAAATTTATGAAAAATAAGGCCTTTTCCCCACCCTGTCGGCAGTCCGGTATCCCATCTTTCCCCTTCGGGAAGAAGCTTCGGCGCCGTCAATAAATGCAGTTTATCCCATAATCCCGAAGCCAGCATCAGCCGCCAGATTCCGGGCCCGCCCTCAACCAGCAAAGAATGGTATCCTCTTTCCCCCAAAATCCGCAACAAATGCTCGGATGTCATCCGGGCACCCCTTTCCGAAACCGGAAAGTCCGGAAAGTCGTGGAGGTCCACCCAATTTGGAAAAGGGCGCGCCGCGGAGGTCAATATGACGGTTCGCGCCTGGCGGCCCTCAGCCAGAATAAGGGCACCGGCGGGAATATTTCCGCTGCGGGTCAGCACCATACTTTCGGGATGGGGGCCTTTTACCCGTCTGGCCGTCAAGTCCGGATTGTCGGCGCGCACTGTGCCGCCTCCCACCAGCACGCCGTCCACCCTCGACCGCAAGGCATGGGACCATATTTGTGCTTCCGGGCCGGTAATGGGAGTGCGCTCACCGGGCGAAGCGTTGATGCGGCCATCAAGCGATTGTGCGATTTTCACATGGATGAGAGGCCTTCCCCTTTGGATGTAAAAGAAAAAGCCTTCGTAGAATTCCTCGCCTCGCTCCTTAAGTAAACCGATTTCGGTTTGTACTCCGGAGCGGCGGAGTTCCCGGATCCCGCCACCTCCGATTAAAGGATTCGCATCCATGACGCAGATTACGACGCGAGAGATGCCCGCCTGAAGAATGGCCCGCGTACAGGGCGGAGTTTTTCCCTGGTGGCTGCAGGGCTCCAGGGTGACGTACAGGGTGGCGCCTTGGGCCGAGGATCCGGCTTTGCGAAGGGCCACCACTTCGGCATGGGCTTGACCAGCCGGACGGGTGCCGCCTTTGGAGACGACGCGTCCCTCTTTCACCACCACGGCGCCCACCGGAGGGTTGGGCAGGGTTTTGCCTTTCACCTTGCGCGCTTCCGCGAAGGCCAGGTTCATGAAACCCTCGTCTTGCGATGTGAAAATTGTCCGCTCTTGCCGTTTCGTCATCTTTAGCGATTATTCCTTCCCGAAGGCCTTCTACGCGCCTTGGACGGGGGCATGACCGGATTTCCACCCCCGGCCTTTGGAGTTGTTGGGGTTTACCTCGCCCGCAACCATGGGTTCTCCGGCATGGCGATAATGATAGCAAACGAGGGAATTTTCCCCGCGCGGTTTTGGTTTTTGCCCGCGAATGGATTATAGTTATGCGGGGAGGGAAAGCACCCAAGCCCGCCCTGTTCAATTAGGGATATTGTAGGCAATACCATGGATTCCGATGCCGCCTTGAAGCGGGAATTTTCCCACCACCCTCGCACTTTCGCCGGGCATACTTACGTGTATCCGGTGGTTTCGCGACGCTCCGGAGGCGTGTCTTTCGGCGTCAATCTCAATCTCGACAAGTTGTGCAATTTCGCCTGCCCCTATTGCCAAGTGGACCGGACCCAGGCGGGACCGCCGCAGCGCATTGATTTGGCTGCCATCGAGTCGGAGCTTGAAGAGTTATTGTCCACGGTGGATGCGGAAGGGGTTTGCCGACTGGAAAAATTCGCCGCCTTGTCGGACGACAAAAAAAAGCTGCGCGATGTGGCGATAAGCGGAGACGGCGAACCCACAATGGTTCCGGAATTTGCGGAGGTATGCGAACTGCTACGCGAAATCCAGAATCGCCATGCGGCACTTGATTTCAAACTCAATCTCATCACCAACGCCACCTTGCTGGATAGGGCGAAGGTGCGCTCCGGCATCGACAGGTTGTTGGAACAAAACGGCGAAGTCTGGGCCAAATTGGATGCGGGCTCGGAAGAATGGTATCAGAGGGTGAACCTGTCGCGCGTCCCGCTGGACAAGGTGGAAGCGAATCTGGTGGAATTGGGTCTACGCCATCCGATTACGATTCAGAGTTTCTTCTGCACGCTCGAGGGAGAGCCGCCGTCTGAAAATGAAATCGGTCTTTACCTCGATAGGTTGCAGCGGGTTAATACAGCGACGGGGGGAAATATCCGCAAGGTTCAGCTTTACACCCTGGCGCGCGCGCCCGCCCAAAGTATTTGCGGTCCTTTGACCATGGCCTTTCTCGCCGGCATCGGAGAAAAGGTTAGGGCCTTGGGTTTGCCCGCGGAAGAATATGGGAGCGGCGACTGATGTCTTCGACTTTGCTGTTTTTGCAATCCGCGAATTTCCTGTTGGCCGGCGCTTCGCTGTGGATTTATTACTGGAATCTCAATTATCTGGCAGGCCAGGCCGTGGTCTATACCTCCGGCGCCGGCTTCGTCATCGCCTGCGCGACTTTGCTCATGCTGGGCTTGAGTCTTCTCGTCTCCCCGACGGTGCGCTGGCTGGGCTTTCTGCTGCATTTACTGATGGCTCTATGCTTTTTCGGGTTACAGGGTTATTTGCTGTATTATATCGGACGGCAACTCGGATTCTTTCCTTTTCTTTCCGCTTGAAACATGCTTCATTACGACGATAGTTGGTTTCTGCTCGAATCCCGCGGCGAAGGTCGATGGGAAATTCCCGCCCACGAATTGCATCACCTTCGCGACGTGCTCCGCTTGAAGCCGGGAGCCTGCATTCATGCCGCCGACGGGCGCGGATTGGTGGAGCGGGTGGAGCTTCGCGAGGAGGCGGGACGTTGGACGGCCCATCGGATGGAAGCGGCCGTCCACCCGACGCAGCGACCCCGTATCAGCCTGGTGCTGGCCGTGTTGAAGGGACGCGACCTGGAAGAGCCGGTGGAAGGACTGTGCCAATTGCCGATAGCCGATATCCACCTGGTGCTATCGGATCATTGCCAAGCGCCCAAGGAAAAGGGCTTCGATAAATTGATGGAAAGGCTGCGGCAAAAATCGCTGGTGGCCTTGAAGCAGGCGAAGAAACCCTGGCTTACGGAGGTTCACGCGCCGGTGACCCTGAAGAAGTGGCGCGCGGCGCGGGAGAACGAGGTTTTGATTTTATTACACCCGGGTCCGGACACATTGCCGAGCTTGTCGGAGGAGGGGGC
>CAYNXV010000001.1:36031-61786 GCA_964401245.1 uncultured Bifidobacteriales bacterium | reverse complement strand
ATGCTGATTGAAGGTATCGGCAAGCGCCGTCTTTCCCTGGAAATAAATCTTGTTGAACGATCCCCGCAGCAAATAAGCCAATAACAGGAAAGTGGTACCTAATATCGGCAGCATATACAGATCGGGAAGCAGGGTGGAACTCATCAGGAATATGACCAGGCCCAGGAACCCCATGCCGATTACGATGACGAAATTCGCCGCGATGGCCCGGACCTCGCTTTTGTAGGGGCCGACGGCTCCCTCGGGTATTCCGATTTCGGAGAGAATCATGCCCAGGGCCTTGAGCTTGCGGAAAGTGGCGAGAATCAGCGGCATGGAAACCAGAATGGCGATGAACCATAAAGTGGTATTGAGGGCGTTGCGCCAGGGGACCAGCGCGGGAAAGACGATGGGCAGCACCCGCGCCGTAAAAGAGGCGATGAGCAAAGCCCCGGCGTTGAGGAAACCGAATATGGCCAGCTTACCGAAAATCTTGCGCAGAATCGTTTTGACCTGGCTGTTCCGGGATCCTGCGTGCACCTGGCGAACCCATCCTGTATAGAGATTCAGATAGGACATCAGGGTGCGCGGGAGGGATTTTTCCAGCATTCCTGCGGTGGGGTCGGCGCCCTTCAAGAGAAACGGCGTGGCCATGGTGGTGAGAACCGAGACGGAAACCGCCACGGGATAGAGAAAGGAATCGGTTACGCCATGGGCCAATCCGATGCCGGCCATGATGAAGGAGAATTCGCCGATTTGGGCTTTGCCCATGCCCACCCGGGTTGCGGAGCGCATATCATGTCCCGACAGGAATACTCCGCCGCCCACGGTCACTACTTTTCCGACAATGACTACCAGCGAAATGACGGCGATGGGTATGGCATAGGTGACCAAGGTTTCGGGTCGAATTAGTAGTCCCACCGAGACGAAGAAAATGGCGATGAACATGTCGCGCACCGGCCGGATAAGATGCTCTATGCGCCCTATTTCCCGGGACTCAGCCACCAGCAGGCCCATAAGAAAAGCTCCCAGCGCCACGCTGTAACCCAGGCGCAAGGCCAGAAAGGAGTAGCCGAAGCAGAGGGCCAGCACCGTAACCAGCAACATCTCATCGTTCTTGAAACGGCCCACGTAAGTCACCACCCGGGGCACGGCCATGAAACCGATAACCAGCGAAACCACCAGAAAGACGGCGAGCTTGCCGATGGTGAGCGCCGCTTCGCCCGTTTGCAGGGCTCCGGACTGGGCGATGCCGGAAAGCACCGCGATGAGGATGATGGCGTAAATGTCTTCGACAATGAGAATGCCGTAAATGATCTGGGCGAATTTCTCCTTGGTTTTGCCCGCCTCGGCCAGGGCTTTTACGGTAATGGTGGTGGAGGAAATCGAAATGATGGCGCCCAGGAAGAGGCTGTTCATGGGGCTCCATCCGAAAAACCGTCCCAGCCAATAGCCCCCGGCCAACAGCAACCCGATTTCCAAAGTGGCGGCGATGGCGGAAGTCGCGCCCACTTCGCGTAATTTGCGAAGATTGAACTCCAGCCCCAAACTGAACAAGAGGAAAATGACCCCTAATTCCGATAGGGTGTTGATGGTGGCTTCGTTGCGGATGAGCGGAACCGGGGAAAGCGGGCCTACGATCACGCCCGCAAGGATATATCCCAATACCACGGGCTGCTTGAAACGGTGGAAAAGGATGGTCACCAAACCGGCCACCACCATGACCGTAGCCATATCGTAAAGGAAGTCGGCGTGATGCATCGCCCCAGAAGATAACCCTGCGCTTGGGCTATTTCAATTGCCGCACTTTTTTGGAACCGGAAATCGACTTCTACCCTACGATTGATTGACTTTGCCCGAACCCTCCCATAGAATCGAAGAAGGTTGTTGTATGCAAGATAAAGTATCCACCCCGACCGGCGGCACCTCTTGGGAGGATTGGAAGCTCGAGGAGCGTCGATCCAGCAATTACACCTTCACCTCCATGAAGGAGTTGCGACGGTTCTTTTCGAATTGGCTTCCTATAGAGGAAATCGATGAAATCATCGGAACCGCCAAGGTCGGCTTTTTGGAACGCAAAGGTTGTTCGAGCGAAGAAACGAAATTGCAACTCGTGAAAAAATGCGAGTACAAATTCGTCCGCCTCCTCAAATCGCGCCCGGAATAACCGGATTCGCGCGCAAATCCCCTGATTTTCATTCTTAGGTTTCACCCCCGGCGCTTAAATTCTAGATTCTCCCTGGCATGGAGATAGGCGCGGAATATCAGGATAGTCGTGATGGAAAAAACTGTCGCTTCAGCGTTTGGGCCCCCGAAGCCCAACGGGTGGAAGTAAGGCTTAAAAGCCGGGGAGACCGTCGAATCCCCCTTGCTTCCCAGGCAGGTGGTTATTGGAGCGCGGAAGCGGAGGATGTGCCTGCAGGCAGCCTCTATACTTTCGCCTTGAATGACGGTCCGGAAAGGCCCGATCCCGCTTCGAGAAGCCAGCCCAACGGCGTTCATGGCCCCTCCTCAGTCACCGATCTCCGATTCCAGTGGACCCAATCCGAATGGTCGACGCCCGACCTGGAGGATTATGTGATTTATGAATTGCATGTGGGAACCTTCACCGAAAGGGGCGACTTCGACGGCGTAATCGGGCGCCTCGATCACTTGATAAACCTCGGAATAACCGCTGTGGAAATCATGCCCATAGCGCAATTTCCGGGAGCACGGAACTGGGGGTATGACGGGGTATATCCTTTCGCCGTACAGGATTCCTATGGCGGGGCCGAAGGATTTTTCCGGCTGGTGGATGCCTGCCATTCCCGGGGTCTCGCGGTTATTCTCGACGTGGTCTACAATCACATGGGTCCGGAAGGGAATTACCTGAGGGATTTCGGACCCTACTTCACCTCGAAACATAAAACCGACTGGGGAGACGCTCTCAATTTCGACGATGCCGGTTCCGAAGGGGTCCGCAACTTCTTTTGGGAAAACGCCCGATTCTGGTTCGAGACTTTTCGGGTCGATGCCTTGCGCTTGGATGCCGTGCACGCCATCATCGATGAAAGTCCCAGGCATTTTCTGCAGGAACTTTCGGAAAAGACTTCCCGGCTTGCAACCCGTCTGAACCGGCCTCTGCGGCTGATTGCGGAAAGCGACCGGAACGACGTCCGCACCGTCACCCCGCTCGGCAAGGGGGGATACGGTCTCGACGCCCAATGGAGCGACGACTTCCACCATTGCGTGCATACGCTTTTGACGGGAGAGGACAAGGGGTATTACGGCGACTTCGGACGCATGGAACAGCTTGCCAAGGCCTTCAACGAACCTTTCGTCTATGCAGGACAGTATTCGCCCCATCGGAAAAAACCGGTGGGTTCGAACAGCCGGAACTTTCCCGGAAGAAGTTTCGTGGTTTGCTCGCAAAACCATGATCAAGTGGGCAACCGCATGCTGGGCGACAGGCTGGCTTCGCTGCTGCCTTTCGAAGCGCTTAAAGTCGCGGCTGGAGCCGTTATCCTGTCTCCCTATCTGCCCCTTTTGTTCATGGGAGAGGAATACGGAGAAACCGCGCCCTTTAGATATTTCGTCAGTCACACCGATGCGGAACTAGCCGAAGCGGTAAGGCAGGGACGTCGCAAGGAATTCGCAAGCTTTTCCTGGGAGGGGGAAGTACCCGACCCCATGGACGAAGGCACTTTTTCGGGATGCCGATTGGACTGGGATAAACTTGCGAGGGAAAAACACACGGCTTTGCTGGAATTCCATCGAGCCTTGCTGGGATTGCGGCGGAAGCATGCCGCTTTGTCGGTTCGTCCCGAACGAAACGTTTCCGTTACCTTCGATGAGGACGCGAAATGGCTTTCCTGGGAGCGGACGTATGCGGGCGAATCCTGGAAGGCCCTCCTGAATTTTTCCGGAGAATCCGTCGATGTTTCCGGCGAACGGCTTTTTAGAACCGGCCAAGGAGAAAAATGGGAGCGCATGCTCGACGGAGGAAGCGGCATTTTCGCGGGAGAAAACGAATTGCCGGAAAAACCAACCGACACCGAAACCCTGATATTGCCCCCCTATCGCTTCGCGCTCTACCGTAGGAAACCTGCATGAACCTACCCGATTACCAACTGAACCGCATACCGGTATCCACATATCGATTGCAATTCTCCGCGGATTTCACCTTCGCCCATGCCCGCGCAATCATTCCCTATCTCAGCGCCCTGGGAATCACCGACATCTACGCCTCCCCCATCTCCCGCGCCCGCAGCGGCAGCAGCCACGGATATGACGTGGTGGATCCCACCGTACTCAATCCCGAGTTGGGCACCATAGAGGAGTTCAACGAATTGACTCTCGCCGTAAAGGCGGAAAACATGGGGTGGCTGCAGGATATCGTTCCCAATCATATGGCCTTCCATTCCCAGAATTCCATGCTCATGGATGTGCTGGAAAACGGGCCCGAATCCCGCTACGTCAATTTTTTCGATATCGACTGGAATCATCGGGACGAAAGTCTGCGCGGTAAGGTTCTGGCGCCTTTTCTCGGATCGTTTCTGGGGAAATGCCTGGAGGACGGCGAAATCCGTTTGGACTTCTCGGACGGCGCCTTTTCTCTACGTTATTATGAATTGATTCTGCCGGTAAGGCTCGAATCGTACGCCACCATACTCGCTTTCAATCTGGCGACCTTGCGTAAGCGGTTGGGTCACGACAATCCGGATTTCATAAAATTCCTGGGAACCCTCTACGTACTTAAAAATCTGCCGTCGCGCGAAGACCCGGCGGACCGCTACGATCAGATCCCCTTTGTGAAGGCCCTGCTTTCCGAATTGTATGCCTCCAACGGCATATTCAAACTGTTCGTGGACGAGAACATCCGTATTTTCAACGGTGAAAAAGGAGTTCCGGAAAGTTTCAATCGGTTGGCGGGACTCCTGGCCGAACAGAATTACCGACTCGCTTTTTGGAAAGTGGGAACGGAGGAAATCAACTATCGGCGATTCTTCGCGGTCAACGAATTGATTTCCCTGCGGGTCGAAGACCCCGAAGTCTTCAAAACCGTGCATGCCCTTCCCTTCAAATTGTTGGAGGAGGGCAAGATAACGGGCCTTCGCGTCGATCACATCGACGGTTTGCACGATCCGGTGGAATACCTCGCCACTTTGCGCGCGGCGCTTCCCGCCACCTATATCGTCGTGGAAAAGATTCTGCAGTATACCGAATCCCTTCGCTCCGGATGGCCGGTGCAGGGAACGACGGGGTACGATTTTTTGAACCGGGTGAACGGGATTTTCTGCCGTTCCGATCATCGCGAGGATTTTTTCCGGATTTACCGCGCCTTTACGGGATTGAGCACTTCCTATTCCAAACTGGAAGAGGAAAAGAAGCGACTGATCATCGAAAAGGATTTGTCAGGCTCGTTGGAGAATCTGGCCCATGAACTGAAGGCCCTCGCCGGAAAATTCCGCTACGGAAGCGACTTCACGCTTTTCGGATTGCGCCGGGCGCTGGAAGAGATACTGGTGCATTTTCCCGTGTACCGCACCTATTTCGGGCCCGGCCGGTCTTCGGAGGAGGATGCCGCGGTCATTCGCAAAGCCATGAGTCGGGCGCGTTGGCATCTTCCCATCCAGGCGAATGAAATCGAATTCATAGAATCCATGGTGTTGGACAGGGACGGCAGTCTTCTCACCCGGGAGGAAAAGCAATACGCGCAGTATTTCACCATGCGCCTCCAACAATTCACCAGCCCCCTGATGGCTAAGGGCATAGAGGATACCCTCCTGTACGTTTTCAATCCCCTGTTGTCGCTCAACGAGGTCGGTGGGGAGCCCGCACGCTTCGGAACACCGCTGGAGGATTTCCACGCCTCAAACGAGGAGCGCGCGCGGACTTGGCCGCATGGCCAGAACGCCACCCAGACCCACGATACCAAGCGGGGCGAACACCTGCGGGCCCGAATCAACGTGTTGTCCGAATTTCCGGAGGAATGGGAGAGCAATCTCATCCAATGGCACGAGATCAATTCGCATCGTCTCAAGGTCGCGGAGGAAAACGTGATTCCCGATCGCAACGACGAATATTTCCTCTATCAGACGCTTCTCGGGGCTTATCCTCTTTTGGCCGGACAGGAACCTGGCTTCATTCCCCGCATCCGGGAATACCTGGTCAAGGCCGTGCGCGAGGCCAAGATGCACACCGCCTGGCTAAAGCCCGATTTGGAATACGAGAAGAATTTCCTGGAATTCACGCAGGGAATACTGGAGGAAGGCCCCGAGGGTCCGTTCCTGAAAGCCTTTCTTCCCTTCCAGAAAAAGGTCCGCTTTTACGGATACTTCAATTCGCTGTCGCAAACCCTTATAAAGCTGGCTTCGCCGGGCATTCCCGATTTTTACCAGGGAACCGAACTATGGGACTTGAGCCTGGTGGATCCCGACAACCGGCGCCCGGTGGACTACGCCTTGCGCGCGGATTATCTGGCGGAAACCAAACGACGGGACGCTTCGGACCGGGAGGCGTTTTTGCGCGACCTGTTGGACAACCTCAAGGACGGGCGAGCCAAATTCTTTCTGGTGCACAAGGCTCTGTGGGCGCGGAAAAAACACGGGGAGCTTTTCGCACGCGGAGACTATGGCGCCCTGTATGCCGAAGGCCGTCATGCCGACAGTATCGTCGCCTTCGCCCGCGGCCTGGGAAAGGAACAGGCCGTGGCCGTGGCTCCCCGGTTTCTGGGAGGCGTGGTGGAACCGGGGCGGTTACCTCTGGGAATGGACGTCTGGCAGGATACGAAGCTCAACCTTCCTGAAATCGACGGAAGTTGGACGAATGTGCTTACCGGCGAAACCCTGTCCGGCGGGGAAACCCTGCCTATGGGCGAGCTGTTACGTAAGTTTCCCGTCGCCTTATTGCTCCGGTCGGATTGACTTATAGCTTGGATTTCCTGACCGGTGTCCGCCCCAAGGCTTCATGATACTTTTTCTGAATTTCTTTCAAGTCTACCGTCGGCTTGGGGAATTCCATCCCCATTTTCTCCATGGTATCGACGATAATCCTTGAAATGGCGAGATTGCGGAACCCCTTGTCATCCGAGGGGATTACGAACCATGGGGCTTCCAGGGTGCTGCACTTACTGAGGACATCCTCATATCCCGCCATATATTCGTCCCAATGTTTTCTTTCGGAATAATCGGATTCGCTTATCTTCCAATGCCGCTTCGGATCTTCGAGGCGTTTTTTGAAACGACGCAATTGTTCATCCTTGCTGATATGCAGAAAGAATTTCAGAATATGCGTTCCATTGGCGGCAAGTCGCTGTTCAAAATCGTTGATTTGCCCATAGCGCTGCGACCAGACCTTTTTCGGAACGAGGTCGTGGACCCGCACAATCAGGACATCCTCATAATGCGAACGGTTGAATATCGCCATCTCTCCCCGTCTGGGAGTCTGATGCTCTATCCGCCACAGAAAATTATGCGCAAGCTCTTCCGACGAGGGCTCCTTGAAGCTCACCACGCGGCAACCTTGCGGATTTATCGAACCCAGAACATGCCGGATGGTTCCGTCCTTCCCGCCGGCGTCCAGGGCTTGCAGGCAGATGAGAAGCGAATGCTTCTTTTCGGCATAAAGCCGAACCTGCAATTCGTCCATACGTGATTTCAGGCTTTCGAATTCGGTAGCGGCGGATTTTTTGTCTTTACCCTTGAGTGTGACTGAGGTATCGAAATCCGTGAGTCGAACCCGACTCCCGGGCTTGATTAAGAACCGTTTTTGATAATTCATGGATAATGCCCTGTTTACTGCCGTTGGAATTCCTCCGGCACTTCCGGATACGATAGCAATTAATCCAGCACTCCGGTCAATCCTTGCTCCAACCGACCTTTCGGTATGAAGGGCCGTGGTCGGTTTCCACCGGAGGCAACGAACGCAAGTACCGGTATACCGAACGCAAATCGTTTTCCGTGGTATTCCCGATATTTTCCCAAGGCATAATCGAAGACTTATAGGCTCGACCTCTCTTCATTCTGGCTACAAAAGCGTCTTCCGATACCATTCCGGTATAACCCGTGGGGTGCGAGGTCAAGTTGGGCGCTACGAATTCCATGTCCTTGTCATCGCCATGGCTCCTGTCGGGCAGGCTTCCTCCCAACTTCGGTCCCGTGGGCAGAAAGGTTTTCATGTCGAATCCGGTGTGGCATTGGCTGCAAAGCATCACATGGTCGGAAAGGTAACGTCCCCGTTCAATCGAGGGCTCGGCGTCGGCGGGCACATGGGCGGGGCCTGCTTCCGGCCGTGGAAGCATTTTCGGAAAGGCGTAGGTCATCAATGCTTTGCCGACCAGATACCATTCCCCTTCGGGATTTTGCTTGCGCACGGGCTCAAGGGTCCGCAAATAAGAAATAATTGCGGTTATATCCTCATCCGAAAGTTCGGAGGCGGAATAGCGCATGAAGAAGGACAATTCGCCGCTGTGCATGACGCCGGTACGAATGGCGCGGGCCAATTCGGAATCGGAAAGCCGGCCGATGCCGGTTTCTTCGTCGGGCGTGAGGTTTTTGGCATAGCGGGTTCCCAACGGACCCATCTCGAACGCCAGACCTCCGCTCAAAGGCGTGCCGACCGTCAATTCGGGACGACTACGATCGTCGGTGCTATGACATTGCGCGCAATGGGCGGTGGCGTGCACGAGGTACCGCCCTTGTTCGATGATCAGGGAATCGGTGCTGGCCGCAATCCTGGGAGAGGGCGTATCTGGAAATTGCAATTTGCCGTCCATCGTCATTGCCGCGTATCCCAGCAGTCCGCCAATCAACAGCAGGAGGATTCCTACCAGTGCTGCCAGTACCTTGGTGGTTTTTTTGAGTATCGACATGGAAGCTCCTTGGGGAAATGGGATCGAATACGGGCGATCCGGGTGTTTGGGATTGAGTCAATTCATTCGGTGATCAAAGCGCTTAAGGCCGCTTGGCCCTGTTCCAAATCCAATCGGCGGGCCCGGCCGTATCCGCATCCGGCCAGCCATTTTCGTAAAGTCGCCTCGGAATGGGGGTAACCGTCGCGTATACGGAGGGCCAAAAAGAGAGCGTAGGCCCTGCGCGTCCTATCCTGCTCCAACGTGTCTGAGGCCATCGAATCGATAATGACGAACTTTCCCTTGTCCTGCATTACCGGTGACAGGCTCCGCAGCAACTTCTCCGCTTTTTCCGCGGGTTCCAAATGGAGGACATTGGCAAGAATGATCCTGTCGAACTTTCCTTCGGGCAGGCCTCTGGAGTGAAAATCTCCCGCGAGCAGGTCGATGCGATCGGATAGGCCCAGCCGCTCAGCCCTCTCCTTGGCAACCTCCAAAACCTGGGGAAGATCCAATAGGGTGAGACGGGCCTGTGGATGGCATTGCAATTGGGCCATACTCCAATGTCCCGATCCCGCGCCTACATCGAGGATATGCCGGCAGTCGCTCTCAGCAAGCGCATCGGCGAGTTGCCGTGCGGGGCCGGAAAACATTTTCGCCAAATCTTCGACTACCCGAGGATAGACTTTTTCCCGGCCTTCCGCGGTTTCGCTTTGAGGCTGCATCGAATCCCCAGTCTGGAGAAAGCGATGGACGGCAGAAAAAATTCCCAGCCCGATGCCCGGCCGGCTTGCCATACCGGCCATCGCCAACTCCAGGGACGGATCGGCGGAATAATATCCGGAATTTTGTTGATGGTCGACGAATCCCATGGTCCGTAATACTTCCAGTATGGATTTGGTCGCCGCAGGGTTAAGGTTCAGACGTTCAGCGTATCCCTGGAAAGTATCCGGACCCGCGGTCAGAGCCATCAACAACCCTTGCGAGTCCGCCGCCGCCAAGGCCGCGCCGAGGCTGGCCGCTTCCAGTAAGGTAAGGGGAGCACGGGGCGTCATCGTGTCACCGGCCGGCGTTGCAAAAGAAAAAGGTCATCCCGGGTGAAGCACCATTCAATATCGTTGGGGGATTCGAAAAATGCTTCGCATTTTCCGGCCAGGTTTTCCAATTCGGCAAGCTGCGCAGTTTCGAGGCAGGACCGATGCGCACGGTCCTTTTCCACGGGCCGCTCGGCGGTTCCGGTATCGAGGGCGACTATTTCCATATCCTTTTCTCCCATTTTATGTTCTATGCAAGCGCCTCCCCGATGCAGCCGCCAACTGTCGGGAGTGACCAAACCGGAAACCACGGCCTCCCCCAAGCCCCAAGTGGCCTCGACCACCCTTTCATCGGCGCCGGTTATGGGGTTGATGGTGAACAGTACTCCGGAGGTGACCGGAGCCACCAGACGCTGGATGATCACCGCCATGCGCGGCTCGCCGCCGACACCCAGCTTCCGGCGATACGCCGCCGCCGATTCGGAATGCGCGGAGACCCAGACTTCCCGTATGGCTTCCATCAGGGCGACGGGGCCTCTTACGTTGAGGCGGGTGGCATGCTGGCCGGCGAAGCTGATACCTTCCGAATCCTCGCCCACGGCGGAGGAGCGCACGGCGAAAGAAAAATCACCCAGGCAATTGATTATGTCCTGGTAGAGGGACGAAACATTCAGGCTACCCCTAAGATCCGAAACTCCCTCATTGCCCCAGCCGCTATCGTCCGCCAATGAGGTTACGAAATCCACCTCCAGCGCCAATCCGGCAGGCACGTTCAGTCCCGCCCGCAACGCGGTTCCCAGCGAAACGGCTTTTCCCCCGAAGGCAGCTTCATCTTCGACATCCCGCAGCGGTTTGATTCTCATGATAATACGCGAACCGTTCCGGCGTCTCCGTCGATTTCCACCGAAGCGCCGTCCGGAATCAGGGACGTCGCATTGCGGGTGCCAACCACGCCGGGGATGCCGAATTCCCGGCTGACTATGGCCGGGTGCGATAGGATGCCGCCGCGATCGGTAACGATGCCGGCAAGCAGGGGAAGCAGCAGGTTGTAGGAGGGACTGGTCAGCCTCGCCACCAATATATCGCCGGGTCCGATTTTATCGAAATCACCGGCATGCAAGACCAGACGGGCTATGCCGATGCGTTTGCCCCCGCTTGCCGCCAAGCCGTGGATAATCGACTTATCCTGGTTCTTTTCAGCGCGGGAGTCGAGCATAGCCTTCACGTATATTTCCGCCGCGCGTGCCAGGCGCGCGCTTCCGGGCGGCAACCATTCCGGGGGTGGCGGATCAACCGGAGGCGGTCCCAGAACTTCGGGGGCGATGTCCACGGTCGCCGCGCGCCGCCATACCAGGCGGTCTGCAAGCTCGGCGGAGCTTGGTCCCTTTCCTTCCAAAAGGAGGGACCGCAATTCGGAATAATCGGCGTAAAGGCCGGCTTCCGGTTCCGGAGCCAGGCCGAGGCGGGTCAGGCGCTTTCCCGCCTCCAAGGCCGCGAGGCGGACCAGGCCGCAACATTCCGTGGCGTTTTGGCAGGCATGGTCGCGCAAAAAATAAACCAGGCGGGCCTCTTCCAATAAACCGTCGAATTCGGAACGGTGTTCCGCAGGTACGCGTGCTCTCAGGTTTTCCAACACCCGGCGGCTTTCCTCCTTTTTTATCGGGGAATCGGATTCGCGGATTTTCCCGCGTAGGCATTCCAACAGGGTAGCAGGCGTTTCCCGAAAGGTAGGGAATCCAGGCTCGAAACCCGTTACCCGGTGACCCACGGCCGTCACCCAATTACGCGTGGCTTCGCCCACCCCATCGTTCCTCGCCTCCAGTTCGCCCAACAAGGTTTCGGCATCGCTCGGGCCCAACACTTTTTCCCGCAGCGATGCATCCGCTCCTATGGCCACGGCCAAGCTTTCCAGCTCGGCCATGCCTTTGTGCGATCCCGGTGAGCTGCCGCGCATGAGTTCCAGGATTTCGGCCGGCGCGGCTCCGGTCCAACCCTGGGCATGAATAAGAAAATCTCCGACGGGGACGACGCGGGACATGTTGATGGTAAAGTGCAGGTGCAAATCGTCTTCCAGAAGTTTACGGCAGGCGCCGATGTGATCCGCCAATTCCGAATCCGAAAGGCCGGCCAGGGGAATACGCAGCAGGCGCGTTACCTCCCGTTCCAAAGCGGGCGATAACTCTTCCAGATACCGTCGCGTTTCTTCACGCCAGGGTTTTTCCTCCCAGATTTTTTCGGCTCGGCGTAAGCGTTTACGGATCCGGGGGTGCAGCAACGTCATTAATTTGAACAGCGCTTTGGGCGGCAAGCCGTTCGGTTCGGGCGGTGCGCCGATGGGACGTTCGCATTGGTAAATGAACCCATTGACTTCGGCTACTTCGATTACATCCAGGGGGGCGCCGTAATTTTCCAGGGCTTTTCGGAAGCCGCTTTCGAAGCCTCGCTTCATAATGCCCTCGATGATTTGCGGCAGAGGGCGCTCGCAATGGGAGGCATCCAATTTCCAGGTGCCGGGGGAAGGCTTTGCGAAGGGCTTGGAAGGGGCAATTGCCGAATTGGGTGAAGGATTCTCGAGGGTAGGAGACATTTGCGATGGTCTCATGATTTCTTCTTCCTCTTTATTGAAGGTACGGGTTTCCGGACTTTCACCGCTTTATTTGCCGGCGTCGATGCTTTTGGTTTTTCCGCCTCCAACCGCTCCAAAAGGCTTTTCAGCATCCACACGGCGGTATCGGAAGCCTCTTTGGGACCCACGTTGAAGCGTTTATGCATCATCAAATAGCTATCGAAGCTATAGAACAAGCGCGCCATGCCATGGAAGGCATTGGCCTTTTCCAGTGGAAGATGCCGGGTTAGCGGTTCCAGTATACGAACGAAGGCTATATCGCGCTTACGTTGCGCTTCTTCCCCGACTTCCCGCAAGAATTCTCCGACGCGGGCGGTACATAGGAGGTCCCGTTGTCGGTGGTAATAGTCGAAGAGTTCGGGAGTTTTTTCCACCATCTCCTTCAGATTACGGGGGAAGGCGGGGGCCTTCAGCTTCACGTCCAGCCAGGCGAAAAGGGCGTCGAAAAGGTTTTTGCGGCTGGGAAAATGGCGATACAAGGTCGGCACGGAAATGCCGCTGCGCGCAGCGAGTTGGGGATAGGTGAAATCCTCGATTTCGCCGGAGCGGATGAGTTCAGCCATGGCTGTGAGGATGGTTTCGTGGGTTTCTCCGGCCTGCTTGTCGCGCAAGGACCTATTGTAACCTCGTCGTGCCGGGGAGGAAGCTTTCGATAGGGATTCACTATTCATGATAGGAATAATATATCGAATATTTAAAACCTGTCAAGCGGCATTCCGGGGGGAAATCGCTTTCACGTGGGATTTTTGAGAATAGATGGAAGCTAATCCAACATCCCGGCCAAACCCCGCATGGGCACTACCGCCCACTCCGGCCGTTTGACCAGTTCGGCCCGTAGTTCCAGGGCTTCACGTTCCATCAAAAAGACGTTCAAGAGCAGACGCGCGTCTTCGAGCGGGGGTAAAAAGCGGGCTTCGCCGGCCGTTTCCCGATAGGCTCGCCAAAAAACATCCGTCATATTGTGGAGCCAGGCCTCCATCCAGGGTTCCAAAAGTTGGCGGTCTTCGGGCGTAACCGTTACATGCTGGAAAAGCGCGGTGTAGGCGGCATAGTGGAAAGAGCGAATCATGGTCGCCACGTCCTGCAAAGGGGACCTTTTGAGCCGCCTCTCGCTCAAGGACCGGCCCGCCTGGGCATCGAAGTCGATGACCATGAAGTCCTTGCCGGTATACAGCACCTGGCCCAAATGGTAGTCGCCGTGCAGGCGCGTCTTGTCTATGTGGAAACGATGATCCAGGAGCACCGAAAGGCGCTGGAGCACTTGCTTCTCCCGCGACAGCAGGTGGCGCGCCTCCTTTTGCAACGGTGAAGGCAACCGAGAAAGGTTTTTCTGCAATTCCCCCAAGGCCTTGCCGACGCCGTTGCGGATACTTTGATAGACGCTGCGTTGGTAGAGCTGGGTGAAGGGCTCGGGGGCGAAATCCGGCTGCGTGGAATTCCATAGCGCCAAATGCATTTCGGCGGTGCGGATTCCCAATAGGCGCACGAATTCGGGATACACTCCTCCCATTATCTCCTCGACGAAACCGGACAGCGATTCAGCTTCCGGTTTCCACAGCGACCGGATGAGCTTCGGCGATTCGCGCAATTCGGTGCGGCGGCTCAGCAATCTCTCCACGTATTGTCCCAAGGCACTGAGCGTATGATTCCAGGCGTCGCCCTGATTCGGCACATAGGTCTCCAGCAAAGCCGCCACCATCGGCTGCTCGCCGGGGCGAGAGTATTCGAGGGTCCCGCGGAAATGGGGCGTCTGGCGAAACCCGCTTTGTTCCGATAGAAACCGCACCATCTCGGCATCCGGATTGATGCCGGGTTCCAACCGGCGGAAAAATTTCAGCACGAGAGAATCTTCGAATACCAGCACCGAATTGTGGGCTTCGGGCGCCACTACATGCGAGGGTGGAATAACCGGAACAGTCTCTCCATCACCAGCCACGGGGACCGGAGCGGGGTTGGCCGTCTTGGTTGGCTTTCCCGCCAGCGTTCCTTTAAGGCCTTTCAGGACTTCCCCCTTCTCGATGAGGGCAAGCATGGACCTGCGGCTGTTCTCGTTATAAACCGCGTCGTAAAGTACGCCTTCCTCCAATCCCACCTGCAGCCGGGCTACGATGGCCTGGGGGCATTCGGAAAGCACCTCCAGCGCCCCTTCTCCGGTTATGAATGCCAGGGAAAGGCTGAGCAATTCGCGCGGGTGATCGAAGTATTCCGCCTGGAGAATGAGGAGCGAAGCCTCTCCGGCCCCGGGCAAAGGGAGGTTCTCCAAAATACGGACTTCGCGGATTCCCCGGATGGCCGTGCCGAACCAATGACATGTCCGCAAATAGGTCGGGAGTAGAGTTTCTTCCAATTCGCCGAGGTATTTGTCGCGGAAAATGTTCCGCCAGGCATCACCCACGGCCACCTGGGGTATGAGCCTGTCGGCGGAGGCCCCTTCCGGTTGCGAGGGCTTCCTCAGTACCAGCCAATAATAATCGTAGCCGCCCACGGTGAAGGTATAAGGAGTCTTTTTGATGGGAGGAAACTTATTCTGCCCGGAAATCTCTTCCGGGACGAAGCCGGCATATCGCCCCAATTGCAGAGAAGCAACCTGCGGATATTGCGATAGATTGGAGATAATAAGGATTTCCTCATCTTCGAAGCTGCGGACAAATGCGAGAATTTTAGGGTTGTCGGGAGACAGGAATTCCAGCGAGCCGTGCCCGAAAGCCTTGAAGCGGCGGCGCAAAGCTATTTTCCGGCGCATCCACCACAGGAGCGACGAGGTGTTGTGCTCCTGATTGTCGACGTTCACGCTCTCATAATGGTATTCGGGATCGATGATGATGGGGAGGAAGAGCCGCTGCGAATTGGCCGGCGAGAATCCCGCGTTTCGATCGGGACTCCATTGCATGGGCGTGCGCACTCCGTTGCGATCCCCGAGGTAGAAATTGTCTCCCATGCCGATTTCATCGCCGTAATAAAGCACCGGCGTGCCCGTGATGGAAAACAACAACGCATGCATGAGTTCGATTTTCCGGCGGTTGTTTTCCACCAGGGGCGCCAATCGGCGCCGGATTCCCAGATTGATGCGCGCCTGGGGGTCTTTGGCGTAGACCCGGTACATGTAGTCCCGTTCCTCGTCGGTTACCATCTCCAGCGTGAGTTCGTCGTGATTGCGCAGGAAAACCGCCCATTGGCAATTGAAAGGGATGGCGGGAGTCTGCTCCATGATATCCGTGATTGGAAACCTGTCTTCCATCTGGAGCGACATGAAAATCCGGGGCATCAAGGGAAAATGGAAGGCCATCTGGCATTCGTCGCCTTTGCCGAAATAAGCGACCGCGTCTTCGGGCCATTGGTTCGCTTCGGCCAGCAGCATTCGGTTCTTGTAGCGGCTTTGCACATGGTCGCTCAATTTCTTGAGGTATGCATGCGTTTCCGGGAGGTTTTCGCAATTCGTCCCCTCCCTCTCGTACAGGTAGGGGACGGCGTCGAGCCTTACCCCGTCGACTCCCATTTCCATCCAGAAGTCGATGACGCGTAACGTGGCTTCTTGGACATGGGGGCTGTCGAAATTCAAATCGGGCTGGTGGAAATAGAAGCGATGCCAATAATAAGCGTCGGCCACCGGATCCCAGGTCCAGTTGGAAGTCTCGAAATCCTTGAAGATGATGCGAGCGTCATCGTAACGCTTCTTGGTGTCGCTCCATACGTAGAAATTCCGCCACATGCTTCCGGGCTCGGCATGGCGCGATTTCTGGAACCAGGGATGCTGATCGGAAGTGTGGTTGAGCACCAATTCGGTGATGACACGGATTCCCCGACGATGGGCCTCGGAGAGGAATCCGCGGAACTCGTCGAGCGTGCCGTAATGGGGGTTGACTTCGAAATAGTCGGCGATGTCATAGCCGTCATCCCGCATGGGCGAAGGGTAGAAGGGAAGCAACCAGATGGCGGTGACCCCCAAATCCTCGATATAATCCAGCTTGCGGGCCAGGCCGACGAAATCGCCCATGCCGTCGCCGTTGCCGTCGAAAAAGCTTTTGACGTGGCATTGGTAGATGACCGCGTCTTTGTACCAAAGCGGATTGTCGTCGAGATATTCTTCGTTGGATGCCATGCCTTGAATTGATAGTACCAATATTTCCCATCAAAGGCAGTAATTGCGGTCCCTGCCGGGCATTAACGGCCCACGCGCTTCCAAGCGACGTACTCCTTAATATATTTGGAAAAACAGGGACGACATCGGAATATTCATGACCAAAAGAAGCAAAATCGGTAGCACCAAGGTTAAACCCGCCAAGATGTGGCAAGGGCGATTCAGCGACGGCATGGCTTCGTCCATGGAAAAGCTTTCCATCAGCCTCCACTTCGACAGGAAGCTGTTCCATGAGGATATCGAAGGAAGCCTGGCGCATGCCCGGGGACTGCTCGCAGCCAAGGTGCTCAAAGCCTCCGAATGGAAGGCCATGGACAGGGAACTGCGTCGCATTCGCGACGACATCGAGGCGAAGGGCGACTTATTGTTCAAGCCCGAGGATGAAGACATCCATATGGCCGTGGAGCGCATCCTCACCGAACGGCTGGGCGACCTTGGGAAAAAACTGCATACCGGGCGCAGCCGGAACGATCAAGTGGCCACCGCCTTCAGGCTTTATTGCCGGAACAAGGCGGAAGGTTTGCGGACGCGCATCGCCTCCCTGCAAAAGGCCGTATACGCCAAAGCTTTGGAATACCAAAAGGACTTGATGCCCGGCTATACCCATGTGCAACAAGCCCAGCCGGTATATATAGCCCACTATCTGCTCTCTTTTTTCTGGGCACTTGAAAGGGACAAAACCCGGCTCACCAACCTGGACCATGCCCTTTGCCAGATGCCGCTCGGATCGGGAGCCCTGGCCGGCTCCGCGTTTCCCTACGAGCGCGAGGCGGTGGCCCGGCAACTCGGGTTTTCCGGCCTTTCACCCAACAGCATGGACGCCACGGCCCAACGCGACTTCGCCCTGGAAATGCTCTCCGCGCTGACCCTCCTGGGAACGACACTCAGCCGTTACGCCGAGGATTTTGTAATCTTCTCGTCTCAGGAATACGATTATCTCCGGCTGGCCGACGCCTATACCACAGGCTCGAGCATGATGCCCCAAAAGAAGAACCCGGACTCGATGGAGTTGGTGCGCGGCAAGACCGGAAGGCTGTTGGGGAATTTCGTCCGCCTGGCCACGGTGCTCAAGGGACTGCCCATGTGTTATGGCCGCGATCTCCAGGAGGACAAGGAGCCGGTATTCGATTCGGTGGAAACCGCGGAGGTGTGCCTGGACGTGATGACGGGGGCGATGGCTTCCCTGGCTTTCAAAACCGAGGTCATCGCGGCCAAGATGCACCCCGGAATGCTGGCCACCGATTTGGCGGATTATCTGGTGGAGAAGGGAATCCCCTTTCGCGACGCCCACCATATTGTCGGGGCGCTGGTGGGCAAATCGGAAGCCCAAGGCGTCTCGTTTCTGGAATTGCCGGCTCAGGATTGGCGGGAAATTCCCGACGGGGAGAAATTCCGGAAAAAGCTGACCTTCGCCTATTCCGCCGAGCGGCGCAATATCCTGGGGGGAACCGGTAGCCGTTCGGTCAAACGGCAATTGGACATGGCCCAAAAAATTCTGCGCTGAATTTTCTCCCGACTCTGGTTCCGCGTCCTGGAATTCGCTATACTACGCAAACTCGACCCCGCTCCCGCAAAACCGGAGCGTGGGCAACCCTGCATGGACGAAACCCGCATTCACACGCCAACCGCTACGGGAGTCTCGGGAAATACCTTGGGCGGCATACCCGTAGAGTCGCCGGAGACGCGTAAATCCCTGATCTACAGCCTTTGGGATGGCATTCTCTCGAACGGCATGCTCGCCTTGGCCGAAACCTTCGCGATTGCCGCCGCCGTGGCGCTGCAGGCTCCGGTCATGGCCATCGCCCTGCTCAGTTGCCTTCCGTTGTTTTTGGGATCGATGGGGCAATTCTTTTTGCCCGGCCTCATCAATCCCAAGCGGGGGCGCAAATTCTACGTGCTGCTCGGAGTGCGCCTGCAAAGCGCCTTCCTGTTCCTGACGGGATTCATGGGTTGGCTTCCCGAACCCTATGCGGTATGGGGTTATCTCGCCGCCTTCGTGCTGTCGGGAATGTTCGGGAACAGTGTGGTCGGACTATGGGTGGCGTGGATGGGCGACCTTGTCCCTCCCAATATCAGGGGCAGGCATTTTGCTTGGCGGAACTCTTTTTTTGCCTGGTCGCATCTCTCGGTGTCGCTTACTGCGGGAGTGGTCGCCCGTGACTTCACCTCGCAAAGCGCTCCCTGGGTGCTTTTCGCCGCGGTGTTCGGTTTGGCGGCGCTTTTGCGCTATCTGTCGATGCGCTGCATCGAAAAGCAGCACGAGCCCATCCCCGAAGGCACTGAAGAGACGCGAACCGCCATCTGGTTCAAACCCTCTCGGGATTTCCTCACGTATGCGGGAGCCACGGCCCTGTTCCAGGGCGCGGCCGCCATGGTCGGCCCCTTTTTCGGGGTCTGGTATCTGCGCGATCTACAATTCAATTATCTGACCTTCGCCATCGCCGCAGCCTGCACCGTGGTAGGCTCCATCGTCTCCCTCCCGTTCTGGGGCCGCTTCGCCGACAGGCACGGCAACCGGTTGACCTTGCGAATTTCGGGTCTGCTCA
Source organism: uncultured Bifidobacteriales bacterium (assembly GCA_964401245.1). Taxonomy (GTDB): domain Bacteria; phylum Fibrobacterota; class Fibrobacteria; order UBA11236; family UBA11236; genus JBGTHM01. Next base: position 42,633 of record CAYNXV010000001.1, on the reverse strand, counting down.
TCTGTATGGTTCCCCTGCCGAGCCTTTATTTCCACGATCCGTTGCCTATATGGATCATCAATGTTTTCGGGGGCCTGAGCTGGGCGGGATACAATCTCGCCTCCTTCAATTTCATGCTGCATGCCGCGGGCCGGAAAAATCAGGTCCGTCATATCGCCTTGGCCTCGGCGTTGACCGGAACCGCGATCCTGGTCATGACGCTGCTGGGCGGTTTTCTGGCCACCCGTCTACCCGTTATCTTCACCTGGCCCCTGCAAACCTTGTTTCTGCTTTCCGCCGGCATGCGCTTGGCCACCTATCTTCTCTTTTTCACCCGCTTGGCCGATTTCGGAGAAAAGCCCCAAGGGTCGTCGGAAGAAGCTTTCGCCGTCATCCCCGGTTACCGGGTGGGGATGGGCTTGCTGCGGAATGCCTTCCGGGCCTTTCGCGGGGTGTGAAACCGGCTGGGATCGGCGTCCAACTTCAAACCTTTCCTTCGTTGGCAACCCGTAAAAGGGCTTTAGCCTTGACCAGCAGGCCGTCCCTATCGATGGGCTTACTGAGATAATCCGTCATTCCCGCTTCGAGACATTTTTCCCTGTCCCCCTGCATGGCATTCGCCGTCAAAGCGATTACAGGCACGTTCCGGTAACGCTCTCCCGCCAATCCGGAGCGCACCCTGCGCGTCGCCTCGAAACCATCCATTTCCGGCATCAGGCAATCCATCAGCACCAGCCTATAAGGTGCGTCCGGGGGAGCCATTCGCAATTGCTCCAAAGCTTCCACCCCGTTGGCAGCTACATCAACGCGCAGTCCGAGGCTGACCAGCATCTGTCTCGCCACGATTTGATTCACGGAGTTGTCTTCCACCAATAGAATCCGCGTACCCGCCGGCCATTTGGGTGCCTTTTGCCTTTTCGAGGCCGGCGCAATTTCCTGGACTTGGCCCGGACCGAGAAATACCGAGAATCGGAAGCAACTCCCTTTACCGGGCTCGCTGGTCACCTCGATTTTCCCGTTCATCAGTGCACAGAGTTTACGGCAGATGGACAAACCGAGTCCCGTTCCGCCATACTTTCGGGTTGTAGACGCATCAGCCTGCACGAAATCCTCGAACAAGCGACTCACATTTTCCGGTCCTATTCCTATGCCGGTATCGCTTACTTCGACGTCTAACCTTAGACTATTATTCTCTTCCTTCATCCTAGAGGAGACCGTCACCTCACCCTCTTCGGTGAATTTTATGGCATTGTTTATCAGATTGGTGACGATTTGCCTCAGCCTTCCCGGATCTCCCACTACCCAGGGAGAACTTATCCCCTCGCAATCCAATTTGAGAACCAATCCCTTCTCTTCCGCTTTTTGTATTTCACTTGCAACGGAATCGGACAGCAATTTTCGCACATCGAAATTCAGGTTTTCGAGCGTCATCTTTCCGGCATCCACCTTCGAGACATCAAGGATATCGTTGAGGAGGGTCAGCAGTGAATCGGCGCTATTCCTGGCGATGCTGATTTGGTACTTCTGGGCATTGCTCAATTTTCCGTTTTCCAGCAAGCTCAGCATGCCCAATACCCCGTTCATGGGGGTACGGATTTCATGGCTCATATTGGCGAGAAATTCACTCTTGGATCGGGCCGCCGATTCGGCGATTTCCTTGGCATGCCGCAATTCCTGCTCCAGCAGCGCCTGCTGGGTGATATCCACCGCCGCCGCATACAATTTTCCGGTACCGGTATCGGGAGCGGTGTGCCACAACAGGGTAATATAGGTTCCGTCTTTGCATCGATAACGGTTTTTGAATGATAAGGTTTCCTTCCCTTGTGCCAGTGCCTCTACTTCCCGCAGCGTCGCCGCCAAATCGTCGGGATGGATATAGTCCAGGAAAGGCTTGCTGCACAGCTCCGATTCGGAGTATCCCAGTACCCGGCTGAAAGTCGGGTTTATTTTTTCGAAGTATCCGTGGTTATTGGCGATAGCCAGAAAATTAAGCGATAACGAAAAAAACTTGTCGAGTTCGGATTTCGACTGCAAGAGCGCGATTTCCGCGTTTTTTCTAGCATCGATATCCTGAAAAGACCCGTACAAGCGTACGCATTTTCCGTCCACGAACTCGCTTTGCCCTGCCGCGGCCATCCACATTTCCCGCCCTTTGGCGGTAACGATTTTCAATTCCAGATTGAAGGGCTTTCCGGTTTCGATGCCTTCCTCCACCGCCCGAATGATGGCGTCGCGGTGCTCCCCTTCTTTGTAAAACCCGATACTGGTCTCCAGGGTAGGTTGATGATCCTGGGGTAATTCATGAATGGTTTTGGTCATGGGTGACCAATACATGCTGCCCTCGACCAGGTTGACCTCCCAGGCGCCTATTCGTCCCAACTCACTCATGGCCTCCAGCATCTGTTGCTGGGTTTCTAACCTTTGTTGGGCGATTTTTTCATGCGTTATGTCGGTGCGAATGGAAAAATAACGCTCGATTTCCCCCTTCTCATTCCTATGGGGAATGATGGTGGACTGCACCCAATAAAACCCGCCACTCCTGGTTTTATTACGGATTTCCCCCTGCCAGACATCGCCGTTTTGCAACGTTTTCCAGAAACCCCGCCAGAATTCCCGACTGTGAAAATAGGAATTGACGATTCGATGCGTATTCCCAATCAGCTCTTCACGACTGTATCCGCTGATGGCCGAAAAGTTCTCATTGACATCCAGAATAACTCCGTTCGCATCGGTCACCGACGTGATTACATGCCGGTCCATCATGAGTTCGTAAAGCCGCAACTCCGATTTCACTTTTTCAGCCAATACCTCGGCCCGCCGGCTCCCCCCCAGATTGGCACCCACCAAGGAAACGACGCCCACGGTCAGCAACAATCCGATAATCAATGCCAACCAGGGAGTGAGGTTCGCGAATTCCCGCTCAAACTCCTTGGAGCTCTTGAATTGCAAGTGGAATACCTGGCCGGCAATCTCCAGTTCACGTTCCATAGCGAATCTGGCCCCGGAGCCGGACGCGGAATTATGCACAGGCCTGCTTTCCAAGGATGCTTCGTTGTCATAAATGAATTGCAAGGCGGCCTGGGAATCGACATAATGCATCTTGAAAGCGACCGCCGATCTTTGAGGCTTCATTGAGTCGCCGTCAAGCATATCGTTAATCGTAATGGCGGCATAAGGAACAACCCTTAACGCGGCCATCCGCTGTTCCGGTGATTGCAAATCCATGCCATCATGATAATAAGGTCGATAAAAAAGAAAGCCCGGTTCAGGCTTTCCCGACTGAACCAATTGGATTACGGGAGTAAGGAGAGGCACACCCTTAGCGGTGGACCTTTCGATGGTGGTCCGCCGAAGAGGTTCGCTTCCCACGTCGAATCCCAATGCCTGATGATTTCGCTCTATGGGTTCAATAAATTTTATGATATACAAATCCGGATAGTTCGTTTCGGAATGTTGCCACACGCCGAATTCAGGCGCCCCATCGTCTCGCTGCCGGGTGATGAAGGAGTCAAGATCTTGACGTAGCACACGTTCGATGACACCGACCCCCCGCACACCCGAGGCCAATTGGCTGGCGACGAGCCGCTTCGCCATTGCCCGGTATTCGTCCCGCGAAACCCTTTCGTTGGCACTGAACAGACCTTCAACGATTTGGAGGAGTCTGTCCACCCGTTCAAAGCGATGCTCGATTTTCTGAACCGTAATCCCAACCTCCGATTCAAATGCCGACTTCGCTTCTTTTTCGAGATGATTGTGGATTATGCGGGCGACGGACCCGCTTATGACCGTTCCCACCAAGGCGATAATGGCTAAGGTCGGTCCCATGCGTGTTTTCGAAGCGGAGGGAGGATTCATTTTTGTTTTCAGGGCAACAATGGACATAGCCCGGTTGGTCTCGCAATTCTGGCCCTAGGCGGATGGTTGTATTTTACCGGCAGGCAGCCTTGGGTTGCAATAAGTAATCTCCGCCATTTGCCTTGGATTCCTAAGGCTTGCGCCTGGAATTCTCCCCGCTTTTAGGTACATTTCACGGATTGATTCGACACCTTTTCCACGGCACACCGCCGGCGGTCGTTATGCCGCCTCGCCCAAAGGAATTTCCATGGAGCTCGACGCCCAAGCCAAAGACCTCAACACCGTCTTGGAAAAAAACCATCCCGCCCTGCTCGCCATGTTGTCTCGCCGGGGCCAAGCCATTTACTTTCCCAAGTTGGGCATACTTTCCCAAAGCGCCGACGCACAGGGCAAGGAAATCAACGCCACCATCGGCATCGCCTTGGAAGAAAACGGCAAACCGATGTGCCTTCCCAGCCTTGAAAAGCAAATCTCGGGAGCGCCGGAGAAAATCTTTCCCTACGCTCCCAGCCCAGGCCGTCCCGACATACGCAATTTGTGGAGCAAGATGCTCGCACAGAAAAATCCGGAACTGGCCGGCAAAGCCATCAGCCAACCCGTGGTTACCGCGGCCCTCACCCATGGGCTCAGCATGGCCGGCTATCTTTTCTGCGACGAAGGGGATGAAATCATCTTGCCCGATCTTTATTGGGAGAATTACGATCTGGTTTTCGGTCTCGCCTTTGGCGCAAAACTGCGCACCTTTCCCACTTTCACCGATGCGGGCGCTTTCAATGTCGCGGGACTGAAAGCCTCTTTGGCGGCGCCGTCGCGCACAGGCCGGAAAATCGTCTGCCTGAACTTTCCAAACAACCCCACCGGCTACACTCCGCTCACGGGCGAGGTCGAAGCCATCGTCGACGCCTTGCGCGAAGCCGCCGTCCACGGCGACAAGCTGGTCGTACTCATCGACGACGCCTATTTCGGCTTGGTGTTCGAAGCAGGTGTCTATACCCAATCCATCTTCAAGGATCTCTGCGACGCCCATGAAAACCTGCTGGCCGTGAAACTCGACGGACCCACCAAGGAGGATTACGTATGGGGCTTTCGCGTGGGATTCATCACCTATGGAATCAAGGGCGGCAACCCGCAGGTTTACGCCGCTCTCGAAGCCAAGACGGCGGGCGCCATCCGGGGCAATATTTCCAACGCTTCGAACCCGGCTCAGAACTTCCTGGTGCAATCGTGGTCTTCGGAGGAATACGCCGCCGAGAAACGGCAGAAATTCTCCATACTCGAAGACCGCTATCTCGCCATACGCTCCATTCTAGACCGGCATCCGGAGTACGCGGAGCAGTTTCTTCCGCTGCCATTCAACTCGGGCTACTTCATGTGCATCAAACCTATGAAGGTCGACGCCGAAGCCTTACGGCAGAAGTTGTTGGCGGATTATTCCACGGGAGTCATCGCCTTCGGCGGCTTGTTGCGCCTGGCGTTTTCCTCGACGCAAAAAGACAAGTTGCCCCGGCTTTTCGAAAACATTTTCGCAGCGGCGAAGGAGCTTTCGGTCTGACCTGAAGGCCTTCTCGTCAGCCGACGAGGTTGCCTTTCGTAAAAGCCAGGGGCCGCATAGGGCTTGCGGATATAAATCCGGGCGCGGCTTTGACCTCTGCCAGCACCGCTTCGGAAACCCAGAGGGTTTCGAGCTCCAGCGTATTGCGGATGCGAATGGCGCGCAAGTCATGGCCATCGCGCATGACCTGAACCTGGGCCGCTTCCAAAGCGGCCTTATCGTTTTTGAAAACGGGGGGAATCACTCCCCTTTGCGGAAATCCCGTCGTGGCGACATTTTTCGCAGTGAGAGCCTTGTCGATTTTATCGGCCAACCGTTTCACCGTAATGTCGGCCAGGCCGATTCCCAAAGCATTTCCGCCCGAAGCGTCGCTCAAATCCAGCGCCGCCACCACCTTGATGCGCGGAGACGGGGGCTCGGGATGGCCCGAGATGCGCAAGCGGCCGATGACGTTGGTATCCATGCCCGTACCGCTGAAATTCTTTCCGATGCAATCCACGATGAGTAAATCCAAATCCTCCACGGGAAGGCTGGGCGACATCGATTTGGCCATAAGGAGAAGAGCTTTTTCGCGGTCAAGGTTTCCCGCAGGCACGATTTCCACATGTCCCAGTCGATGGTAACCGTCCTCCACCACCATCACTCCGGCCAGAAAAGGGATGGAGGCCGCGACCACCCGCGCCACGCGCGGCATGTCGTCGCGCAGCCCCGCCGGGCCCCGTCCATGCAGGAGTCGGGCGCCCTCCTCTTTGCCCAAGCCTATGGCCAGCATCTTGTGCAATCCGCTTTCAAAATCACCATGGAAGCTGGTATGTGCCTTCACCCGGTTGACGACGATTACGCCTTCCGATTCGGCGGCCAGCCGGTCACAATGGCAAGGCAATCCGTCGGGGGTGCCGCCCACTTCCACCACGTCCATCGACGAGCGCACGGGGCAGCCCATGCTGTTGGTGTCGATACCCAGTTTTTCCAATACCCGGGTTTGGCCCAAGGCGGTGGCGCCGCCGTGGCTGCCCATGGCGGGCACGATGAAAGGCTTTCCGCCCGACGATTGGATAAGACCCACCAAGGCGCGCACCAATTCGGGCAGGCGATCGATGCCCCGGCTGCCTACGGCCAGGGCTATATCCTTGCCGGCCACCTTGTCGTCCAGGGCGAGGCGCTTCCATTCCTTATCCAAGGCGCTCATCGCGTCGAGGACGGGAAGGGAGGGAAG
>CAYNXV010000001.1:29960-35931 GCA_964401245.1 uncultured Bifidobacteriales bacterium | reverse complement strand
GTCGGCCTCTATGAGCGGCTCCTGGCCGGGAGGGATATTCAGGAATTCGTGGAACAGGAGACTGTCGCGCTCGTCGCTTGCGATTTCAGGCGGCAGAATGGAGTCGGTAAGCATCATGGAGAAGAGCTCGCATTCCCCCTCAACGCAGTTCCCGGCCTTGTAGGTGGCCGATTTTACCGCCGCGGTATCGGCATGCGGCCAATACCGCAAGTCGCCCTCGGGATAACCTTTCGAAAAAACCATGACGAAAGCGGGCAAACCGTCTCCGTAATTCAGTCTCCAGGTTCCGGTGCGCAGCCCGCCTTTGTATCGTTTTTCCCATTTGGTTTTGCCGTTGACATGCCATGCGGTCACGAATCCGTCCAACAATCCGTCTTTCCAGTTGGAAGTTTCCTTGTTCGACCCGCTGGGGTAATACTCCCGATACGGTCCATGGCGCACAGGCTCGCCGTCGGGAACTTTTTTGAGATAAAACTCGCGACGCAAGCGGTTGTTGGGATAGAGCTCCGCCCTTTTTTCCAGCTCCTCCTTGATCGTGCAGCCTACCAGGCAAAAAACCGCCAGACCGAGAAAAACTTTATTCATGTGGGACCCACCCTTTCCCCTCATGGGTTTCGGAGTAACATTCATTCCAGCACTTTGTTCCGCATTTCTTCGAACACTCGAATCTGCAAGGCCTCGTCCGCAGCCTTCCACGAGCCTTCCGCGCGTCCCTTTTCCCGGATGAACACATGTTTGCGTGAATCCAGCATCTCCACTTCGAGTCTTCCCCCATCGCGGGGACGCAGGCCTTTTTTGATATGCAAGGCGCTGATGGGATCGGCCGCGCCGTCCACCTTGGTTTTGTAAACTTTGCAATCCGTTCCCGAGGGCAGGGATATGCCCCGCTCCAGGCGGTTTTTGACCAGCGAGATCAATTCATAAAGCTCGCCCAGGGTTTCGGCGGGTCGGTTCACGTACCAATGCCGGTTTTCCACTTCCGTCCCCTCGCTAGGGCTATTGCCTACGATATCTCCCGCCAGATTGATAAGGCTGAGCATCTTGTCGGCAGGGGCGACGATGGGATCGATCAGGAATATCTGATTGGGCGCGCGAATACCGGCGAAGGCACCTGCGGAAATCCGTTCCAGCAACAGCGGTCCTCCGGTGGATGCGGTGGCGATGCTGATATTGGTGTACCCCTTTTCGACCAGAGCCCGGTATTCCTCCAGGATAGGCGCGCCCCATTCCTGCCAGGTGCTGCGACGGAATTCTTCCACACTGCGCCCATGGCCTCCCAGAAGCACCAGGGATATCCGGATTTCATCATCTGCTTCTGCCCACTCACGGAAATCCAACCATTCGAAGGTGGAAGCGGTAAAACCATGCACTGCCACGATGACGGGCTTAGCCAAATCTTCCGAGTCAGGATTGGGAATGCGCGTTGACACCCGATAGGTCGAATCGGTAAGCGAGGGATCGCGAACATTATCACCGTCCATCCAATTTGCTTCGCAATCTTCGCCGCATTCAACTTCGGTAAGCGGAAGACAGGAAAAAAAGCAGCCTACGGTAAGGAGCAGCGCTGCTGTCGGAAAGCGATGATTTTTCACCCGGTTAATCGCCATGAGAGCCTGCCCGGTGAGGAAAATGGAACAGGAAACCGGCGGAAAAAACTCCCGGAAAAACGGTGGACGAGGTATTGAGCGAATAACCGAAGTCATAATAAAACGCAAAGCGGTTGGGCAAAGGACTCAAAGCGGTTCCCACGGAAATAGCCCTAATCCAAGTGGGGTTTCCCGGAATATCCAACCCGTCGCTGTCGAAATGATTCAATCCCCAATCCAGCTTTACATAGGGATCAATTTTGCGAAAGGGCCGAAAATGCCAGGCGCCGGACAGCAGGTAATAGTCTTCGATGATAATGAAGCGTCCCGAGGCCTCTTCCAAACGGTTCGTCAAATAGGCGATGCGAAATTGCGCCCGATGTCGGAACCAGCCTCCCGGCGAAATTCCGGCCTGCAATCCGGGGAAATAATCGTTTCCGGGTTCGAAGTCGTAATATCCCTGGGCGCGCATGCCCAGGGAATAACGCCAGGACCCTTCCCCGGCGGAGGGGGTGGACTCCTCGGCCGATATGGGGAGAAGCACAAAAAGAACTAGTAGAAGTGTGCGGCCCATGGTTATGATAGGTTGAAAAAATATGTAATTTTCGCACTGTCCGAAGTGAGCGCCCATTTTTATGCATAAACACGATTCTTCGTCCAATGTCTCCGACATGGAGTCCGATTTCCCCATGGTTGACCCAAACGAAGCCGAAAGAGCCCAAATTACCGCACTGGAATTGAAGCTTTTCTCCGCCGCCCGGTTTTTCGCCGAAGAAGAAGGCTTTGTCTTCACTCCTCCTTGCGCCACCATCGTCCGTGATTTGATACGGGCCGGTTTGAACACTATGCGCCGGGAAAACAGGCTGGCTGTCGCCGACCATGAAAAGGCCGAAGACAACCTTTCCCGTCTGGTGCTGGCGATGGCGGACAGCGCCCGCAAAAGCGCCGCGCTACGCGGTCCCTTCAAGCCGCTCTTTCATGACAAGGCTCCCTTGCCGAAACCGCTTATTCGCGAAGGCGACTTCGTAGCCGCCAAGCGTCTTTGCCCCATTTGGCCCTATTGCTGATAGCCTGAATATCCGGATCCCTCCGGTGGATTCCAAGCCTCCGGTCCGATGGGGCCTGTCGCTTTTTGTTATTTTTCCGGGCTATGCGCCAATACCTCGACCTCATCCGCCAAGTCCTTGAAAACGGGGATGAAAAGCAGGATCGCACCGGGACGGGAACCCTCTCGCTTTTCGGCATGCAAAGCAAATACGACCTTCGCGAGGGTTTTCCCCTGGTCACCACCAAAAAGGTGCTGTTCGATGCCGTTTTGCGCGAACTGCTGTGGTTTCTACGCGGATCCACCAATATCCACGACGACCTCGCCCAACACACCCCCATTTGGAATGCCTGGGCCGACGAAAAAGGGGAATTGGGACCGATTTACGGATACCAATGGCGCAAATGGCCGCAATACAAAAAGGATCCGGTAACGGGTGAGATGGAGGTGACGCCTATCGATCAAATGCGCATCGCCTTGGATACCATCAAGAATAACCCCGACTCCCGCCGCATCATCGTCAGCGCGTGGAACGTTTCCGATTTGGACAGGATGGCGCTACCTCCCTGTCATGCCTTTTTCCAATTTTACGTGTGCCGGGGCCGGCTGGATTTGCAACTCTACCAACGCTCAGCCGATCTCGCCTTGGGAGTGCCCTTCAATATCGCGGGCTATGCCCTGTTGCTCCTCATGGCTGCGCAGGAATGCGGACTGGAGCCGGGCATTTTCACCCATACGCTGGGAGACGCCCATATCTATACGAATCATATCGAAGGCTTGCGCCGCCAACTGGAACGCGAACCCCACCCGCTGCCCCGGGTAAAAGTGGCCCCCAAGCCTTTCTTCGATTTGACCTTCGATGATTTCAAACTCATCGACTATACCCATCACCCATTCATCAAATTCCCCGTGGCCGTTTGAATGCCGTTCAACCTGGTCGCAGCGGTTGATTCCCAATGGGGCATAGGCCGGGAAGGCGGACTTCCTTGGCCGAAGATCAAAGGGGACATGCGCTTTTTCCGCGACCTCACCTGCTGCCCCGACATCCGGGCGGTTTGGACTAAGTACCGGCTCGATATCGGATTACGCGATCAAAAAGCCTACGCCTGGGACGGCTTCGACGAATCCCTAGGTACAACATCACCGCTTCCCGCAGCGGCACCGGGTAATCCCAATACCGTAATAATGGGGCGCAAAACGTGGGACTCATTGCCCGAGCGCTTTCGCCCCCTGCCAGAAAGAAAAAACGTGGTGCTCACGCATGCAGCCGGTGGCTTTGCTGCGGGCGTGGTAACGGCATCCTCCCTGGAAAAGGCATTGCAAGCCGGAGCGGACGGACCGGAAATTTTCGTCATCGGCGGAGGCAAGGTTTTCGCGGAAGCGATGGAACATCCGGAATGCCGGGGAATCTATTTGACGCGCATCGAAGGCGAATTCGCAGCCGATACTTTTCTCTTGCTCCCCGGAGATACCTTCCGGGAGACGGCCGTATCGCCCTGGGTGGAAGAGAAACCCTGGCGTTACCGGTTCTCGGTGCTTGAGCGACGGAAATGACAGGGAGGTTCGCATGGATTACGGGAAAATAGTCGATCAATTCGGGGCCACCGTCGAGCAATTGGCACAGGGATTATTGGAAGTGCTGCCGAATCTCGTCGGCGCCGTTCTGCTCGTAATTGTCGGCCTGTTGGCAGCCAGATTATTGCGCATCGCCACTTATCGGTTGCTCAGGAAATTGGACGGCATGCTGCCGGGGCGCAATCAAGAACATGCCGTCCATTCGCGTAAATTGCACCAGACCGCGCATATCGTAAGCCATCTGCTTTTCTGGATGGTGGTCTTTCTTTTCGTCACGGCTGCCACCGAAGTCCTCGGCATTCCCGTGGTTACGGTCTGGCTTAAAGGCCTCACCACCTATCTTCCCAATCTGCTGGCCTTCGCCCTGATAACCGCGGCGGGCTTTATCGGCGGAACCCTGGCCCGCGATCTCACCGCCGCCGCAGCGCATTCGGCGGGTCTGGGGCATGGAACCCTTTTCGGCAAAGCCGTGCAATACGCCGTGGTCACCATATCCCTGCTGGTAGCCGTCAATCAACTCGGAATCGATATCACATTCATCACCTGGATAATCGCCATCATTCTCGCCTCCATTCTGTTCGGAGCCGCTTTGGCCTTCGGCCTGGGCGCCCGCACCGCCGTGAGCAATATCCTGGCCGCCTATTATCTGCAAAAAACCTATCGCGTAGGGCAATACGTCAGAATCGGAAAAGTGGAGGGACGTATATTCCGGTTTCTTCCCAACGCCGTCATACTCGAAACCGAAGAGGGGCATGCGTTGGTTCCGGCTCACCTCTTCCAGGAATCGGCCTCGTCGCATCTGGAAAGGATTGAGACCAAGCCTTAGTCGCTAACCGCGCGAGGCCTTCCTCAGGACAATTCCATGGATATCGAATACGCCCTCTCGCTGGAATTCATGAACGACCATCCGGTCGAAAGCGCGCGCGTATTGGAAACCTTGCACCCCTCCCAGGTCGCGGGGTTTCTGAAGGACATTCCGCCCCTTTCCGCCTTGGGTCCCTTGATGGCGATGGAAATGCACGCGGCCGCCGCCGGCTTGGCTATCCTACCTTCGGAAAAAGCGGGAAACATTCTTGAACGCATGCCCATCGAGGCCGCCTCGGTGCTGCTCCGAAGGATGGACGGAGAAATCCGGGCAAAAATCCTGCAAACTCTGGCTCCTAAAGACCGGGATCCACTCGCCCGGTTGCTGGAATATTCCGAAGGGACGGCGGGGTCGTTGATGGACTCGAAGGCATTTTCCCTGCCCGAAGACACTCCCGTGGAGGAGGCCTTGCGCCGGCTGCGCCTGCATCCGGATCACATTGTCGACTTTCTTTACGTAGTGGACAGAAAGCAGATGTTGCGGGGAGTCGTGTCGCTGCGTTCCCTGATATTAGCCGAAGGAAACGATACGGTGGGATCGTTGGCCGAGCTTCCCGTGCGCCCCATTCCCCCCACCGCCGAAAAGCGTACCATCGTCGAGCATCCCGGTTGGAAAATCCTCCACGAGCTGCCGGTGGCGTTGGAATCCGGGTTGTTTCTGGGCGCTATCGATTATCGGACCTTGCGACGGCTCGAAGGCGATTTGGAAAGACAGTCGGCGCCCGAACCGGCCCGCGAGGCCGGCGGCGCGCTGGGAGAGCTTTATTGGTTGGGCCTCTCCGGACTGCTCAAAGGCGCGGCCGCGCTCGTCGAATCGAAAGAGCCGCGGGAGAACGAAAATCCTTCCTGACGGGAGGACTTCAATAACCTCCCTCGCTCACCATTCCATCCCTTTACCACT
>CAYNXV010000001.1:20256-29950 GCA_964401245.1 uncultured Bifidobacteriales bacterium | reverse complement strand
TCCTGACGGGGAGATCCTGAGATCGACTCGCGCGTTCGGCCCCATCCATTTAACACTCTGGAAGCCAGGGTAACTTCGAGGAGACCTATCGATGCCCGAAAATACCGCCTCTCCGCCCAGCGTCGCCCATCTCTTGGTTCGTGAATTCACGCACCGGCATCCGGCCGAGGCCGCCCATCATCTCGATTCCCTGCCGGCGGCCGACATTGCGCGCTTACTTACCTCGCTTTCCCCCGCTCCCGCCGCCGAACTCTTCTCCCAACTGAACCGCGACCGTGCCGTCGAAACGCTGCGACTCATGGATGATTCCGCTTTCGCAACACTCATGGTTCACCTCGATCCCGATCAAGCCACCCTGCTGCTTTCGCGTTTGGAAAAAAAAGACCTGGCCGCGAAGCTGGCGGCCCTGCCACAAAATCTTTCGAAGGAATTGGGCGAGATGCTGGCCTATCCTCCGGAAACCGCCGGCGCCATCATGGACGCCCGCGTCACCACTTTTTCCGGAGAGGTTACGGTGGGCGAAGCCTTGAATCAGATTCGTCGCCTCAAATCCCGCCGCATCGTGGATGTCTGCCTGGTGGACCCGGAGGACCGACTCATCGCGCTGGTGCCCCTGCAAAGCATTGCGGTGGCGGAGCTGGATACCGCCTTGCGCGACCTGGTGCAAAGCCTTCCTCCCCGAGTGGATGCGCTGGCGCCTACCGAGGAGGTGCTCGAATTGATGGACCGGAAGAAACTGGCCAGCCTGCCCGTCGTCGACGTAAACGACAGATTGCTCGGAATCATACCCTACGACGCCTTGGTGAGTGTCGCCCAGCAGGATGCCTCCGAAGACATGCAGGCCATGTTCGGTGCCGGACGCGATGAAAGGGCCTTGGGTCCGGTCTTTTTCGCCGTCCGCAAGCGGCTCCCCTGGTTGCATTTCAATCTGATAACGGCTTTCGCGGCGGCCAGCGTCATCGCTTTTTTCGAAGACACCATTGCGCAGCTTACCATGCTGGCCGTATTTTTACCCGTGGTGGCGGGGCAGTCGGGCAATACGGGATCGCAAGCCATGGCCGTAGCCATGCGGGGATTGGCCTTGCGGGAAATCCGTCCCCGGCAATGGTTGAAAGTGGTACGCAAAGAATTGGCCGTCGGCCTCATCAATTCGATGGTCATAGCCTTGAGCGCAGCCCTGGTGGTGGGTCTGTGGTCGGACTCACTGCCCTTGGCGGGCGTGATAGGCGGCGCCATGGTCATCTCTTTGCTCCTGGCCTGCCTGGTCGGCTCGCTCATTCCCTTGATACTCAAAGCTTTCGGACAGGATCCCGCCTCCTGTTCCTCCATTTTTCTCACCACCATCACCGATATAAGCGGCTTTCTCTTTTTTCTGGGACTGGCCAAAATCTTCACCCAAGCCCTGTTGGAAACCTGAACGTGTCGGCCGATTCCAAACCCCCTACTCCGCTCGTCCTTGTCACCATGGGTGTTTCGGGTACCGGCAAATCCTACTTCGGACGCCGGCTGGCCGCAGCGCTGAACTGGAAATTCATCGAGGGAGATGACTACCACCCTCCGGAAAACGTCGGCAAGATGACCAGGGGAATTCCGCTTACCGACGCGGACAGGTTACCCTGGTTGAACGAACTCAACGCGGTGCTGAAATTTTCGACCCAGAAAGAAGAGTCGGTCATACTCGCCTGCTCCGCCTTGAAAGCATCCTATCGGGACATTCTCCGGAAAGACGTCAAGGGATTGCGATTCGTATTTCTCAAAGGGTCGCATGAACTCATCTCGCAACGCTTGGCGCAAAGGCAGGAACATTTCATGTCTCCGGAATTGCTGGCCAGCCAATTCGCGGCGCTGGAGGCGCCGGAGGATGCCCTGGTGGTGGATATTTCGCAGTCGGCGGATAAAAACGTGGAGTGGGTGCGGCAGGAATTGGGAATTTAATTTCCTAGATTTCCCGCTGTAAATAACGCCGGGAAGGAACAAATATGATAGTCGAACAAATCAACACCGACCTCATCGCCACCATGAAGGACCGCGAGCCCGCCCGCAAGGAACAGAACGAGCAGAAGATTATGACTTTGCGCACGTTGATGGCGGAAATCAAAACCTTCAAGATGAACAACAAGCGCGATCCCGACGATGCCGAGGTGTCGGGAATCATCACCAAAGCCATCAAGCAATTCCGCGAGACGCTGGAGACGGCCGGCACAGCGCGGCCCGACGTGGCGGAGCGGGAGAAAGCCAAAATAGCCTTGTTGGAAAAATATCTGCCGCCGCAAATGAGCCGGGAGGAAATCGAAGCGGTGGTGGTTGAGGCGATTGCCGAATCGGGGGCCCAGTCGACCAAGGACATGGGCAAGGTGATGGGACTGGTAAGGCCCAAGACCCAGGGAAAGGCCGATGGGAAGGTGGTGAGCGAAGTGGTGAAGGAGAAGTTGTCGGCCCTGGGGACTTAGCGGGACCGGAATCACACCATCAATGCTTGCCATGGAACCGCTGCTTATCCTATTTGCCTGCGCCCTGCCGTTTGGACTCTATCCCTTGCTTTGGAACCGGCTGATCCGACGCGAATGGGAAAGGAAGAAAAGGATGCAAGGTCTCCTTTTGGTGGAAAAGAGGGTGATTTTTTCGAACCTCTTCAGCATCCAGTTTTCCAAAGCGCATGTGAAATGTTCCCCCGAAGCCATCGTCATCAAAACCAATTCCATGGTATGGCCTTACATCTATATCAAAACGGATGTTACGTCCCAGGATTCGCAACTGGGCCGCATCTTCGCCATCAAGCGGCTGCTGGAGCAATATGAAATAATAGGCGACGCTGTAAAGCTCTACCTTAAACGAGAGCACGGCCCGCAAGGAAGAAAAGAAGCGCTGCGCATCAAGGGATTGTCGGAAGCGGAGATCCGCCTGTTCGAGACCCATATACCCAAGAAAGAGCGTCCCCCAACACAGGAAAGTGGTGAAGGGTAAGCCGGCGGAGTTGGGCTGATAGAGGCGTAGAATTCCCGTTTATTAGCCCCGCACTCCCCCTAACCCCCCACCCGACCGGGCCTTATTCCGGCAATTTTTATAATTTCTGCCATATTCCAGATATCCGAATAGTCCGAATAAATCGGACATACCCTTCGAAGGAGGCTTCATGTCGTCCAACCCCCCGACACCGGGCAAAGCCCTGACCCTTATTTTCCCAGCCGCCCTCGCGGCCTTGCTGCTTGGCGCCTGCGGAGGCGGCGATTCCTCTTCCCGGTCCGGTGGGGAAAACACGCCCTGGGAACCATCGCAACCCATCGTGGTGGACTCGTCGGGGGAATACGACCCCATCGCCAGCCCCGAAGCCGTGCCCGGGGGTACTTACACCACTTGGGGCGGGCAATTTCCCAAGTCGCTGAACATGTGGCTCGACTACAATTCCTTCTCCAAACAGGTGATGGCCATGCTTTACGAGCCGCTGGTCGAACTCCATTCCACCGAAAACGAACCCGTGGGGGTTCTGGCCGACTCCTGGGAGATATCCGAAGACAAAACCACGTTCACCTTCAAAATCGACCCGCGCGCCAAATGGAGCGACGGCAAACCCGTGACGGCGCATGACGTGCAGTTCTATTACGACGTCATGATGAATCCCCAGAATCTGACTTCCCTTTTCCGCGTGGGGCTGTCGCGCTTCGACAGACCCGAAGTGGTGGACGAAACCACGGTGCGCATCAAAGCCAACCAGGCCCATTGGTCCAATTTCTGGGAGGCCGCGGGATTGGTGGCTTTTCCCAAACATGCCTGGGAAGACTCCGATTTCAACACCCAAAATTTCGATTTTCCCGTCGTGTCGGGACCCTATCGGGTAGGCGAGGTTCGCAAGGGCCGCACCATCACCCTGGCGCGGAGAGGAGACTGGTGGGGACAATCGAAGCGATACAATCAGAACAAATATAATTTCGCACAAATTCGGTATCGGTTCATGGAAGACCGCATCAAGGCGCTGGAAGCTTTCAAGAAAGGCGATTTCGACGCCTACCCCATTTATACCGCCTCCATCTGGGCCGAGCAGACGGATTTCGAGCAAGTGGGTAAGGGCTATGTCGCCAAGCTGCGGGTTTTCAACAAGGAGCCCATCGGCTTCCAGGGATTCGCGCTCAACCTACGCCGCCCCATTTTCCAGGACCGCAAGGTGCGGCTGGCCCTGGCGCATCTGCTCAACCGCGAGTTGATGAACGAAAAACTCATGTACAACCAGTACTTTCTGCTCAACTCCTATTATCCCGACCTCTACCCCAACAACCGGAATCCCGATGCGCCTTTGATAGGCTACGATCCGGCCAAGGCCCGCGAGCTGCTCAAGGAGGCCGGGTGGAGCGTGGGATCCGACGGACAGCTTGCGAAGGACGGGCGAAAATTCGAAATCACCATTCCCACCACCAGCACCGATTTGCGTCACCTCAACGTTTACGTGGATGATTTGAAGAAAATAGGCATCACGGCCCGCGTCGAGCAAATCTCGCAATCGGCGGTGCGCACCAAGCTCGACCAGCACGACTTCGACATGTATTGGATGGCCTGGGGCGCCGGACGTTTGCGGGATCCCGAGCCGAGCTGGCATTCGCGCACCGCCATGGACGTCGCCACCAACAACGTTCCCGGGGTGAAAGACCCAATTATCGACAGTCTCGTCGAAGCGCAGAAAACCGAAATGGATTTGGACAAACGGAACGCCATTCTCAAGCAAATCGATTCCCGACTCAACGATCTCCTTCCCTATGTGCTGCTCTGGCAATCCGACAATACCCGGCTGCTTTTCTGGAATAAATTCGGCACCCCCAAATACGTGCTCGACAAATTCAACCGCGAGGATTACATACCCGTTTACTGGTGGTTCGACGCCGAAAAGGAAAACCAACTGAAAGAAGCGATGAAAAGCGGCAAAAACCTGGACCCCCGAATCGAAGACGTTCACTTCCGGGATGATGTCGCCCCGCCGGCTCCGGCCATGGAAAGCGGTACCGCCGTCCAGTGAAAGCCTATATCATAAGGCGGCTCTTGCTGATGATCCCCACTTTGCTGGGGATATCGCTGCTCGTCTTCACCCTTATCCAATTCGTTCCCGGCGGACCGGTGGAAGAGCTTATAGCCCGGATGCGGGCCACGGGTTCCGAGCAGGGAGCCGACGCCAGTCGGGCCCTTACCGAGCGCGAAGTCGAGAACATCAAAGCCTATTATGGCTTCGACAAGCCGGCGCATGTGCGCTACTTCGAATGGCTGGGAAATGTGGCGCGCCTCGACCTGGGAAAATCCTACACCTATGGAGAGCCGGTGTGGGACGTCATCGTGAGCAAAATGCCGGTATCCCTCTTTTTCGGGTTCACCTCGTTCTTCCTATCCTATCTCATTTGCATCCCGCTCGGAATGGCCAAGGCCATGCGGCATAACAGTTTATTCGATACCTTGACTTCCGTGGTGATATTCACAGGTTATGTGATACCCGGTTATGCCCTGGGAATCCTGCTCATCGTCTTTTTGGGAGGCGGCAGTTACCTCGACCTCTTCCCCATTTCCGGCATGGTCTCGGACAATTTCGAGGATCTGTCCGCCATGGGTAAGACCCTCGATTTTCTCCATCATATGATTTTGCCCCTCATCTGTTACATGATCAGCGAATTCGCCTTCCTAACCATGTTGATGAAAAACAGCCTGCTCGAGGAGATAACCAAGGATTACATGCGCACCGCCCTTATCAAGGGTTCCTCCTTCCGGGCTGCCGTCAGGCGCCATGCCCTGCGTAACGCCCTCATCCCCATCGCCACCCGCGCCAGCGAAATCTTCACCCTCATGTTCGCCGGAGCGGTACTCATCGAAAGGGTGTTCGACATCGACGGCATGGGACTGCTTTTCTACAACGCCACCGTAAACCGCGACTACAACGTGGTAATGGGTATCATCCTGCTGTCCAGCTTCATGGCGCTGGTGGGACGTCTCTTTTCGGATCTTCTCTACGTATGGGTCGACCCGCGCATCAGGCTCCAATGAAGACGGGAACGCCTTTTTTTTCCGAGTTGACGCGCGAACGCTGGCGCAAATTCAAAACCATGCGCCGGGCTTATTTCGCTTTGTGGATACTGGGCGGGGCCTTCATCCTCTCCCTGTTCAGCGAATTTATCGCCAACAGCAAGCCCCTGTATCTGCGCTACGAAGGCAAAAGCCATTTCCCCATCGTCCGTTTCTATTCCTCCGCCACTTTCGGCGGCGAATATGGAACCGAAGCGGATTATACCCGGCTACGCAACGATCCCGAATTCCGCGCCAATGGCTTCATGTTGCGTCCGCCCATCCCCCATTCTCCCATCAAACCCAATCTCGATTTACCGGGAACTCCTCCCCATGCGCCGTCCTCCCTGCATTGGCTCGGCACCGACAATATCGGCCGCGACATTCTGGCCCGCCTCATCTACGGATTCCGCACCTCCATGCTTTTCTCGTTGCTGTTGGCCTTGTGCGCCGCCGTTCTGGGCATAGTCATCGGCGGCGTACAGGGATTCAAAGGCGGTAAAATCGACATCATCACCCAGCGCCTAGTGGAAATATGGAGCGCCCTCCCCTTTCTCTACGTCGTCATTTTGCTGGGCTCAATCTACGGAAGCAGTTTCTGGCTGCTGCTTTTCGCCATGTCGATTTTCGGATGGATAGGCATGTCCTATTATGTGCGGGCGGAATTCCTCAAGTTGAAAACCCTGAACTATGTGCGGGTGGCCCGCGCCCTTGGCCTCGGTCCCGTGCGCATCTTTTCCCAGGAAATCCTTCCCAACGCTCTGACTCCGGTAATCACCCTGCTGCCCTTCATCATCGTCTCCGGCATCTCGTCGCTGACCGCCCTGGATTTTCTCGGCTTCGGATTGCCGCCCCCTGCGCCGTCCTGGGGCGAAATGCTGAGCCAGGGTCTGGATAATCTGCATGCTCCCTGGATAGCCCTGTCGACGGTGGCGGCGCTGTTTTTCACCCTGCTCCTGGCTACCTTCGTGGGCGAGGGCATACGCGAGGCCTTCGATCCCAAGTCGACCTATCGCGTCGAATAGATAATGAAAAAGATCCTACTTCAATTTCTCTTTGCAGTAGTTTTTTCAGGGTGCGCCTTGATAAAAAGCAAGAACAAATGCGAAGGACAATCGGCCTGCGCATACCCTATTTGCTACACCAGCGGATGCCAGGTATTCGCCATCAATTACACCCAATTTCCCGTTTCTTTGATGGTATCCATCGAAGGGAGGAACCTTTATTACAAAAAGGTGGATGGCGAAATATTTCTGCTCAATCCGGGCGAAAAAAAGCAGATAAAAAAGGTTCGATCAATGGATTTGGTTTCCGGCCATTCAATCACAGTCAAGTCAAGCTCCTTCATCGGAAATTACCCCGTCGTGGCAGATTCCCTATACGTCTATGAGATGCCCTTTCCCCAAGGGAAATCCTACTTTTTGACACAGGGATACATGGGAACAGCAACGCACAAGGAAAACAGCCCCTATTCATTGGATTTTGATCTGGCCATGGGAGACACCATTTGCGCGGCCCGAGGGGGACACGTTATCGGCAAAACCGACCACAACAGCAAGGGCTGCTTCGAAAAAAAATGCATGAACTTCTCCAATTCAATAGAAATACTTCATAGCGATGGGACCATCGGCGTTTATGCGCATTTGCAAAAAAATGGAGCATTGGTTGCCATCGGGGATACTGTTTCCCAAGGTAGCCCCATAGGATTATCAGGAGCCACCGGAATGGCAAATGGTCCACATTTACACTTTATGGTCTTAAGGCATAAGAATGTGACGGAATCCGAAACCATTCCCACTTATTTCAGAACGGCGAATAATCCAAAAGCACGACTTGTTGAAGGACGATCCTATTTGAGGAATTGATAATGGAATAGCCGCTTTACCGTCTCGACCGGTGCGTCAGACAAGGCATTGGGAGACGCAGGCACCGGAGAATACCGGCCGATATTTCTGGATTTTTCCGGGTATTTGGAAAGCTTCCCGGCAAAATCCCGGTGGGAAGGATGGCTCATGGAATTGTACCTTGTTAATCGTGACCAAAACCTCCCGAAATCAACCCCTTCTCAAGGTCGAGGATCTTTCCATCGGCTTCGAAGGGCCGGACGGCCTTATTCCCATCACCGATGGCGTCTCCTTCGAAATTTATCCGGGGGAGATGTTCGGCTTGGTGGGGGAATCGGGTTGCGGCAAATCGGTCACCTGTTTAAGCCTACTCAAGCTGCTTCCCTCTCCGGGAGGCCGGGTCATTTCCGGCCGCATCTGTTACAAGGGGCGCGAAATCCTTTCCCTCTCGCCGCAGGAGCTGCGAACCTTGCGTGGCTGCGAAATGAGCATGATTTTCCAGGAGCCGGGCGCCGCCTTGAACCCCCTCATGACGGTGGAAAAGCAGATGTTCGAATGCTTCCAATACCACCGCTATCCCGGAGACCCGCATAAGCGATCGCGCGACCTGCTCGCCCGCACCGGCATAGCCGATCCCGACCGGGTGCTGAGAGCCTATCCCCACCAATTGTCGGGAGGCATGTTGCAAAGGGTGATGATAGGCATGGCGCTGCTGCTCAATCCCGGATTCCTTATCGCCGACGAGCCCACTACCGCGCTCGACGTAACCGTGCAGGCGCAAATCATGGAACTCATCCGCGAATTGCAGGACGAATACCAAACTGCCATTCTCCTCATCACCCACAATCTCAATCTGATAGCGCAATACGCGGATAGGCTCGCCGTCATGTACGCCGGCCGCATCGTGGAACAGGCGACCGTGCCTTCGTTTCTAGCGAACCCCCGCCATCCCTATTCGCAAGGGCTGCTGGGAGCGCTGCCCCGGCTTGAAGCCCATCGCGGACACCCCCGCCCCATACCTGGGCATGTGCCCCGCCCGCGCGACTTCGCCTCCGGCTGCCGCTTCGCCGCACGCTGCCCCGATGTCATGGACAAATGCTCGGCCAAGCCGGAATTCTATTCCACGGGCGAAGGCCACCAGGCCGCCTGCTTCCTGTATGAAAATGGCCTTCCCTCCGAGAAGGCGCGCATGGAGGCGCGCACGTGAATACCGCCACGCTGTCTTCTCCGCCGGCGGCCACCGGTGAAGCGCTGATGGAGGCGCGGGATTTGAAAACCTATTTTCCGGTCACCGGCGGCGTATTCCATAAGGTGATGGCCTATGTCAAAGCCGTCAACGGCGTGGATATCACCCTGCATCCGGGAAAAATCATTTCGGTGGTGGGTGAATCGGGCTGCGGAAAAAGCACCCTAGGCTATTCCCTTCTGGGATTGGTGCAGCCCACCTCGGGAAGCTTAAAGCTATCGGGCCGGGAAATAAACATCCGGAAAGCCGGCTCCTGGAAACCCTATCGGCGCGATTTCCAAATCATTTTCCAGGATCCCTACACCTCCCTCAATCCCCGGCACACCATATTCGAAATCCTGTCGCAACCCCTGTTCGCGCATCGCATCTGCACCCGCGCGCAGGCTCGTGAAAAGGTGGCGGCGCTGCTGGAACAGGTGGGCCTGCAACCTGAAGACATGAACAAATTCCCGCATGCGTTTTCGGGAGGACAGCGTCAGCGATTGGGAATAGCCCGCGCCATCAGCCTCAATCCCAAAGTCATCATTTGCGACGAAGTGGTGGCCTCGCTCGACGTGTCGGTGCAGGCGCAAAT
>CAYNXV010000001.1:11798-20156 GCA_964401245.1 uncultured Bifidobacteriales bacterium | reverse complement strand
AACAATCCGTGCCCGAACTGGAAACAATGGGAAATTCCCGCGCGGCCTGTTATTTTCCCTTGGAGGGGTAAAACCGCCCCCACAGATCCGCCGCACATGATTCAGGCGGAGAAAGTTTTTCCGGTCGCCCATGCTTTTCGGAACATCGCTCCCCTATATTCTGCTCATGGCCCTTTTGGGCTTGGTATTAGGCATGTGGAAAGGCCGCGCTGCCGTGGGAGCCTTGCTGGGGCTGGTTTTGGGGCCGGTCGGACTGCTGATTCTGGCCTTCGTGCCGCCGGCAAGGCGCGTGTCGCCCGGAGCCGGGTCCGCCGGCGATTCACCCTTTTCGGGTCAGGGCGCCGGCCCCTTCGGACACGGGGGATTCGGAACTCCCGTAAGCTGCCCCAAATGCAAAAATCCCGTGAGTCGCGGCGATAAGGTGTGTCCCCATTGCGGTAACCTTTTGATCAACGTCCACTATCGGGTGGAGGAATAACCCTTCCGTCCAGCCTTGTTCGTTCAGCCTTGTTCGTTCAGCCTCTCAGGCCGATTAATTCTCCACCAGCCAATCCGTGGTTTCCCGGTTGAAGCGTTCGAGATCCTCCCAGTGATGGGCATGGCCCCAGCCCTCAAAAATGGAGAGTCGGGATCCCGTGATTCCCGCATGCAATTCCCGCGCATGCGTAGGCGGGGTGAAAATATCGGCGGATCCCACGGTGATGAGAGTCGGTTGGGAAATGCACGGCAAATCCTTGGAGGTATCGTGCGATAGGCATGCCTCGGCCTGGCCTTCGAAGCCCTGCTGGGATTGGAGGTAGGCATAGGTCGAGCTCAACCGGCGGTCCCTTTGCAAATCGGAGAGATGACGGTTGTAATACGAGGGGGTGAAAATCCAGAGGTGCAACAGAGCCATAAAATCCTCGCAGGACAATGCGGCGCGGGCCTTTATGAACATGCGGAGAATGTCGCGGGAATAATCGTCGCAGCGGGCCCAGGTGGAAACGAGGATTTGGCTGCGAACCTTGGCGGGATGCCGTAGAGCCAATTGCTGGGCGATGGCGCCGCCCATGGAAATACCTACCACCCGGGCCTGCCCGACTTCGAGCGCATCCATCAGTCCGGCCACGTCGTCGGCCATCTCGGCGGTGGTGTAAGGCCCGGCGGGAGCGTCGGATCGGCCGGCTCCGCGGTTATCCACCAGGTAACAGGTGAAATACTGCTCCCAGACCTTGACGTGATCCTCCCATACCGGTCCGTCGGCGGACAGCCCTATGATGAGGACAAGCGGTTCTCCCCGGCCCCGAATCCGATAATGCAGGCGCGTTCCCGATACTTCGACGAAAGGCATGGTGATTTCCCTCGGTATATAAGCAATTTTGGAAAAATACCCCGGAACCTATCTCAAAATACATTCGTGGGACAACGTCGAAATTGAATTTCGCGCATTGAAGACAACTACCGGGCAGTGGGAAGTATATTTTCCCTATCTTCCCTTACAGGGGCTTGCGGAAAAGGGCCAAATCATGCTTCCCAGCGATACGGTATATTTGCAGGTACTCATCGTCCTCCTCTGTCTCACGATGGCTGGGTGGGTAGTGTTCCTGCTACGGTTCGCCGAGAACAGAATGCCGAATGGCCTGCGTTCACCGCGCTATCCCCTTGCCATGGCCACAGTCCTGTTCCTTTGGCTGGGACTTACCGGATTCATGGCATGGCTGGGAGTATTCGCGCGCTTCGATACGGTACCCCCCAATTTCGCCCTCGGTCCTCTCGGCGGCATGGTCGTGCTGCTTTACGTGGTATTTTCCCGTCGTTTCGCCCGCCGGCTCGACGCCATTCCTCCGGGTTGGCTGGTGCAGGCCCAGGCTTTTCGGATAGGGGTGGAATTGATTTTCTGGGGCCTCTTTCTCGCGGGCGCCGCCCCCGCCTTGATGACTTTCGAGGGCAGGAATTTCGATATCCTGGTCGGGCTGTCGGCGCCGGTGGTGGGCTATTTCTCCTTTCGGGGAAGAATATGGAAAAAGGGCCTGGTAGCGGTTTGGAATGTGGCGGGCATCCTCATTCTCGCCGTCACGGTAGCACATGGGGTACTTTCCGCTCCCACCCTTTTCCAACAAATCGAAACCTCGCCTCCCAACATCTTCATGGGATATTTCCCCTTCTTTTGGGTTCCCGCGTTTTTGGCGCCATTGGGATTCATCCTGCACGCGGCTTCGCTGCGCCAAGTGCTGCGCATGAGGAATTGAGGAGCTTAGCATGCGCACGAAAATACTCATTGTCGAAGACGAAGCCGATTTGCGCGACCTGCTCCTGTACAACCTCGAAAACGAGGACTACGAAGTAAAGACATCCCCCAACGGCATCGAAGCGGTGGGCATGGCGGAGGAATTCCGTCCCGACCTGGTATTATTGGATTTGATGCTTCCGGACATCAGCGGCGAAGAGGTATGCCGGCGCCTGCGCAACACTTCCAGTCTGCATAACACGGCCATCATCATGCTCACGGCCAAGGCGGCGGAAACCGACCGCGTCCTGGGATTTCGCCGCGGCGCCGACGACTACGTGACCAAGCCCTTTTCCACCAAGGAATTGCTGGAACGCATCAAGGCCATCCTCCGCCGTACCAAGGGCGAGAGTAATATTTTCCGCCACCGCGAACTGCAACTCGACTTCGACCGTCACGAAACCCGCATCCACAATCGCAAAGTCAATCTCACCTCTCAGGAAATGGCGCTATTCGCCTATTTGGCGCAAAGACGGGGAAAAGTGGTCACCCGCGACCGCCTTCTCGAAGAAGTCTGGGGGTCGGGTGCCGAGGTGGATTCCCGTGCCATCGATGCCAGCGTCAAGCGCCTGCGCGCCAAACTGGAAGAGTATCGAGACATCATCGAAACGGTGAAAGGCGTGGGCTACAAGTTGAATACCGAAGACAGAGACGCGGAAGACTGAAGTTCCGGCGGGTCACCCTTCCCGCTTGAACCCCGTGCCTCTCCTAGGTAGATTGTTGCGGAATCGGGCTTGCCGCCCGAATTTTCCACCCCATTTCGGAGACTCCTTGATCCACACCACCTCTCCCGCAACCGCGGATGTGAATGTCGAAAATACCGGCAATACCGCCATCCGGCGTTTTATCGAAAACCCGCGCGTGCAGTCGGGCATCCTGATTCTGATTCTCATCAACGCCGTCACCCTGGGATTGGAAACTTCTTCGGCAGTGATGGATCGCGTCGGGGGGCTCCTCTATTTGCTGGACAAGGCCATCCTCTCCCTATTCGTGGTGGAAATAGCCTTGCGCCTGTATGTGCACCGCCTGAAGTTCTTCCGCGACCCTTGGAGCCTTTTCGATTTCATCGTGGTGGGAATCGCCCTCTTCCCCGCCACAGGCCCCTTCTCCGTGCTCAGGGCTTTGCGTATCCTGAGAGTGCTTAGGGTACTCACGATAGTGCCTTCCATGCGCCGGGTGGTGGGCGCGCTGATGTCCGCCGTACCCGGCTTGCTCTCCATCGTCCTGGTGTTGATGTTGGTCTATTACGTTTTCGCGGTTATCGCCACCAAGCTTTTCAGCCATTCTTTTCCCGTCTGGTTCGGCGATCTCGGTCGTTCTCTCTATACGCTGTTCCAGGTTATGACTTTGGAAAGCTGGTCGATGGGCATCGCACGCCCCGTAATGCAAACCTATCCCTATGCTTGGCTATTCTTTGTCCCGTTCATCCTCATCGTGACATTCACCATGCTCAATCTCTTCATCGCGGTCATAGTCAACGCCATGCACACTTTTTCCGATGCGGAACATAAGGACACCTTAAGTGCGGTGGATAAAGCCCGCGAACATATCGAAACGGATGTACATGCCGAAATGCGGGAACTTAGGGTGGAAATCGCCGAATTGAAAGGAATGCTGCGTCAGAAGACGGAACCTGCGGATTGAGCGAAGTCTCACTGATGGAAATTGGGGGATGGAATTAAAAATCCCCTTCCGGCGGAAAAACCGAAAGGGGATGGAAGCGAAGCAGGACTATAAACCGGATTCCGGTTTATTTTTTTTCCGTTTTATCTTTCTTACCGGCGGCTTCCCATTCGGCGATTTTCTTATCGATTGCCGTTAAATAGGTTTTACCCTCGGGATCCTTTGCGGCGACTTCACGCGCTTTCTTTCCGGCTTTTTGGGCTTCCTTGAATTTTTTCTCGTCCGCCAACATTTCAGCCTTGAACCAGAGATTCGCGCGCAGCGGCTTTATCTTGATGGATTTCTCCACCCATTCCATCGCCTGCTTGCGATCCACATTGTGCGCCCAATAGAACCGGGCAGCGTTCAAGGGGGTATAGGCGTCGTCGGCCTTGGCATTAGGCATGCCCGCTTTGATTTTGGCCTTGGCGGTTTCCACCACTTCCACTACCAGGTTCAACGCGGCCTTGCGTTTTTCCCAATGGGCGAAAAAGACGGCGCTACTGTCGGTCAAGTCTTCGAAACCGAATTCCAGTCGTTCCTTATGAGGCGCCTCCGAGGTTTTCACCTTCACGCGTAAGGCGTCCTTCTTCTCGTCGTAGGAATAGGAGCCCCAGGCTTCGTTCTCTTTGTTGAAGATGAAAGTCCACTCCGTTTCGGTGGGCAGGATGTGCAGGGAATATTTTCCCTTGGGAAGCGCTTCGCCGTTCACCTTGACGTCGGTATCGAATTCGACCGTGGTGGCTTCGTTCGCGCCCGCGCGCCAGACTTTTTCATGGGGAACCAATTCGCCCCAAATGACCCTGCCGTTAACCGCCGGGCGGCTGTATGTCACGGTGGCATTGGTGTATCCGAAAGTTTGTGAAACCGTAGCCTTGGGGCTGGTCCGGGGCAATTCCACAGCGGGCTGGCCAATGGCCAGTCCGGCAGCGGCTACGGCGAAGATACCAGCCTTCCAGACTGCGGAAAACGGAATATTTAATGAACTTGACATGGATTCCTCCTTGGATGGGTGATGGATGCTGTCAACAAACCTGGGATGAATAGTAAACCTAGTGAATTTTTAGGCGAAGTTCACGTTGTCGTCCTTATTCGTGTCCGGCGCATCGAATTAATCAACATGGCGAATGCTATCGTGCCCGCGGTTCCAATCAGGTTGAACCAGAGAAAGGCGATTTCGGTGGTATTGTAAAGTAGGATTACCAAAGACTCCGACATTAAGGCGCCGATGAAGGCGGAAGTGCCGTCCATACGCCGCGCATAGAACGCCAGGGCGAAAATACCCAGAATGGTTCCATAAAACAAGGAACCCACTATATTCACCGCTTCAATCAGCGATCCCATGCGCGCCGCGATTTGCGCGGAAAATACCGCGTATACACCCCAAGCCAGGGTGAAGAAACGCGACATATCAAGGTAATGCCTGTCCGTGCCGTCTTTTTTGAAAAGGCGCTTGTATACATCAACCAGGGTGGTGGATGATAGCGCCGCGAGTTCGGCGGCGATGGAAGACATGGCCGCGGCGAAAATCATCGCCAGCACGATGCCGAGTACGCCGGCGGGCAGATATCGGGTCACGAAGGCGAGGAAGATGTAATTGGTGTCGCTGGCGCTTACCTTCGGATCGTTTTCCCGCAGCACGCCTACGGCCTCGGTGCGTACGGCGTCGAGGGAATCGCGCAAGGCACCCACCCGCTGCTGATGACGGACGGTTTCGCGGTCGTCTCCTTCACGGAGAGAGGCCAGCATGGCATGGGTCGATTCCCGCTTTTCCAGGAAGAACGCCTCGTGGCGGTTTTCCAGGGCGCGGAAAGATTCGCCATGCTCCGATGCCGTTACCGATGCAACGGCGGCGTTATTGAAGAAAACCGGCGGTGCCGTGAATTGATAAAAGACGAAAACCATCACCCCCACGAAGAGAATGAAGAATTGCATGGGGATTTTGATGAGACCATTGAATAAAAGACCGATGCGGCTTTCGCCTACGGAACGCCCTCCCAGGTATCGCTGAACCTGGCTTTGATCGGTGCCGAAATAGGAAAGCGACAGAAAGAGCCCGCCCAGAATGCCGGTCCAGACGGTATACCGGTTGTTCATATCGAATTTCAAATCGATGGCGTCGAGATGCCCCGCCTTTCCCGCCACATGCAAGGCGTCCACCAGCGAAATCTCCTCCGGCAGCAATCGGAGAATCACGATGAAGGCGATGAACATGCCTCCCAAGGCGATGAGCAATTGCTGCGACTGGGTCTGGCTCACCGCCTTCGAGCCGCCGAGAAAAGTGTATACGATGACCAGGCCACCCATGATTACTGTGGTGACATGAATGCTCCACCCCAGAATGACCGAGAGGATGAGCGCCGGTGCGTACAGAGTGAATCCGGCCGCCAATCCCCTTTGCAGGAGGAATAATCCGCCGGTCAATATCCGGGTTTTAAGGTCCAGGCGTTTTTCCAAAAACTCGTAGGCGGTGTAGACTTTGAGACGATGGTACAGGGGAACCAAGGTCAGGCATAATATGACCATGGCGATGGGAAGCCCGAAATAAATCTGCACGAAACCGAGACCATCGACATACCCCTGACCCGGCGTCGACAGAAAGGTGATAGCGCTGGCCTGGGTGGCCATCACGGAAAAGGCCACGATATACCAGCGCGACTGGTTGCCGGCCAGGATATATCCCTTCAAATCCTTTTGTCCGCGACCCTTCCATAGGCCATAAACTACGATGAAAACGAGGGAACCTACGAGTATGGACCAGTCGAGAATACTCATGCGAAATAGACCTGGATTCCGTAGAAAAGCAGAATGAGAACAAGCAAGTTTATTATGACCAGAGCATAGAACATGCCCCAACTACGGACAAAGGGAGGGAGTCCGGCATTTTCGACCCGCACCTCTTCGGCGGATTGCGCCTCATCTTCTTCGCGCTTTCCGTTCATTGCGGAGCCTTTCCGGAAGCCTTTCCCGGCCCTTGCATCGGTAACTCAGTGGGCAACTCGGTGGGATTATCCAATGGCGCGGAAAGCATGTTGGCAAAAAGCCGGTAGGCACCGGGAACGGCCGCGGGTAATTGGCGGAAAAACGACAGACCGGTATACACGAAGGCGCCTTTGCCGTGACGGGCGAACAACAACATTCCCTCGGAAGGCTCTTCGCCCGGATCGTTGCCCCGCAGCAAAGGCTCATAGGCCTTATCCCAATCTTGCGCGAAATATAATCCCCTCTCCTGCACCCAGTCCTTGAAATCGGCTGCGGAAATGGGGTTCGGCCCTGCGAAAAAGGGATGCTTGGGGTTGAGGATTTCCAAAGGGGCTTCTTCCACCGTGATGCGGTCACGCGACAGCTTGAAGGGATAAGGGCCCATCTCCTCCGTCAGCAGCGACATACTCACGTTATACTGAACGATAAAGCGGCCGCCCTCTGCGATATAGTCCATGATCTTCTTCCGTTTCGCGACCAAATCCTTGCGCACATTGAAGGCCCGCACCCCCGCCACGATGGCATGGTAACGCGAGAGGTCGCCGTCCAAATCGGTAGCGCCGAGCAGGGTCACCTTGTATCCCAATTGCCTCAGATTTTCGGGAACGGCATCGCCCGCGCCCTCCACATATCCGATATGTTCCTTACCCGAGCGGATCACCGTTTTCACCCAGTCCGCCTCTGCGGGGAAAAAGAGGGTTTGCTTGGGAATATGCCGGTAATCCACTTCGACCCGGCTCCGCCCCGTCTTTTTGCCACCCACCGTCAGTTCCGCCTTGGCGACAATGCGCGACTCACCCTGCGGAGGCGTTACGGAAAATACGAATCGGCTTTCTGCCCCTTTTTCGGGAAACGAGAATGCACGGGATTGCGGCTCGCATTTCCAACCCTTGGGCAGATTCAGTTTCACTTGGCCCTTCACGCCTTCTGCCAGGCCCGAAACCACAACGGATACTTCTTTCGTTCCTTCGCCGGGAAACAAGGAAACCCCTTCCGCGAACTTCACCACGGCCGGAGGCGAAATGACGAACGGTTCGATGACTTCGCCATGCACCTTGTCCAGGTAAACATATTCCACCTGCGCCTGCCCGTGCAGACGGGTCTTTCCCTTCCGCAAAACCCAACCAATGCTCAGGGCCGGCGGGTCCTGAGGCTCACCAATAAGATCCGGCTTGTCAATTCGATAACGTTCGGTTCCGGACTCTTGCCGCAACCACCGGGGATGGGTGGGCTCGGCATCGCCGGGAATTGTTATAGTCCTATTCAATACGAACGGAATGTTTTTCGCGAGGGTAACATTGATCAGGGTATCCTTCGCCTTTCCCTTTCCGATTGGAAGCGAGATTTTTTCCAACGTCCATCCCGGAAGCGAGCGGGTCACTGCGGTGAAACGCAGGGAGAAGGTTCCGCCCGCAGGCGTGGAGGGAGCATCAGCGGCGGCCTCGACA
>CAYNXV010000001.1:0-11698 GCA_964401245.1 uncultured Bifidobacteriales bacterium | reverse complement strand
CCCGACACGCTGTCGCCCGCGAGATATTGGAACTTTTCCGGCTCCGTCCCTCGCACGGGAATGGTTCCGAATCCCTGGCTCTTATGGCTGTTACGGCTCCGCGCCGCGATTTCGGAATAAGATTCTCCCAATATGGGATTGAAAATACCGCCGTCAATCCCTCCCAGCAGCGAAGCCGAATCCGTTCTCTCCCCCGGTCGCCATGCATTCCAATAAACCCGCCGGGCCTGCCAAGGTCGAAGCTCCCTAAGCTGATCGGTGAAGCGGGTCGAATCGGCGGCCGCGACGAAAGCCTCCTTCGCCAGCATGGCCGATGCGAGGTGGTGTCCATGCCCACCCACTTCGGGAGTGAATCGGGTTACGATGACGTCGGGACGAAATTTCCGGATTACCCGCACCACATCGGAGAGGATTTCTTCGTGCCCCCATTTGGAAAGACTTTCTTCCGACGACTTGGAGTAACCGAAATCGATGGCCCGGGTGAAAAACTGTTCCGCCCCGTCGATGGAGCGGGCTCGCAGCAATTCCTGCGTCCGGATGACACCTAGGAGCGTGCCCAATTCCGGGCCGATAAGATTCTGCCCGCCCTCGCCGCGATTGAGGGAAAGGTATCCGGTGCGCAATAGCCTTTCTCCGGCGAAATACGAAAGAAGGCGGGTGTTTTCGTCGTCGGGATGGGCCGCCACATAGAGTACCGTGCCCAGGACCTTGAGCTTGCGGAGGGCGAGATGGATTTCACCGGAGGTAAGGTTACGCGGCGGCTCGGCGAAGGATTGGGTGAGGCAGAAAAGCAGGCATAGAGATACGATCCGAAATATGAGCATGGCGACACCGGAACTAGAGGTTTTGGAGTGCTAAGGAATATAACAAGTATCCGGAAAGGGATGAATTCGCATTGCCAGTCCCCTGCCACGAGAAAATGGATCCTTTTGGGCCGGTACGCCTGCGTTTCGGCGCATCCGGCAACATAGTGCATATTTACCAAAAGGAGAACGTGAATGCGGCCTATGTCAATCTAAGCTTCCTTCTGCAGGGAATGTTCGCGGAACCGCTAGAACTGCAATGTTCGCAAGTAGTCTTCTATTCGATATTCAAATTCTTCTTTCGGGCGCCGTAATGGATTTGAAAAGCGAAACCAGGGTTCTTTCATTCAATTTTTTCAACTCCGTGGCATCCAAAAAAATACCCTTACAATGCCCACATGATTCGTACCAAACGTGGCTTTGCTTTGGATCCACCATTTTGATCATTTTGAAACCATCTTCAGGGCAACTGTAATCTTCAATCTGGCTTGAATTTTTGAATTCCCACTCATTGCCGATATCCACGGCCGTTCCGCCTTTTAGTTTGAGAATATCCTGCAATTCATTCACGTCGAACCACATACCAAAGCAGGATTTACATCTATCCACTTCGATCCCCATGTAACCGATTTTATCCATTTGGGATTTACATTTGGCGCATTTCATAGTGTTTCCTTTCGTTAGGGAGATGGCTAAATCCAAGCCGGGTACTTAGGGTGCTCATTTCTGGCATTGCGCTTATTCATGGGTACTAGGGTCACTTTTTTCCAGCCATTCGCAGCAGCTTGACCATGCCACCATATGTCCAAAGGATGCGATTCATGGTTTGTCTGAAACCTTCTAATTTTTCGCCCTGTTCACCGGCGGGCCAATTTTCGATAGGGGTTTCAAGAAGGGTTCGGCGCAGGGGTTCCAGTTCCTGGACAATAGGTTGGATGGTTCTGACATAATAACGAACTCGTTTCCAGAATTCCGGACTTTCAATCCAATCTCCCATTTCAAACTTGATGGTGTCCCATCCCATGTCGTAGTTTTTTTCCACCCATCCCAAATCGATTTCCTGACGAAGAATGCGAGGTTCGCCTGTATTATTTATGCCTTTTTCCAGAATGGAGCCGATATCACCCAGGCGGGTTCCAAGTGTCATGACTTCTCCCAGCATCGCCCCCATGGCGTCGCCTCCAAGTTGCTTAACTTTATTTTGCGCCTTGAAGGACTCGCATATTTCTTTCCACCGAACTGCCTCATCCTTGGTCAAGACGCCATTCAGGGACTTGAACTTGAGCAAATTCGCTTCCGCACCTGCCGTCAGTGTCTGACTTTCTCCCTCATAATGCCCAGCCAATAAAGCTTCGAACTCGGAATCGTTCATCACGGGAAGAATCTTCTCCGCTATTTTGTTCATGTTCCGGTAGGATCCCTGGAGTTTGAAGCTGGGTTCGCTCCTGTATGCGTCGCTTTGGGATGCACTACGGATATATTCGAGGTTTACTTTTAAAATGACGTCACGGGCCCTGATCATTTTTTTGAGGACTCCCACGATTTCCTGGGTCTCCTCCGCACTGAAGGCACCTTCGAACTCCAGACCCTCGCGACTCCCATTTGTGGCCAACTGCAACATGGGAAAGAGATCCTGTCGGCTTTTGTTGTTCAGAGACTGGAGAACTACGTTGGATGTCATTGCATTCTCGATATAACTGAGCTCGAAATGCCCTGTATTCTCCCCGATGATGTCGCCAAGATTATAGGTGTCCGCACGATTAGCCAACATATCCGGGATGCGGAACGTCTCTCCGATTTCAGTATAGGGATTTCCGGCCATTACCACCGCGACTTTGCGACCGCGTAGGTCATAAGTACGCGTCTTACCTCGCCACAGGCCTTCCATTTTCCGCTGTCCATCGCAGAGGCTTATGAATTTCTGCAGAAACTCGGGATGACAATGCTGAATGTCATCGAGGTAAATCATGACATTGTCGCCCATCTCCAGGGCAAGGTTCAGTTTGTCGACTTCCTGGGCCGCGCTCGCGTTAGGAGCCTGTGAAGGATCGAGACTGGTGACTTCATGCCCCAAGGCAGGACCGTTTATTTTCATGAAAACCAGGCCAAGGCGGCTGGCAACGTATTCCATAAGTGTGGTTTTTCCGTATCCGGGCGGGGAGATTAGGAGCAGTAATCCCATCAAATCGGTACGGCGTTTGTCGCCCACGACGCCCATTTGTTTGGCGAGGTTGTCGCCAATCAGGGGTAGATAGACTTTGTCGATGAGCCGATTGCGTACGAAGCTGCCCAAAACCCTGGGTTTGAATTCATCGAGCCGCAACGAAGCCGATTTTTCGTCGGAAAGCTGCTTTCTAAGCGATTCAAAATCCTGAAAACGGGGAACGGTTTCATTCTCGAATCCCAGCAATCTTTGCACGAAATCATCGTAAGCGAGATTATAGCGACCATCTACGATTTGCTTGTGTTCACCCAGCATGCCAATCACTTCGACCTGCATGGAGGCACCCGATTTCTGCCCGGGTTCCATTCCCCCCAGTAAAGCCCAGAGGCAGGACTCATCCACTCTGCTTTGCCAGCCAGTTTTATCCGGGCGGGAGGCGGCGGTTGCGGCAAGCCAATGGCGAGCCAGTAAAAATGCTTCGCGGGGATGGTCCGAGAGGTCTTTGAGCATATTCTCAAATCCGGCCAATCGACCTTTCAGGCGAAGTGAATCTCCGAAGGCTTCCAAGAGGCCCGCGGTTTCAGCGTCAACGGGCGGACGCAATACGCTTGAGATCCGCCAATCGAAAATAAAGCCCGCGGCTTCGGTGCTAAGGGATTCGACGCTACTCCCGGATTCCAAGAAGAGGGCATCCTCCTCAAGAACCGGGATCAAATACTTTTGGATTTCTTCCCGATAAACATGCGAGCCCGGAGCATCCGGAAAGACCGACAGGATTTCCGCATGGCCCCGCAAGCGATTTTCCATCAAATCACGCTTTATGGGGTCGAAGCGGAAATGCCACCAGTAAAGCCCGGCAGTTCTAGCAGCACTGGTATGGACCATCAGTCCAGCCGAAGCCACCATTGGAAGCAGGGCTTCAAGAATCCGGGCTGCATCCACATCGTGTTGGCCTTTCACGTATCCTTCGGAATATCGTCCGGCCATAAAGGTATGCAGGACAATCATCAGAAATTCGCCGCGCAATCCGCTGGCCTCCACCCAGGAAAGGAGTGCGCCGTCAGGGCCCGAAAGGCGACCGGCCCTGGCCTGTTTGAGGAATTGCCATGCCAGGTATTCTCCGCGGTACACGGAGTCATTTTCGCTGACCAGAGTTTGCACCCAAACCGGCCGGGTGGCTAAAAACGCAGAGTCTTCGATTTTTTCGAAATAGCGGGTTCCGCCCAGGTGGAACCAGTATTCATCGTCTTTGAGTACCGTGGTCAATTCCAAAGGTTGTCGATTGACGCTGAAGCGATGTCGTCCCAGCTTGATGACATCCTGTCCCTCTTCGTATAAATCGAGCTTATCCTTGAGTTGGCGTTGTCCTTCCTCCTGCAAGGCCTTGAGCTTGGCTTCGATTCCATCGGCTTTGATTTGATCGCCCAGGGTTCTCAGCTGCTTTATAAGACTGCGGGCCTTATCCACCATGAGGTCTGAGGCGAAGTACCCATTAATTTCCACCGGGGTGGCCATGTGGGACACTTTATTTGCCACGCTTTTGAGAATACGTTCGGCGCTACGCTCCAAGGATTGCACCTGACGGTTGCGATCCTCGACAATCCGGATCTTGCGGCTTTCGAAGGCCCCGTAAATTTCTTCCCGTTTACGACCAATTTCATCTAGAAACTCGTCGAATCCCGCTACTTTGCCTTCCAGGTCTTCCAGCTGCACCATGAGCTTGGAAAGCGATTCATCGCACCGCTCGGGTGTTTCGGCCAAGTCGAGAAAATTCACCACTGATTGGCCAAGCAGCTTCATTTGCACGTTGAACTCAGCCGCGGCCTCGACACCCGCAAGTTGCTGGCGCCGATTGCGCAACAAAGCCTTGCACTTGTTGAGCTCCGCAAACAGGCTGCTGATGCGGTCGACAATTTCAGTGCTCTGGGTAGTATCGTCTATTTTAAGATTGGAGACGATATCGATAAGGAGTTCCAGTTCGGATCCGCTTTGCACAAGCCGCTTATCGAGTTCATCGGCTTCGGCAACCTTCGCGATGGCGGGGATTTGTGATTCCACCTCCTGAATGGATGTACGGTACCCATCGAGGGAATCGGGCTGCAGGAGGAATTCGACGCAGCGCCGGCTGAGGTGGGACAGCGCCTCCGCAATCTCCTTTTCAAGCCCTTCGATTTGGGGTAGGTCCGCATATCGCAAATTCTTCAGGGTGATTGTCTCCCCCCGCAATGTGCGCAGTTTTCCCAGATTATCCACAAACTCCTGCATTTCGGAAAATGCGGTCGCTGCGATGGCGGCCAGAGTCTTGCGGCAGACTTCGGAAACGCGGTGAATCTCCTGGGTTGTATGGATTCGAACCCGTCTGACTTTTTCGAATTCATCCAAGGCCTGTTTACTCGTATCCCGTAAGGAGGAAACCGCAGCCGCAAGGTTTTCGGCCTTTTCGTCTCCGAGCCAGAAATAGGTGTCGAGGATTGTTCCGGATTTGCGAACCAGGTCAGCATAGACGTCGGCGTAGGATTCGCCTTTCACCACCAGGGTAATCAATTCCCTGCATTCGGCCATGGCCCGTACGACGTCCTTGTTGCCCAGTTTCAGCAGAAAGCGGTGGGCCTCCGAAGTGGTCTCCTCCGATGTGAGAATATGGGACGATCCGGTGAAAGGCGTTCTCCAGAACTGAACCATATGGTGCTTCTGAGATT
The DNA here is from genome assembly GCA_964401245.1 of uncultured Bifidobacteriales bacterium. GTDB lineage: Bacteria > Fibrobacterota > Fibrobacteria > UBA11236 > UBA11236 > JBGTHM01. The sequence continues at coordinate 6,032 of CAYNXV010000001.1, read as the reverse complement.
CGCCGGAGTCGCGGAATACCAACATCACCCCATTCTCGAAAAGCGTAAAGCCGTGACAGGTTATGGGGATTTCGACCGTTTGTTCAATGAGATTGTAGCTCAACAAATTATAAGCGCCCGTTTGGCGATCATGGAAGGCGAACAAGGTATCTTCGCCATTGGGACTTGCGACACGGCGATCGAAAAGCATGTCCGCAGCCGGGTTTTCGAATACCTTGGCCTCTCCATTTTGTAGAAAATAGCCGTTGGAGAAGATGATACCGTGGTCGTCCGGCAAAAGTACGCAGGCCTTTTCGATACCGTCCATTCTGAGGCAGGTCCGGGTCTTCTGGCTGAAAACGAAATAGCGGTATTTCTCCTCAAGGTAGGGCCGGATTTTCATGAGGATGAGGTTTCCCAGAGAGGCGTAAAAGATCTCCGCATCGTCCAGTGTTTGATCGGCGTTGACCACGGGTTCGCTGAAAACCCCCTCTCCATCATCGGTATTGTCCTCGATTTTGACGGTGAGATTACCCCCGACGGTTTCGACAAAGACCTTATCCTCGATGCTTACGTGAGGATGGCGGCCGCTACGATGGCGATCCCGGTGGGTGCGGGTCCATTCGAATTCATGCTGAGACGGGTACCTGTATTCGCTCTCGGACCGATTGTCCACGTAGCGCAGGTTCTCCCCTTCTACCAGCCATTTGAAGACCTTGATGTCGGATACAACTTTGCCGACCCGGAACACCATGAAAAGAAAGGGTCCTTGGCGAGAAAAGCGCTTAAAGGCGGTGTCTTTGTAGTACTTGTACAGATCCTGAAAATTTTCCTGGAATCTCGGGTCATTGATGACGTCAAGACTATCGGGGAGCAACTCCTGTTCCGAGTAGCGATAAATGGAAAACACGTCTTCCGGGCGGGTGACGCTTTTCAGGCCCATATGGATATTGAAGCCGAACAGGAAGCGGGACCCGATGCTAACCATATCCCGTGGCTTGCAATTATACTCGGTGGTGAGCCGGGAGTTACCGAGCAAGGTCGTTTCGATGGACCCGAAAACCTCCTTACGAGCCGAATTGAGATTATCCAGGCGCTGCCGCAGGTTTTCGGTCTGTTCCCGCAGGCGTGCCTGGATAATCTCGTAGGTGCCCTGTTCGAGGACTTCTACGGGTTGCTTGGTCTCCGCGCTCATCCCAGCAGTGAGAAGCCTTTTTTGCCTCCCATTCCCATCCCGTCGGCCACCGAAAGCATGGATTGCAAGGCGGTACGATCCTTTTTGTCATCCGCGAGCTGGACCATCTTGGCAAGCAAGGCTGCCACGCTCATATTCTTCACGTCGTCCGAGCTGATAGCGAATTGCTCCACGAACTTTTTCATTTGGGACTTGAAGTATTCTCCGTCGCCATTGAAGAAGGTGTCCTTCACGTCTCTGAGCACAGCGGAATTGTCGACCATGCGATCCCAGGTTTTCCCCTTGGTGATGGCCCCGGCGATTTGCTCGAAAAACGTACTTTCGCCTCCCACTATGTCTATGCGGGCGGTTCTGAGGCCTTCACGTATGACTTCTGCCTGCGATTCCGCCAGTTGACGCTGCATATCTATGCCCGCCAGATCGACCTGGAGTTCCTTGTCGAGCTTGAGCTTGAACTCCTCGTGATCCTTTCCGACGGCGTCCAGTATTTTCATGGCGTCGGCCTTTTCCTTGATACCTTCCGCTTCGCTGTGGTACTTGGCGTGCATGATGTTGGCTTCAGCGGTGCCTTTTTTCTGGATGATCGCAGCTTCTGCGGTTCCTTGTTTTTCGGTGACCGTGGCTGCAGCGAATCCCTTGCGTTCTATTACAGTTGCTTCCGCCGTCCCTTCTTTTTGCAGGGCGTCGGCCATGGCTTCCTGTATCTTGGCCTTGCCCAATCCAGGTGCAGCCACCTCGGCCACTTGTCCTTCGGCCAAAAGCTTCATAGCCTCGGCCTTGCGCGCGCTAGCTTCCCTTTCGGCTTCCGATTTGATGATGATTTCCTTGGCATAGAGCTCCGCTGATTGGCGTTTGGCGTCGGCAGCCTTCACTTCGGCTATGAGCGCCTCCTCAGCCAATTGTTCGGCTCCGGTAATGGCGACCTTTTTGATACGATCCGCCTCGGCCCATTCGCGGGTATCTTTGATTTTCTCCTCTTCGACCACTACGGCCTTTTCCACCACCACCCGTTCCTTTATGATGAATTGGATGTTCTTCTTTTCCACTTCGATGGCCTTGTCCTTTTCGATGTCGGCCAGACTTACTGCCTTTATTCGCTCCGTCGCTTCCAATTCCTGATCCTTCTTCACTCTTTCAGTTTCTACGGCGTCGGTACGTTCCTTGTTCTTTTGGGCGACAATGATTTGCCTGTCCTTGTTCTCCTCAGCGATGGCGATTTCCTCGTCGCTGGTTATGCGAGCTCTTTCGGATTTGAGACGTTGCTCCTCCTGGATTTTACGGGTTTCGGCGACTTCCCTTGCCTTCACCGATTCAACCTCGCGACGTTGTTTTTCCTCCGCTTCCGCCAATTGCCTTTCCAGTTCCAGGATGGCTTCCCGCGCTTCCACGTCCTGTTTGGTTATGACTTTTTTCTCTTCATTGCGAATATTGTTCGCCAGGATGTTCTGGGCTGCAGTCAATTCCGTGATCTTCTTGATTCCCTCGGCATCGAGAATGTTTTTGGTATTCAAATGCTCCAAGGCGGTTTGCTCAAGATAGTCGATGGCGGCATCGTCGAGATGGTAGCCGTTCAGATCGGTTCCAATTTCTCCCAGAATGGCGCTGCGAAAACCATTGCGCTTTTCATAAAGGTCAACGAAGTCAAACTGTTTCCCCGCTGTTTTCAGGGCGTCCGAGAACTTGGAATCGAAGTAATCGCGCAATGCCTGTGGATCGCTCGCCTTGGAAACCCCCAGGGATTGGGCCACTTTGAGCACATCCTGCTCGGTATTATTAACTCCGACGAAAAAGGTCACCTTAATATCCGCTCGAAGGTTGTCGCGGCAAATCAGCCCATCCTCCTTCATCCTATCTATATCAACCCTTTTGACGCTTATATCCATGACTTCCATGCGGTGGAGGACTGGTATGACGAACATGCCGGTAAAACTGACTCTAGGCTTACCCCAACCGGTCCGGACAATGGCCTGACCCTGGGGAACCTTTTTGAAAAGCTTGACTACGAAAGCCATGATGCCGAAGAACAGCAAAACGCTGATGATGGCCAGCACGGCTCCCAGTCCCCCAATGAGGTTGATGAAATTATCTAACATGGTTTTATCTCCTATTTGCGGTTCAGCTGAACCTTTTGACGCGGTAAAAATCACCTTCTTTGGCAAGGACAACTACTTCGGAACCCGAATTGAGGGATGCTTCTCCCTCCGCCAGTTTCACATTAAGAATCACGGGGGTTCCCCTTCGGTTTATCAGCGCCTGGCCCATAAATCCAGGTTCGAGAGAGGAGCGCAGGTTTGCCAGGCTTCCTTCCTCCCTGATTATCTCCCGGGATGCCGCGTTCTGGCGGAACAGCCAGGCTACCGGCTTTATTAAAGGCAATGCCAGCATCGCTCCGATGATGATATTGGCCGGCAATAAAGCCAGCCGGAAAAGCCAGGATACTCCTTCCGGCATAAACATGCCCGTGATCATGGCAGTGGTCCAAAGTCCCAATATCATGAAAGATATGATCACCATTACTGGCAGCTCGCCGATGTTGAATAGAGAAAGGAGCCATTGGAATGGGCCCTCGGGTGTTTCCAAATCCGCGTCGACATCCACCCCGAAAAACTCGATATCGAAAGCCCCGGCAATCACCAGAACCCAGTACACGAGCAGGCATAACAGGATAATGGTATAGGGTAGCTGAGACCTTTGGACCGAAAAAATCAGGAACTCACGCAACCATTCCGGTAAAAGAAACCCTAGCGCCATAATCTCCTCCGTTGCTCCGCCCTCGTTCTTCCGTCAGCCATTGTACGGACTCGTATCGCCACTGGATTGGGAATCCGTTCTCGAAATTCTCGCTTTTAGCGAGGCCATTTCAGCGTCTAAGTCCTCCTTGGCCTTGAGCGCCTTTACCTGACGCTCGACGTCGCCCGCAATCCCTTCGGTAGCCAATTGTACCCGGGCCTGATATTGGGCATAGGTATGATCCAGCTTTGTTTCCAAATCATCCATCCGGCGCACTGCATCGTCGGCATGGCCCAATCCGGGTAATCGACCCTCTAACTTGTCGGTGGCTCCCAAAACTCGTCCTCTAGCGGAGGCACTGCGATTGCGCGCAACCAGCGTGTCTCTGCGGACTCGGACTTCGTGGTATCGCTCCTCCACCCGGAGCAGGTCACCTCTTATCTGTTCGACAAGCGCGGCGTCATCTGCGACCTGTTCCTCGGCCATATGAATTCTATTTTTGTAATACAGTTTTTTTTCCAGGGCTTTCAGCGCTAGGGGTTCGTCACCGGCTTTGAGCGCACGGGCGGCGTGGTCGTCCCATTCCTGGGCTTCTTTTACCAGGTTATCTCGGTTTTGGAGGCTGATATGATGGTTGGCCATGGCATTGGCCAATGTTTGTCGTAATTCAACCAAACCGGTTTCGAGGTCCCTGAGAATCTGATTGATCCGGGCTTCAGGATCGTCTACCCTATCCAGTTGCTCGTGGATATTACCTTCGATGATTTCCTTTAAACGCTTGAGTATGCCCATGACCGGCCTCCTTATCGGGTGTACAGGTTTGTAAGGAGGTTAACGCGATTATTGTGCCAATCGGAATTCATAAAATCGTCTTGAAAACATAAATCTTAACATTTTTCGATGGTGAATTACGCCACTCATTGGTGAAAATCACCACTTTTTTGAAAAAGCCTGGCAATTCCGATCGGGATCACACATTTCCTACGGTTTTTGATATAATTATCAACCATGTTTCCAGGAATCGCCTCATCACCGGCCATGGTAACACTGCTTCAGCAATTGGAGAGAGTGGCCCGCCTTCCCCGGCCCGTTTTGATCCGGGGTGAGCGGGGTACGGGCAAGGAGTTGATTGCCCGGAATCTCCATGACCGGAGTCCGAGGGCGGAGAGGACTTTCGTCGCTTTGAATTGTGCCGGTTTCAACGACGAGTTGTCGGGGGCCGAGATATATGGCCACGAAAAGGGGGCCTTCACCGGAGCCGACCGTCGGTATTCCGGCAAGTTGGAACAGGCAAATGGCGGAACCCTTTTTTTGGACGAGGTGGGGAACATGAGCCCGACCTTCCAGGAACGAATTCTCCGTGTAGTCGAGTACCAGCAATTTCAAAGACTGAAGGGCAACGAGACCATCAAGGTTGACGTACGCATAGTGAGCGCGACCAACGCGGATCTGGAAGCACTTATATCGAGCGGGGACTTCAGGGCGGATTTATATGACAGGTTGGCCTTCGCCACCTTGGAATTGCCCCCACTTCGTAATAGAAGGGAGGAAATCCCTCTCCTGGTCGAGTATTTCGTAAAGGTTTTGAAGGAGGAAATTCCAAATCTGGAGGCCGCAAGTTTTAGTCCTCACGCTATGAAACGTTTGCAGGAGTATCACTGGCCGGGGAATATCCGGGAACTGAAAAATGTCGTGGAACGGTGCTGTTGCTACTCCTTGGACGAAGTCATTTCGGTGGAAGACCTCCCACCGGAAATTTCCGGGTCGCGCATGCCGAGTGAAAGCGGGTATGAGGAACAGGTGGTGGCTTTCAAACGTCAGTTATTGGTTCGAGCTTTGGAGGAAAGTTCCGGTAACCAGAAGGAGGCTTCCCAACGTCTTAAACTGAGCTATGATCAGTTCCGGCACCAGGTTAGAACATATCTTCGGAGTGTTGATCCGGACTAGGTTGGGCCTGCCTCTGTTAATAAATAGTTGGACATTATTTTGTAATCCTAAACTTCTGCTTTCTTCCCAGGCAGGCTACCACAAACATCTAGGTAATCGAACGCAACCGCCAAAGCCAGGAATTATGCCTAATTTTGTTTCTGGTAAACCAATGCGAGTCGAAGCATCTTCAGAGGCAATT